>NZ_LOSQ01000027.1:0-55310 GCF_001595485.1 Micrococcus sp. CH7
GCCGAACCGGCACAGGACCGGCACGACCCCCGTGGATCCCGCGTGATTGCTGGGGAGAGGCCGGTTCCCGGCTTACAGCCGGTCCGTCCCGCCTCACGGCCCCCGGCTGGGGTCAGAACCCCTCGTCGTCGAGGATCCGCTCGAACTCGAGCTCCACCACGTGCTCGCGCTCCCGCTTGTCCAGCAGCCGGTACCCGTACGACTCGCCGATCGAGACGACCTTCGCCAGGCTCGGGTGTCGCCGGTCCCGGGGCCATTCGAGCGTCACGCGGTCCTGCCCCGTGAAGGTGCGCTCCCGCAGGCGGTGCTCCAGAGCGGAGGCGTGCGTGCGCTCCCGCCCGCTGGAGCGGACCCCGAGCCACACGGCGGCCGCGATCACGAGCAGGACGAACGGGTACACCACGCCGAACACGTTCATGGCGGTCATCGGGCGACTCCTGGGATGCGGGGCGGCTGTGCGGACCCCACCACTGTGCCAGGTCCGGACGACGACGTCGGCCCGGCCCGTCCGCGCGTCGGTCCGGGGGCGCCTGGCTAGGCTGGCCCGGTGCTGATCCTGCTGCCGCCCTCCGAGGGCAAGACCGCACCCCGCTCCGGGGCCCCGCTCGACCTCGACTCCCTCGCCCTGGCCGACGACGCCGCGGTGACGGGCGCCCGCGCGGACCTGCTCACGCGGCTCGCCGCGGTCTCGGCCGCCCCGGATGCCCTGACGACCCTCGGCGTCGGAGCGTCGCTCGCCGGCGAGGTCGAGGCGAACACGCGCCTGGCCGTCGCCCCCGCCGCGCCCGGTCACCGGGTGTTCACGGGCGTGCTCTTCGACGCGCTCGACCACGCCTCGCTGTCGGCGGCGGCGAAGCGCCGCGCCCGCTTGTCCGTGCTGGTCTTCTCCGCGCTGTTCGGCGCCACCGCGCTGGCGGACCGGATCCCCGCCTTCCGGCTGCCCGTCAGCGCGAAGCTGCCCGGGCTGCCCGGGCTGGCCGCGCACTGGCGCCCCGTCCTGACCCCCGCCCTCGACGCGCTCGCCGCACGGGACGGCGGGCCCGTCGTCGACTGCCGCTCCGGAGGCTACGCGGCCCAGTGGCGGGCACCGGCGGAGCGGACCCTCGCGGTCGACGTGTTCCAGCTGCGCGACGGCGAGCGGACCGTCGTCTCGCACTTCGCCAAGCACACCCGCGGCCTCGTGGCCCGCGCGCTCCTGGAGGCGGGGGCGCGGGAGACCTCGACGCTGGACCGCGTGGCGGACGTGGTCGCGCGGGCCGGGGACGGCCCCGGCTGGGAGGTCGAGCTGGCCCGGCCGTCCGGCGGCAAGCCCGGCGCGCTGCGGGTGATCCTGCCCGAGGGGTGACCCCGGGCGAGGCGCGGTCTGCCCGGACGCGGCCTCAGTCCTCGACGGCCACCAGCTCCACCTCGAAGCCGTCCGCGGTCTCGAGGTAGGCGGCGTAGTGGTCCGCTCCCCCGGCGTGCGGGTGGCGGTCCTCGAAGAGCAGGCGGAACCCCCGGTCGCGCGCGGCGGCGGTGAGCTCGTCCACGCGGGCGCGCGATCCGGCCCGGAAGGCCAGGTGGTTCAGGCCCGGGCGGGTGCGCTCGTGGGCGCCCGCGGCGACGTCGGGCCCGGCCTCGAGCACGAGGTACTCCCCCGCCCCCTGGTACGTCCGGCCCTCGGCCCACCCCTCGCCGGGCACGTAGCCGAGCTCGCCGAACAGCCAGCCGAGGCTCGCCTCGGCCGCCGCGAGGTCGGCGACCCAGATCTCCACGTGATGCAGCCGTCCCGTGGGCGCGGGCACCGGGGTCGCATCCTCCGGCGAGGCGACGGCGTCGGGCCCGTCCGCCTCCGCGGCCCGGACGTCCGCGTCGGCCTCGAGGCCGGACCCGGCCACCGCCGACGCGGAGGTCGTGGACGCCTCCGCGGCGGTCGACCCCACGGCCGTGGGGGCCGCAACGGGCACCTCTGAGGCGCCGGCGTCCCACTGCCCGCCCCGCGCGCCGGCGTCCATGGCCTCGTTGGAGAGGCGGTCGGCGTCCTTGTTCCGGTTCCGCGGGATCCACTCGTAGCTGACGCGCTCGGGGGGCAGCACGGCCCGGGCCTCGGCCGCGAGGCGCCGCATGTCCTCGTGCTTGATCTTCCACCGCCCGGACATCTGCTCCACCACGAGCTTGGAGTCCATCAGCACGTGCACCCGGGCCTCCGGGTCGAGGTCCCGGGCCATCCGCAGCCCGGCCACGAGCCCGGAGTACTCGGCCACGTTGTTGGACGCCTTCCCCAGCGGAGCGGCGTCGGTCCGGAGGATCTCGCCTGTGGCCGGGTCGCGCACCAGGGCGCCGTAGCCGGCGACGCCGGGGTTGCCCCGCGACCCGCCGTCGGCCTCCACCTGCAGGACTCGTCCGCTCACCGTGCGCCTCCTCGTGTCCGTGGTCGCGCCGTCCGACGCGGCCCCCCACTCTACTGACCGCGCCGGGGGCGGAGCCCGGGGTCAGTCCCGGATGAGGATGGCGCCGGACTCGGGGCAGCGGGCGACGGCGGCCGGCGGGAGGGCTCGGATGCGCGCGACCTCCGCCGGTGACAGCTCCGTGCCCGCGGCCGCGGACCGGTTCCCGACGAGCCGGGCCGCGCCGATGCCGCCGTTGCGCTCCCGCGCCTGCTCGTACAGGGCCAGCAACGACGCGGGAAACACGGCGGCCAACGCCGCACGGCGCTGGGTGAGGTCCCGGCCACGCTGGGTCACGACCTGCCCCTCGCGGCGCACCTCCGCCGCGCGGGCCTCGACCTCGGCCCGTGCCTGCTCCAGAGCGGCGTGGCCCTTCGCGAGCCGGGACTCGGCGGCGTCGGCGGCCTCCATGGCCTCGAGCGCCGCGGCCTCGTGGTCATCGAGCAGTGCGGTGAGCGTGTCGTCCTCGTGCTGCATGGCCTGCAGCTCCTTGGACCCGCCCTGGCCCGCTTCGAGCCGCTCCCGGGTCCGGTCCCGACGGGCGCGGGTGGCGGCGGCCTTCTCGGTGGCCTCGGCCCCCGCCCGGTCGGCGGTGCGTGCGGCGTCCTGCAGACCGGGCAGCGCCTCCTCGAACTCCTGCGCACGGGCGCGCAGCCGGGTGTGCTCCGGGTCCGCCTTGAGCCGACGGACGGCGGCGCGGGCCTGGTCCAGGGCCGTGTCGAGCTCCTGCAGCTCCAGCAGCCGGGCCTGGACGGCCGGCGGTGCGGTGACCTCACTCATGCGTGACTCCCCTCGTCGGCCCGCTCTCCCCCGACCAGGAAGTCCCAGGGGTCGCTGCGGTGATCTGAGAACAGGGTGGTGACGCCCAGTCCCCGCTCCGCCAGGGCGGCCTCCAGGGCGCGGGCGCCGTGCTCGAGCCACAGGGACTCGCTCGCCCAGTGCGAGACGTCCACGAGCGCGGGACGTCCATCCCCCGACACCGCCGTCTCCCGGGCCTCCGAGGCCGGGTGGTGGCGCAGATCGGCGGTCACGTAGACGTCCGCTCCGGACGCGCGGACCGCGTCGAAGAGGCTGTCTCCGGCGCCGCCGCACACGGCGACGCGGCGGATGCGCTGGGCGGGGTCGCCCGCCACGCGCACGCCGCCGGCCGTGGCGGGCAGCGCCGCGTGCACGGCGCGGGCGAAGGCGGCCAGGTCGGTCTCCTCGGGCAGGTCGCCCACCCGGCCGATGCCTTCGGCCCCGGTGCCGGCGGCGGAGGTCGTCAGGGGCGAGAGCGCTCCGGTGACGCCGACGGCACGGGCCAGCACGTCCGAGACGCCGCCCACGACGGCGTCGGCGTTGGTGTGCGCGGCGAGCAGGGCGATGCGGTGCTCGATCAGGGTGTGCAGCAGGCGTCCCTTGGCGGCGGCGGCATGCCCGACGGCGGCGACGGACGAGGTCCCGCGCAGCAGGAGCGGGTGGTGGGTGACCACGAGGTCGGCCCCACGGGCGACGGCCTCGTCGGCCACGGCCTGCACGGGGTCCAGCGCCCACAGGACGGTCCGCACCGGCGCCTCCGGGCGCCCGGCCACCGGCCCGACGGCGTCCCACGGCTCCGCCAGCTCCCGCGGCCACAGCCCCTGGACGACCTCGAGGACGTGCCCGAGCGTCGGTGGGGCCAGGGCGTGCTCCGGCGAGGCGGGGACGGCGGGACGGGACACGGCCATACCGGCCATGATGGCCCACCCGGCCCGGGCACGCACGACCCGGCGGCCCTGGGTGAGGGCACGGCGCGGCGCCGTCGGGAATGAAAAGCGCGGGCCGCGTTGCTGTGCCTGCCATGACCGACTCCCCCCGTACCGAGCCCCTCGGCGCCTCCGGCGCGCCCGCCGACGTCCGCGAGCTGACGCTCGCCGGCGGCTGCTTCTGGTGCCTCGACGCCGTCTACCGTCGCGTGCGGGGCGTGCTCGCCGTCGAGTCCGGCTACACCGGAGGCGACGACCCCGCCCCGAGCTACGAGTCCGTGTGCACCGGGACCACCGGCCACGCCGAAGCGGTCCGTGTGCGCTTCGACGCCGCCGTCGTGCCGCCCGAGGTGATCATGGATCTGTTCTTCACCGGCCACGACCCCACGTCGTTGAACCGCCAGGGGGCCGACGTCGGCACCCAGTACCGCTCGGCCGTCTTCGCCCACGACGAGGCCGAGGCCCGGTTCTTCGCGGACGAGATCGCCCGGGCGCAGGCGAACTATGACAGCCCCATCGTCACACGCGTCGAGCCGGCGTCCGCGTGGCACCCGGCCGAGGACATTCACCAGGACTTCTATGCGCGGCGCCGTTCCAATGGATACTGCCGTGTGGTCATCGATCCGAAGCTCGCGAAGGTGCGCCGGAACTACTCCGCGTGGCTCGTGGACGCCTGAGCGGCGCCGCGGCTCGATAGCCTGACGCAGGAACACCCACTAGATCGCCCGCGCCCCGAGGCGCACCACCACCCCCCGGAGGTACCACCATGGCCCGCATCCTTGACGACATCACCCAGGCGGTCGGCGGCACGCCCCTGGTCCGGCTGAACCGCCTCGCGAAGGACCTGCCCGGCGACGTCGCCGTGAAGGTCGAGTTCTACAACCCGGCCAACTCGGTGAAGGACCGCATCGGCACCGCCATCGTCGACGCCGCGGAGGCGGCCGGCGAGCTGACCCCCGGCGGCACCATCGTGGAGGGCACCTCGGGCAACACCGGCATCGCCCTGGCCATGGTCGGCGCGGCGCGCGGCTACCGCGTGATCCTGACCATGCCCGAGACCATGTCCACCGAACGCCGCGTGATGCTCAAGGCGTTCGGCGCCGAGATCGTGCTGACCCCCGGTGCAGACGGCATGCGCGGGGCCCTCGAGCGCGCCCAGGAGATCGTCCGCAGCACCCCGAACTCCATCTGGGCCCAGCAGTTCGCGAACCAGGCCAACATCCAGGCCCACTACACGGGCACCGGCCCGGAGATCTGGGACGCGTCCGAGGGTGCCGTGGACGTGTTCATCGCCGGCGTCGGCACCGGCGGCACCATCACGGGCGCGGGCCGGTACCTGCGCGAGCAGAAGCCGGACGTGAAGCTCATCGCCGTCGAGCCGGCCGACTCCCCCATCCTCTCCGGCGGCCAGGCCGGCCCGCACAAGATCCAGGGCATCGGCGCGAACTTCGTGCCGGAGATCCTGGACACCGACCTCTACGACGAGGTCTACCCGGCCACCTTCGAGGAGTCCATCGAGACCGCCCGTCGGCTCGGGACCGAGGAGGGCATCCTGGGCGGCATCTCCACCGGCGCGATCATCTCGGCCGCCCTCAAGGAGGCCGCCAAGCCCGAGTCCGAGGGCAAGCTGATCGTCGCCATCGTGTGTGACTTCGGCGAGCGCTACATCTCCACCGCCCTCTTCGAGGACATCCGCGGCTGACCGCCGCCCGCTCACCGACCGCACC
The DNA here is from genome assembly GCF_001595485.1 of Micrococcus sp. CH7. Classification (NCBI taxonomy): domain Bacteria; kingdom Bacillati; phylum Actinomycetota; class Actinomycetes; order Micrococcales; family Micrococcaceae; genus Micrococcus; species Micrococcus sp. CH7. The sequence goes on from NZ_LOSQ01000027.1 coordinate 5,878, forward strand.
GACCCGAAGGGGCCGCCCGTGGGACTGTTCTCCCGCATCAAGGAAGACATCGCGACCGTCCGCAGCCATGACCCAGCGGCGCGCGGTGACCTCGAGGTGGCCCTCGTCTACTCGGGTCTGCACGCAGTGTGGGCGCACCGCGTCGCGCACCGGATGTGGCGGCATGACCGGCTGAAGATGCCCGCCCGCGTGCTCTCGCAGGTCACGCGGGCGGCCACGGGCATCGAGATCCACCCCGGCGCGTCGATCGGTCGTCGGTTCTTCATCGACCACGGCATGGGTGTCGTGATCGGCGAGACCGCGGAGATCGGCGACGACGTGATGCTGTACCACGGGGTCACCCTCGGCGGCCGCTCCCTGGCCAAGGTGAAGCGGCACCCCACGCTGCGCGACGGCGTCGTGGTGGGGGCCGGCGCCAAGATCCTCGGACCCGTCGAGATCGGGGAGGGAACGGCGGTGGGCGCCAACGCCGTCGTCGTGAAGGACACCCCCGCCGACGCGATCGCCACCGGCGTGCCGGCCACCGTCCGACCGCGCAAGGGCCCGTCCGAGGGCAAGCCGCTCGTGGACCCCGCGGAGTACGTGGACCCGGCCCTCTGGATCTGAGGGCCGGGTCCACGCCGGGTCAGTCCTGCGTGGGGTCGCCCTCGGTCGGCTGCGGCATGACCACGGGCACGCCCTCGCCGTCGACCTCGGTGCGGTCGCCGGACCACAGCGTGTGGAACGAGCCCTCGCGGTCCACGCGCAGGTAGGTGTGGGCGCCGAAGTAGTCGCGCTGGCCCTGCACGAGGGCGGCCGGCAGGCGGTCGGCCCGCAGGCCGTCGTAGTACGCCAGGGCCGAGGAGAACACCGGGACCGGCACGCCCGCGGCGACGGCGGTGCCGACGACGCGGCGCCAGGCCGGCAGGGCCTCGGCGATCGCCTGGGCGAACTCGGGGGCGAAGAGCAGGTTGAGCGGCTGGCCGGGGGCGCGGGTGCCCGGCGCCGGATGGCGGGAGGTGTCGCGGCCGCCGAAGGCCTGCATGATCACGTCGAGCAGGTCGGCGCGGATGATGCAGCCGTCCCGCCACAGCGAGGCGATGGTGCCCAGGTCCAGCGACCAGCCGTACTCCTCGGCGGCGGCCGCGAGCATGTCCATGCCCTGCGCGTAGGCCACGAGCTTGGAGGCGAACAGCGCCTGGCGCACGTCCTCCACGAACGCGTCCGTGTCCTGCGGGGCGCGCTGCGCCTCCTCGTCGACGCCGGCCGCGAGGGTCTCACGGGCGACCTCGCGCACCGCGCGCTGAGAGGACAGCGAGCGGGCGAAGACGGACTCGGCGATCGCGGCCACCGGGGAGCCGACGTCGAGACCCGAGATCGCGGTCCAGCGGCCGGTGCCCTTCTGCCCGGCCTCGTCCACGATCACGTCCACGAGCGGGCGGCCCGTGGCCGCGTCCACCTGCGCGAGCACCTCGGCCGTGATCTCGATGAGGTAGGAGGCCAGGTCGGTCTGGTTCCACGCCGTGAACACCTCGGCCTGCTCGGCGGGCTCGAGGCCGCCCACACGGCGCAGCAGGTCGTAGGCCTCGCCGATGACCTGCATGTCCGCGTACTCGATGCCGTTGTGGACCATCTTCACGTAGTGGCCGGCGCCGTCCGTGCCGACCCAGGCGCAGCACGGCTCCCCCTCGAACTGCGCGGCGATCTTCTCGAGCATCGGGCCGAGGGCCTCGTAGGACTTCTCCGGACCGCCGGGCATGATCGCCGGACCGTGCAGGGCACCCTCCTCGCCGCCGGAGACACCGACGCCCACGAAGTGCAGGCCCTTCTCGGCGAGGGCCGCCTCGCGGCGGCGGGTGTCCTCGAAATGGGAGTTGCCGGCGTCGATGACGATGTCGCCCTCGTCCAGCAGGGGGACGAGTTGGTCGATGACGGCGTCCACGGGGGCGCCCGCCTTGACCATGATGAGCACCCGGCGCGGCACGGCGAGGGACTGCACGAGCTCGGCGAGCGTCTCCGTCGCCACGAACGCGCCCTCGTCACCGTGCTCGGCCACGAGCTGGTCCGTGCGGGCCCGGCTGCGGTTGTGCAGGGCCACCGTGTAGCCGTGGCGGGCGAAGTTGCGCGCGAGGTTCGCGCCCATCACCGCCAGGCCCGTGACGCCGATGTCGGCGGCGCCGACGGGGACGGTGGTGGTCTGCTCGGTCATCGCGGGGGCCTCCTGTGGCTCGGACGGTGGGACGGGCCGTGCCGGACACGGACCCGCCCCCAGCCTACGTCGACCGCGGTCAGTCCCCCACGGCGTCGCGGCCGCGGCGCACGATCAGCGGGTCCGGGGTGCCGACGACCTCGTGGTCCTTGCCCTCGTACTCGAACTGGGACAGGAAGTAGCGCATCGCGTTGAGGCGGGCCCGCTTCTTGTCGTTGGAGCGGATGGAGATCCACGGGGCGTGGTCCGTGTCCGTGTGGAGGAACATGGCCTCCTTGGCCTCCGTGTACGCCTCCCAGCGGTCCAGGGACTCGAGGTCCATGGGCGAGAGCTTCCACTGGCGGACCGGGTCGATCTGGCGGATCGCGAAGCGCGTGCGCTGCTCGGTCTGTGTCACGGAGAACCAGAACTTGGTGAGGTGGATGCCGTCGTCCACGAGCATCTTCTCGAACAGCGGCACCTGGTTCATGAAGCGGCGGTACTGCTCGTCCGTGGCGAAGCCCATCACGCGCTCGACGCCGGCGCGGTTGTACCACGAGCGGTCGAACAGCACGATCTCGCCCGCCGTGGGGAAGTGCTGGATGTAGCGCTGGAAGTACCACTGGCCGAGCTCGCGGTCCGAGGGCTTGTTGAGGGCCACGACGCGGGCGGTGCGGGGGTTCATGTGCTCGGTGAAGCGCTTGATGGTGCCGCCCTTGCCGGCGGCGTCGCGGCCCTCGAAGACGATGATGTGGCGCTGGCCGGTGTCCTCGCCCCAGTACTGCAGCTTGAGCAGTTCGATCTGCAGGCGGTACTTCTCCAGCTCGTACTCCTCGCGCGTCATGCGCGTCTCGTACGGGTAGTCCTCTTTCCACGTCTCCACGGCACGGCCCTGCGGATCGATCAGGTCGGGATCGTTGGTGTGGCCGTCCGAGACGGTGTAGCCGCCGTCGCGCAGCTTGTCGATGAACTCGCGCAGGTTCTCGCGGGGGGCGTCGGGCTGCAGCAGCTCCATGGACCGTCTCCTTCACTGGGTGCGTCACCGTGCCCGCCCGTCCCCTCCTCGGTACGACGGAGGCGGGCCGCGGCCTGTGCTCTTCACACCATTATGGGTGGGCGGCGGACGAGGAAGCCGGGCCCGGCAGCGCAGCCGCGTGAACAGCAGGTGAACCCTGGGAGGCGAACGGTCGCGGCCCCGGGCCGACGAGTGTCGGCCTGCTCAGCCGCGCGGGCCGACGCCCAGGAGCTCGTCGATCGCCGCGACGGCGGCACGCGCCGCGTCGACGTCGGCGAACTGCGCGACGGCGTCGTCGTACCGGCGGTGCCCGGGAAGCTTCAGGCCGACGGAGGCGCCGTCCGTGGCCGGGAGGATCCAGATCCGGCCGCGCGGCTCGACGTCGCGCTGCTCGGCCACGTCGGCCTCCTCGAACTCGCGGTCGTAGCCGGCCCACTCGACACCGGGCCTCGGGGTGTCGGCGCCGTCGAGGACGTCGCGGCCGCCCATGCGCAGACAGGTGACGGACTGCAGGAGCGCGTCCAGGGTGCGGGCGGCGGCCTTGCCGGCCAGCTCGTCCTGGAAGAGGGCGAGGATGGACCACTGCCCGTCCTGGAGGAAGAGCATGGTCTGCTGCGCCTCGCCCCCGGTGATGACGGCGAGGTGACGGGCGGCGCCGTCGGGACGGGCGGGCAGCTTCCAGAAGCCGAGGGGGGTCGCGGACATGCGCTCCACCCTAGTGCGCCCGGATGCTGACGACGCGCCGCCGCCCGGCCCCTGCCCCGCATCCCGGGTTGAGTTGTCGCGGGTGCGCGGGCCCGTCACCCGCGACAACTCAACCCGGGATGCGGGAGGGTGGGCCGATGGGCCTGCTCCGCGACCTCCTCACCCGCCGCTCCGCCCGCGACCGCCCGTCCGACCCGACGGCGACGCTCGGCCGGCACCTCGACAACGCCGCGACGATCGTGGCCGCCGCACGCCGGGCGGACGTGCCCCTCCCGGTGGCGGCGGCCCTGGCCGAGCTCGAGTCCGGTGGCCGGAACGTCTTCGGGCACGACGCCGGCGGCGTGCACAGTGCCCCGCGCGGGACGGACGTCCCCGTGACCCGGGAGCGCTACGAGGAGCTCGTGGCCCGGGTGGCGCAGGGTGAGACGTCGAACGGGGTGGGGCCCGCGCAGATCACGTGGCCGCCGTACTTCGCACAGGCGGCGGAGCGCGGGTTTCGTCTGTGGGAGCCGGAGGACAACCTGGCCTTCGGATTGGAGGTCCTGCGCGGGCACCTGGGCGGCGACCTCTCCGCGGAGGGGATCGCCCGGGCGGGGACGCTCTACAACGCCGGCACGCTCGACGCCGGCGTCACCGCCTACGGCCGGCGCCTCGCCGCGGCGAGCCGCGCATGGGCCGAACGCCTGGGCGAACCCGCCCCGCCGCCGCTCAGGCCAGGTTGACCAACAGCACGTAGGCCAGCGTGCCGGAGGCGATCGAGACCAGGGTCCGCCGCCCGGCCAGCAGATGCACGACGACCGTCACCGCCGCCGCGATCAGCGCGTGGGCCACCCGCGTCCCGTCCACGGGCTCTCCGGGGGCCAGCGCCGCGGCGTCGAGCAGCATCACCAGGGCCAGGATGGTCAGCACGCCGGCGGGCATCCACACCGCCAGCCGCGCGGCGAGCACGGACTCCCGCAGCGGCTGCAGCAGGGCGAACGGCAGCGCCCGCAGGCAGAAGGTCACGAGGCCCGCGACGACGGCCGCGGCCACCAGGTAGGCGGCGCCGGTCATCGGGGATCCTCCTCGGCGTCGGGCTCGGCATCCATGCCGGCCCGCTCCCCCGTCGCGGCGACGACGGGAACCGGTCCGGTGACGGGCACGGGCTCAGGCAGCGGCAGGGCGGTCCCGCGTGCGGCGAGCACGTGGAACGCGATCAGCACCGCGGCGTAGAGGGCGAAGGCGACGACGAGCACCTGCGCCGGCGCCAGCAGCAGGGCCACCCCGACGGCGACCGCGGCCGCCAGCACGAGGGGCAGCTGGGCCCGCGTGCGGGCGGCGTCCATGGCGAGCACGATGAAGAGGGCGACGAGCGCGAACTCCAGGCCCTCCACCGGCCCGGGCAGCAGCCACGCGACGGCCACCCCGGCGAGGCCCCCGAGCACCCAATACGCATGCAGCGCGATCTGCATGGCCAGCAGCCGGGGCGCCGTCCAACCGCGGGGCTGGGCGGCGGCGATGGCGTAGGCCTCGTCGATCAGGGCGCCCATCGAGTAGATCCGCGCGAGGCGCCCCCGGACCACGCGCAGCGGGAAGCTGAACGCATAGAACACGTGGCGGAAGTTCACGAGGAACACCGTCACGGCGATCGTGAGCAGCGGCGTGCCCGCCACCACCAGCGAGACGAGCAGCAGCTCGACGGACCCGGCGAACACGACCACGGAGAACAGGGGTGCGACCCACGCGGGCAGCCCGGCCTGGACCACGAGCATCCCGAAGGCCACGCCCAGGGGGAACAGGCCGAGGCCGGCGCCCAGCGTCACGGCGACGCCGGAGCGCACCTCGGCCCACCGCGAGGACGGAGCGGAGGCGCGCGAGGACGCTGACGAGGAGCCCATGATGGTGAGCATGCTCTCATAGGCGCCTGACGGGCGGTCGGCATGACGGAGCCGCGGCGTCACGCCGTGTCATGGCCCCGCGATCGGTGCACCCGGAGGGACTCGAACCCCCGACCCTCTCGGTGTAAACGAGATGCTCTGACCAACTGAGCTACGGGTGCCGGTGTCCGTCCAGGCTACCGGTGAACGAGCAGGTCGCGCGTCGCCGCCTCGTGCTCGCTCCGGGTGCGTGCCTGTCCCGGGGCGGCGACCACGCGCGCGGCCTCGACCCCGTCCGCGTCGAGCAGCACGGAGACGCGGCGGGGCCGCCCGGTCTCCGCGTCGAAGACGTCGAGGGCACGGCAGGCCGCGCCGTGGGGCCAGAAATCGGAGAGCAGGGTGAGCGGCTCCGGCAGTGCCAGCTCCTCGCGGACGCGGCGCAGCACGGGGGCGGCGTCACACGAGACCACGCGGACGGCCACCTCGTCGACCGCCACGTCCTCGGCGAGCGCCCCGAGCCAGCCGAGCTCGCCCGTGCACACCGGCGTGAACGCCCCGGGCAGGAAGACGAGCCACGTGCCCCGCGGCGCGGCGGCGTCCTCGGGCCCGCGCGTCGGCGGCCACGGCCACCTCTGGCCGTGGTCGTCGCGCAGCGCGGGGACGACGTCGGCGCCCCGCGTCCCGCCGGACGGGGGCTCAGCCACCGCGCTTCTGGACGAGCTTCTGAGCGGCCCAGTCCTCGGAGGCACCGGCCCCGGTGGTGGCGTGCAGGCCCGCGGTGGAGGCGGCCTCGGCGACGTCCGCCGGGCTGACGTGGCCGGGGCGCCCCTTGCGGGGGGTCATGATCCAGACGGGGCCGGCATCGAGGGAGCGCTGGGCGTCCACGAGGGCGTCCGCGAGATCCATGACGTCGCCGTCGTCCGCGCGCCACCAGAAGAGGACCGCGTCCGCCGGCTCCTGATCCTCCTCGGTCAGCAGCTCCTCGCCGAGCGCGTCCTCGAGCGCGTCACGGAAGGTGACGTCGGCGTCGTCGTCGTACCCCCACTCCTGCACCAGGTCGCCCCTCGAGAGGGCGAGCTCCGCCAGCAGGGCGCTGTCCGTCGAGGTCGGCGTCGACCCAGCCTGCATAGTGTCCGGTCCTCCTTGATGGTGGCGGGCACTGCGGCCCGCGCCGTCGAGCGGGTGATGATGACCACCATACGCCGTGGACGCCGCCGTTCCGGGGCCTCCGGCCGGGCGGACGCGGCGGCTCCGGTCTACTCTGGGGAGGAACAGACGCACTCTCCGGGCGACGCGCCCGGCTCGGCGTCGCGGGCCCGGACCGGATCGTCTGCCCGCAGCCCACCGCGGAGCACCCCTCCGCACGAGAACCAGGAGGCACCGTGAGCGCAGCCGAAGAGAGCTCGCAGATCCGCAGCGGTCTGACCGACCAGCTCCCGGACAAGGATCCCCAGGAGACGTCGGAGTGGATCGAGTCCCTCGACGGACTCATCGAGGAGCGCGGCACGGAGCGGGCGCAGTACATCATGCGCTCCCTCATGCAGCGCGCGAGCGCCCAGTCCGTCGCCCTGCCCTACGTGACCACCACGGACTACGTGAACACGATCCCGGCGGACCAGGAGCCGGAGTACCCGGGCGACGAGGAGCTCGAGCGCCGCTACCGCAACTACCTGCGGTGGAACGCCATGGCCCTCGTGCAGCGCGCCCAGCGCGACGGCGTCGGCGTCGGCGGTCACATCTCCTCCTACGCGGGCCAGGCGACCCTCTACGAGGTGGGCCTGAACCACTTCTTCCGCGGTCAGGACCACCCGGGCGGCGGCGACCACATCTTCTTCCAGGGACACTCCTCGCCCGGCAACTACGCCCGCGCGTTCCTCGAGGGCCGCCTGACCGAGGAGGACCTCGACGGCTTCCGCCAGGAGAAGTCCCGCCAGGGCCACGCCCTGCCCTCCTACCCGCACCCGCGGATGATGCCGCACTTCTGGCAGTACCCCACCGTGTCCATGGGTCTGGGGCCGATGAACGCCATCTTCCAGGCGCAGACCAACCGGTACCTGCACAACAACGGCATCAAGGACACCTCCGACCAGCACGTGTGGGCCTTCCTCGGCGACGGCGAGATGGACGAGCCCGAGTCGCGCGGCCAGCTGCACATCGCGGCCAACGACAAGCTCGACAACCTCACCTTCGTCATCAACTGCAACCTGCAGCGTCTCGACGGGCCGGTGCGCGGCAACGGCAAGATCGTCCAGGAGTTGGAGTCCTACTTCCGGGGCGCCGGCTGGAACGTCATCAAGGTCCTGTGGGGCCGCGAGTGGGATCCGCTGCTCGAGGTCGACGACGAGGGCGAGCTCGTGCGCATCATGAACGAGACGCTCGACGGCGACTACCAGACCTACAAGGCCGAGTCCGGCGGCTTCGTGCGCGACCACTTCTTCGGCCGGTCCTCCGTCACCAAGGAGATGGTGGCGGACATGACCGACGACGAGATCTGGGGCCTCAAGCGCGGCGGCCACGACTACAAGAAGGTCTACGCCGCCTACAAGGCCGCCATGGAGCACAAGGGCCAGCCCACCGTCATCCTGGCCCACACCATCAAGGGCTACGGCCTGGGCAAGTCCTTCGAGGGCCGCAACGCCACGCACCAGATGAAGAAGCTGACGGTGGACGACCTCAAGGTGTTCCGGGACCGCCACCGCATCCCGATCTCGGACGAGCAGATCGAGAAGGACCCGTACAACATCCCGTACTACCACCCGGGTGCCGACGCCCCGGAGATCAGGTACATGATGGAGCGGCGCAAGGAGCTGGGCGGCTTCGTGCCGGAGCGGCGCAGCGACTACCACGCGATCCCGCTGCCCCCGGAGTCCGCGTACAAGCAGGCCCGCAAGGGATCGGGCAAGCAGCAGGCCGCCACGACCATGGCGTTCGTGCGCCTGCTCAAGGACCTGATGCGGGACAAGAACATGGGACCGCGCTTCGTGCCGATCATCCCGGACGAGGCCCGCACCTTCGGCATGGACTCGTTCTTCCCGACCGCGAAGATCTACAACCCCAAGGGGCAGAACTACCTGTCCGTGGACCGGGACCTGTTCCTGTCCTACAAGGAGTCCCCGCAGGGGAAGATCTACCACGTCGGCATCAACGAGGACGGCGCCACCGCGGCGTTCAACGCGATCGGCACGGCGTACTCCACGCACGGCGAGCCGATGATCCCGGTGTACATCTTCTACTCGATGTTCGGCTTCCAGCGGACCGCGGACAACATCTGGGCCGCAGGCGACCAGCTCGCGCGCGGCTTCATGATCGGCGCCACCGCCGGGCGCACCACCCTCGCCGGCGAGGGCACCCAGCACATGGACGGTCACTCCCCCGTCCTGGCGTCCACGAACCCGGCCGTGAAGCACTACGACCCGGCGTACTCGTACGAGATCGCCCACATCGTGCGCCAGGGCCTGGAGGACATGTACGGCGACCACGACCGCGGGGACGACGTCCGCAACGTCATCTACTACCTCACGGTGTACAACGAGCCGATCACCCACATCGAGGAGCCCGAGGGCCTCGACGTGGAGGGCCTGCTCAAGGGCATCTACCGTCTCTCCGAGGGCCAGGGCGACGGCCCGAAGGTCCAGCTCCTGGGCTCCGGCGTCTCCGTGCCGTGGGCGCTCGACGCCCAGCGGATCCTCTCCGAGGAGTGGGGCGTGAACGCCTCCGTGTGGTCGGTGACCTCCTACAACGAGCTGTACCGCGACGCCGTCGCGGCGGAGAAGGACGCCCTGAAGGACCCGTCCGCCACCCCGCGCGTGCCCTACGTGACGCAGGCGCTGCAGGGGGCCGAGGGCCCGATCGTGGCCACCTCGGACTACTCCACCTCGTGGACGAACCAGATCCGCCCGTTCGTGCCGAACCGCTTCTCGGCGCTCGGCGCCGACGAGTTCGGCTTCGCGGACACCCGCGCCGCCGCCCGTCGGTACTTCCTCATCGACACCCACTCGATGGTGGTCCGCGCGCTGCAGCTCCTCGAGGAGGAGGGCGAGGTCGAGCGGGGCACGGCCGCGAAGGCGCACGAGAAGTACCGCCTGGACGACGTCAACGCCGGCACCACCGGCATCGCAGGCGGCGACGCCTGACCCGCACGCCGCGGGGAGGCCGACGTCCTCCCGACCCGACGCCGGCCGCCCGCCTCCGCCACGGAGGCGGGCGGCCGGCGTCGTCGCTGTAGGAACCCCACAACACGCGCCTAGGATGGAGCGCATGCCCGAGCCCCGCCCCGCCGCCCCTCGCCCCGTGAGCACCGACGGGCTGGCCCGCCTCCGGAGCCACCTGGGGGCACTGAACACGGCGGTGCTGCAGCGGCTGGACGCCACCCTGCCCTGGTACCGCCGACTCACCCCGGACGAGCGCAGCGCCCTCGGGCTCGTGGCCCAGCGCGCCCTGCAGGGCTTCCTCACGTGGTTCGAGCGGCCCACCTCCACGGGCCACGTCCTGCAGGACGTCTTCGGGCCCGCGCCCACCGATCTCACCCGGGCGATCTCGCTGCAGCGGGCCCTCCAGCTCATCCGGACGATGGTGGACGTCGTCGAGACGCGGGTGCCGGAGCTGCTGGCCGAGCGCGACCAGGCGCCCGTCCGCGAACACATCCTCCACTACTCGCGCGAGGTCGCGTTCGCGCTCGCAGACGTGTACGCCCGGGCCGCGGAGATGCGCGGCGCGATGGACTCGCGGCTCGAGTCGGTCCTGCTGGACGCGGTGCTGCGCGGGCAGGACCCGGACGAGATCCGGCATCGGGCCACGGCGCTGGGCTGGCGTGGGGACCACGACGTGATGGTCATGGCCGGTCTCGCCCCGGGGCAGGACAAGCCCGCGTTCATCCCGGACCTGCGGCGGGCCGCGGCGAGGCTCGACTGCGACCTGCTCGTGGGCGTGCAGTCCGAACGGCTCGTCCTCGTGGTCGGCTCGGTGCGGGACGCGCGGGCGGTGGGCGAGGCGCTCGCGCCCTGGTTCGCGCCGGGACCGGTGATCGTGGGACCCGTCGTGGACTCGCTGGTCTCGGTGCACGTCTCGGCGCGGCACACCCTCGCCGGGCTCAGCGCGGCGGCCGCCCACCCCCGGGCGAGCCGGCCCACCCCGGCGGAGGACCTGCTGCCCGAGCGGGCGCTGCTGGGCGACCCCACGGCCCGGGAAGCCCTCGTGGACGGGGTGTTCACGCCCCTGGCCGACGCCGGCACCTCCCTGCTGGAGACCGTGGACGCGTACGGCGCGCTGGGCCACTCGCTCGAGGGCACGGCCCGCGAGCTGTTCGTCCACGCGAACACGGTGCGGTACCGCCTCAAGCGGGTGGCCGAGGTGACCGGCTGGGACCCGCTGGTCCCCCGCGACGCGTACGTCCTGCAGACCGCGATCACCCTGGGCCGGCTCGCGGGGGCGCGGCCGACGACCGGGACAGGCTCGGACTGAGCCGGGGCGGCGCCCCCCCCCACTTGTAGAAACCCTCCAAACCGACTCGCCGTGCTTCGTGGCGCGATCTGTCCGGGATGGCGGCCGATCCTGACACGATGGAGGAATGCTTGCCATCGTGTGCCCCGGACAGGGGTCCCAGACGCCCGGCTTCCTCGCCCCCTGGCTCGAGCTGGACGGGACCCGCGACCTGCTCGCGTCCCTCTCCGACGCCGCGGGCGTGGACCTGATCCGCCACGGCACCGAGTCGGACGAGGAGACCATCAAGGACACCGCCGTCGCCCAGCCGCTGATCGTGGCGGCCGGCCTGGTGGCCGCCGCGGCCCTCGAGGCGGACGCCGCCGCACCGAAGTCGACCGTCGTGGCCGGCCACTCCGTGGGCGAGGTCACCGCGGCCGCCGTCACCGGCGTGCTGTCCCCCGCCGAGGCCCTCTCCCTGGTGCGCGTGCGCGCCACCGGCATGGCCCGGGCCGCCGCGGCCACGCCCACGGGCATGGCCGCCGTCGTGGGCGGGGACCAGGACGAGGTCCTCGCGGCCATCGACGCGGCGGGCCTGGCGCCCGCCAATGTCAACGGCGCCGGCCAGATCGTCGCCGCCGGCACCGCGGAGGCCCTCGGCGCGCTCGCCGAGTCCGCCCCCGCCCGCGCTCGCGTGATCCCGCTCAAGGTGGCCGGCGCGTTCCACACGGAGCACATGCGCCCCGCCGTGGACGACCTCGCGGCCCACGTCGCCGGCCTCTCCCCCTCGGACCCGCGCCTGCCCCTGCTGTCCAACCGGGACGGCGAGGCCGTCGAGTCCGGCACGGACGTGCTCGCCCGGATCGTGGACCAGGTCACCCGCCCGGTCCGCTGGGACCTGTGCATGGCGACCATGGCCACGCGGCAGGTCACGGGCGTCCTGGAGCTGCTGCCCGGTGGCACACTGACCGGACTGGCCAAGCGCGGTCTCAAGGGCACCGCGCAGCTCGCCGTGAAGACCCCCGAGGACCTGGACGCCGCGCGGGCGTTCCTGGCCGAGCACTCGGCCTGAACCCCGCGCACCGCCCGGCAGAGAGAAGCACCATGACCGTCACCCTGAAGCAGCACGAGCGCCCCGCGGCCAGCCGCATCGTGGCCGTGGGCGCCTACCGCCCGGCGAACCTGGTCCCCAACGAGGACCTCATCGGCCCTATCGACTCGTCGGACGAGTGGATCCGCCAGCGCACCGGCATCGTCACGCGCCAGCGCGCCACGGCGGAGGAGACCGTGCCCGTCATGGCCGTGGGCGCCGCCCGGGAGGCCCTCGAGCGGGCCGGCCTGCAGGGCTCGGACCTGGACGCCGTGATCGTCTCGACCGTCACCTTCCCGCACGCCACCCCCTCGGCCGCGGCCCTCGTGGCGCACGAGATCGGGGCCACCCCGGCGCCCGCCTACGACGTCTCCGCCGCGTGCGCCGGCTACTGCTACGGCGTGGCCCAGGCCGACGCGCTCGTGCGTTCCGGCACCGCGCGGCACGTGCTCGTGGTCGGCGTCGAGCGCCTCTCCGACGTCGTGGATCCCACGGACCGCTCCATCTCCTTCCTCCTGGGCGACGGCGCGGGCGCCGTGATCGTGTCGGCCTCGGACGAGCCGGGCATCTCCCCCTCGGTGTGGGGCTCGGACGGGGAGCGCTGGTCCACGATCTCCATGACGCACTCGCAGCTGGAGCTCCGCGATGCCGTGGAGCACGCCCGCACCACGGGCGACGCCTCGGCGATCACCGGCGCGGAGGGGATGCTCTGGCCCACGCTGCGCCAGGACGGGCCCTCCGTCTTCCGCTGGGCCGTGTGGTCGATGGCGAAGGTGGCCCGCGAGGCCCTCGACGCCGCGGGCGTGGAGCCCGAAGACCTCGCCGCGTTCATCCCGCACCAGGCCAACATGCGGATCATCGACGAGTTCGCCAAGCAGCTGAAGCTGCCGGAGTCCGTCGTCGTGGCCCGGGACATCGCGGACGCCGGCAACACGTCGGCCGCGTCCATCCCGCTGGCCATGCACCGTCTGCTGGAGGAGAACCCCGAGCTCACCGGCGGCCTGGCCCTGCAGATCGGCTTCGGCGCCGGGCTGGTCTACGGCGCCCAGGTGGTCCGCCTCCCCTGAGGCGGCGCCGTCTGATTCACTGTCCACGTACACCCCACACCCCTACCGAAGGAGACGCCCCATGGCTTCCAAGGAAGAGATCCTCGCCGGCCTCGCCGAGATCGTGAACGAGGAGACCGGCCTCGACACCGCCGAGGTGCAGCCGGAGAAGTCCTTCACGGACGATCTGGACATCGACTCGATCTCGATGATGACCATCGTGGTCAACGCCGAGGACAAGTTCGGCGTGAAGATCCCGGACGAGGAGGTCAAGAACCTCAAGACCGTCCAGGACGCCGTCGACTTCATCGACGGCGCCCAGGCCTGATCGGCCCACGACGGCGGCGGGCCCGGCCCGTCCCGTCCCCTCGGTGAGCGCCGGGGGCGCGTGAGCGCCCCCGGCCCCGCCACCCTCGACTTCCGGCACCCCGGCGAGCGCCGCGCGTCGTGCCGACGACTCCCCCTCCGCCCGATCCCCACTCGAGACCCAGAGGCAGCAGACCCATGACCCGCACCGCAGTGATCACCGGCCTCGGCGCCACCACGCCCATCGGCGGCGACGTGCCCACCTTCTGGTCCCACGCCCTGCAGGGCGTCTCCGGTGCGCGCACCATGGAGCACGACTGGGTGGAGAAGTACGAGCTGCCGGTCACCTTCGCGGCCGAGCTGGCCGTGCCCACCTCCGAGGTCCTCTCCAAGGTGGAGCAGAAGCGCCAGGACCCGGCCACCCAGATGGCGACCGTCGCCGCGCGCGAGGCCTGGAAGGACGCCGGCCTCGAGGGCGCGGAGGTCGACGGCGACCGGCTCGCCGTGGCCTTCGGCACCGGCATCGGCGGCGTGTGGACCCTCCTGGACGGCTGGGACACCCTGCGCGAGCGCGGCCCGCGCCGCGTGCTGCCCATGACCGTCCCGATGCTCATGCCCAACGGCGCCGCCGGCGCGCTCTCCCTCGAGTTCGGCGCCCGCGCCGGCGCCCGCACGGTGGTGTCCGCGTGCGCCGCCGGCACCGAGGCGCTCGAGACCGCGCTGCTGCTCATCCGCTCCGGCCAGGCCGACGTCGTGATCTGCGGCGCCGCCGAGGCCGCCGTGCACCCGCTGCCGATGGCCGCGTTCGCCGCGATGCAGGCGCTGTCCAAGCGCAACGACGACCCGCAGGCCGCGTCCCGCCCCTACGACGTGGACCGCGACGGCTTCGTCCTCGGCGAGGGCGCCGGCGTCATGGTGATCGAGTCGGAGGAGCACGCGAAGGCCCGCGGCGCCCGCGTGTACGCCGAGCTGGCCGGCGCGGGCGTCAGCTCCGACTCCCACCACATCACCGCGCCCGAGCCCGAGGGCCTGGGCGCGACCCGTGCGATGCGCGCCGCACTGAGGTCGGCCGACATCACCCCCGAGGACGTGTGCCACGTGAACGCCCACGCGACGTCCACCCCGAAGGGCGACGCCCCGGAGTACCTGGCCATGCGGGCCGTGTTCGGCGACCACCTGGATCAGGTGCAGGTCTCGGCCACGAAGTCCCAGACCGGCCACCTGCTGGGCGCCTCGGGTGCGATCGAGTCGATCCTGTCCGTGCTCGCCGTCCACCACGGCCAGGCGCCCGTGACCATCAACCTGGACCACCAGGACCCGGAGATCCCGCTGAACGTGGTCACCGGCTCCCCCGCCCGCCTGCCCGAGGGGCCGCGGGTGGCCGTGAAGAACTCGTTCGGCTTCGGCGGCCACAACGCGGTGGCCGTGTTCCGCAGCGTCTGAGCCGGAGCGTCGCCGGCCGGGCGAGGGGTCAGACGGCGCGGTGCAGCCAGCGCACGTTGGCGTGGGCGGCGGCCAGCCGGAACGGCTCGAGCTCATCGTCCCAGGCCTCGCCGAGCGCGAGGGAGAGTTCGTGCATCAGCACGCTGGGGTCGCCCGCGCCGGCCTCATAGGCGTACCGGATGCGGTCCTCGGAGACCATGATGTTGCCGGAGACGTCCGTGGTGGCGTGGAAGATGCCGAGGTCCGGGGTGTGGGACCAGCGCGAGCCGTCGACACCGGCGGACGGCTCCTCGGTGATCTCGAAGCGCAGGTGCGGCCAGCCGCGCAGGGCCGAAGCCAGGCGCGCACCGGTGCCGGCGGGCGCCGTCCAGCGCACCTCGGCGCGGTGCTGGCCGGGCGCGACCGGCTGACCCTCCCACTCCACCGAGGTCGCGGGGCCGAGCACGGAGCTCAGCGCCCACTCCACATGGGGGCAGAGGGCGGTGGGGGCGGAGAGGATGTGGACCACGCCGCGGGTCTGGGTGCTGGTCATGGATGCCTCCGAGGGTGCGATGCGGTGCGTCTTCCCCTACGACCACGTCGCGGCTCCGGTGGATCCTGGGGCCATTGTGCACCAGGGATGCTGGGCCGGCAACGGGGTGGTGGGGCGCCCTGCGTGTCGCGGCGGCGCCGTGGAGGGGCTGGGCGGCGTCAGGCGCGAGGGTGGGCCTGCCGGTAGCCCTCGCGGAGGCGGTCGATCGAGACGTGCGTGTAGACCTGTGTGGTGCGCAGGGACGCATGTCCCAGCAGTTCCTGCACGCTGCGCAGGTCGGCGCCGCCGTCGAGGAGGTGGGTCGCGGCCGTGTGGCGCAGTGCGTGCGGCCCGCGGGCCGCGGTGTCCCCCAGGCCCTCGAGCGCCCGGTCGACGACGGTGCGCGCCTGGCGCACCCCCAGCCGGCCACCGCGCGCGCCGAGGAAGAGGGCGGGGCCGGAGTCCGGCCGGGCCAGGCGGGGGCGACCGAGCCGCTGCCACACCTGGAGGGCGCGGCCCGCGGGTGCGCCGTAGGGGACGGTGCGCTGCCGGTCGCCCTTGCCGGTCAGTCGGACGACGCCGCGGCCGGCCTCGAGGTCATCCACGTCCAGGGCGGAGAGTTCGGCCACCCGGGCGCCGGTGGCGTAGAGCAGCTCGAGCAGGGCGGCGTCCCGCAGGGCCAGCGCGTGGGCGACGGGATCGTCACCCGCCGCGGCGGCGTCCACACGCTCCTGGGCGGCCGCGAGGAGCCGCCTCGCCTGCTGCTCCTGGAGCACGTGGGGCAGCGTCCCCTCGGGTCGGGGCGAGCGCAGCCGCAGGGCGGGGTCGTCCGCGCGCAGGCCCTCCCGGCGCAGCCAGGCCGTGAAGGTGCGGACGGCGGCCACGCGGCGGGCCAGGGTCGCGCGGGCGAGGCCGGCCCCGCTCATGGCCGCCAACCAGCCACGCAGGTCCTCGATGTCCAGCTCGGCGAGGACGTCCGGTGCGCTGGGCACGTGGCGAGCGGGGGCGTCGTCATCCACGGCGGGCGCCGCCGCGGTGCCGGCTGTGCCGGCGACGTGGTCGATGAGGGCGCGCAGATCGGCGAGGTACGCGCGCACGGTCTGGGGGCTGCGGTTCCGCTCGTGGCGCAGGTGCTCCTCGAACGCCTCGAGCCAGGCCGTGTCCCGGGGCGAGGGGGCGCGCGGGACCGGGACGGGACGGACGGAGGACGACGGGGTCATCCCCCCACTCTGCCATCCGCCCCAGGGCGGCGCCGCCCGGGAGCACGCGGCCGGAGGTCATCCCCGCCGCCACCGGTCCTCGACCCGTTCGGCCAGGCCCGCCCGCTGCAGCCGGGACAGGCACGCCAGGACGGTGGGCAGCGCGAGCCCGGCGCTGACGGTGATCCGGTCGACGGGCACCGCCTGGCGCAGGGGCAGCGCCTCGTGGACGAGGGCCTCCTCCATCGTGAGCCCGTCGGTGGGCCGCGCGGCGGACTCGGGAGCTGCCCGGGTGGAGGTGCTCCCGCCCGCGCCGCCGCTCCGGGCGGGCCCCTGGCCGAGCAGGGCGAGGGCCTCCTGCTCGGTGGTCACGAGACGGGCGGGGCTCTCCTGCAGCAGACGGTGGCAACCGGCGGAGCTGGGCGAGGTCACGGGGCCGGGGACCACGCCCACCTCGCGGCCGAGGCCGAACGCGTGGCCCGCCGTGTTCTGCGCTCCCGACCGCCAGCGCGCCTCGACCACCAGCACGGCCCCCGCGAGCGCGGCGATGACCCGGTTGCGCTGCAGGAACCGGTACCGCGTGGGACTCGCACCGGGCGGCATCTCGGACACGAGCAGCCCGGCGGCCATCACCGCGCGAAGCAGGTCCTCGTGGCCGGCCGGGTAGAACCGGTCGAGGCCGCCGGCCAGCACCGCCACCGTGGGCGGGACGCCGTCGCGATCCGCCGCGTCTTCCGGTGCGGCGGGCGCCTGCAGCGCGGCCCGGTGGGCGGCGCCGTCGATGCCGTACGCACCGCCGGAGATCACGCACGCGCCCTGCTGGACGGCGTGGGCGGCGCAGCGGGCGGTCACGGTCCGTCCGTACGCGGTCGCCTCCCGGCTGCCGACGACGGCGAGCATCCGGTCCGCGGGAGGCAGCGTTCCGGAGCCGCGGAACCACAGGCCCAGGGGCGCCTCCTCGCCCAGGTCCGCCAGGGCGGCGGGCCAGGCGTCGTCCTCGGGGATCAGCAGGCCTCCCCCGAGCCGGTGCAGAGTCACGAGGTCACGCTCCGGCTCCAGCCGGGCGGCCCGGGGCGCCCAGCGGGCCAGCCCCGCGGCCCAGCGCCGGGGCAGCGTGTCGGGCGCGCCGGCGCGATCGGCGAGCAGATCGCGCTCGGCGGGCTGGATCGTCTCCCGGCCCGTGAGCAGGGCGAGCGCCCGCTCCGGCCCCAGCGCCGTGACGGTCTGCACCGCGAGCGCGTCCCCGGGCTCGACCAGCCGGGTCAGGGCGGCGCGGGCGAGCCGGGCGGCGTCCGGCCGGCGCGGCCCGGCGACGTGGTCTGCCGCCGGGGTGACGTAGGTGGTCATGCGTCCTCCTCGTTCTGGTGGCGCAGCGTGAGTGCCACGTCGGTGTCCTCGGGTGCGGGCCGTTCGGCGCCGCGCAGGTCTGCCAGGGTCCAGGCGAGGCGCAGGACGCGGGCGTGGCCGCGCGCGCTCAGCAGGCCCTGGTCGACGGCGTCGTCCGCGGGCCGGCGGGCCGCCCGGGGCACGGCGTACGGGCCGTGCCGCAGCACCCCGGCGGGGACGTGCGCGTTGCGGCGCAGCCCGGACGGGACGAGCCCGCGCTCGGCGGCGGCGGCCCAGCGCCGAGCCTGCCGGTCGGCGGCCGCGGCGACCCGGGCGGCCACCTGCGACGTGGTCTCGGAGGCGGGCGCCCCCGTGAGCTGCCGCGCGTCGACGGGCCGTACGG
Source organism: Micrococcus sp. CH7 (assembly GCF_001595485.1). Classification (NCBI taxonomy): domain Bacteria; kingdom Bacillati; phylum Actinomycetota; class Actinomycetes; order Micrococcales; family Micrococcaceae; genus Micrococcus; species Micrococcus sp. CH7. The sequence goes on from NZ_LOSQ01000027.1 coordinate 24,363, forward strand.
TGACCTGCAGGTCGACGCGATCCAGCAGCGGCCCGGAGAGCCGCTGGGCGTAGCGCCGGCGTTCGGGCACGCTGCACCGGCATTCGACGCCCGTGCCGCCGCCCTTGCCGCACGGGCAGGGGTTGGCGGCCAGCACCAGCTGGAACCGGGCCGGGTAGACGACGGCGCCGAGGGCCCGGTGCAGCAGCACCTCCCCGGACTCGAGGGGCTGGCGCAGCGCCTCGAGGGTGCGCCGTTCGAACTCGGGGGCCTCGTCCAGGAACAGCACGCCGCCGTGGGCGAGGGAGGCCGCTCCCGGCCGGGCGAGGCCGCTGCCGCCGCCCACGAGGGCCGAGCGGGACGCCGAGTGGTGGGGTGCCTCGAACGGCGGGGTCCGGTCGATGTCACCGTCGAACCCCTGGGCCGTCCCGCCCCTGCGCCGGACACGGGCGTCGCCGCCGCGGAGGGAGCGCAGGGCGGCGCACTCGAGCGCGGTGCGCCGGTCCAGGGGAGGCAGGATTCCGGGCAGGCGCTCGGCGAGCATGGTCTTGCCCGCCCCCGGGGCGCCCATGAGCAGCAGGTGGTGGGCGCCGGCGGCTGCGACCTCGAGCGCGAACCGGGCCTCGGCCTGTCCGGCGACCTCGGCGAGGTCGGGCACCGCACGGGCCGGCTCCGGTTCCGGGGCTGTCACCTGCCGTCGGGCCGGGCGGTGGGGCGGCTCTCCGTCCGGTTCCCCGCCGAAGGCGCGGATGACGTCGTGCAGATGGGCGAAGCCGCGGACCTCGGCGCCGGGGACCAGTCGGGCCTCGGCCTCCGCATCCTCGGCGACGACCACCTCGGAGCACCCCGCGTCGACGGCGGCCATCACCATCGCCACGGTCTCCGGCGAGCGGTGCAGGGCGCCGTCGAGGCCGAGCTCGGCCAGGAACACGGGCCCCTCGACGTTCCGCACCCGCCCGTCCGCGGCGTAGGCCGCCAGGACGATCGCCAGGTCGTGGCACGCACCCCGCTTGTGCACCCCCGCCGGCAGCAGGTTCACGGTCAGGTGCCGCCGGGTCAGGGGCAGTCCGGCGTTGCGCGCGGCGGAGCGGATGCGGTCCCGGCTCTCCTGCAGCGCCTGGTCCGGCAGGCCGAGGAGGGTGAACCCGGGCAGGGACTGGGCGATGTCCGCCTCGACGTGCACGACCTCCCCGCGCAGACCCGCCAGCGTGATGGAGCGGGTGCGTCCGATGCCGCTCACGGCCGCACGTCCTGCAGCAGGTCGAAGCGGATCCCTCCCGTGCGCGGCACCAGCACGGCGACGGCGTCGACGCGCCAGGGCGTGCCCCGGCGGTCCGCGGCGTGGGCCCGCACCCACGCCGCGGTGAGGCGGTGCAGCCGGGTGAGCTTGCGCCGGTCGATCGACTCGAACGGGTCGCCGAAGGCCAGGCCCGAGCGGGTCTTCACCTCGACGCCCACCCACCAGCCGGCGTGGTGGGCCACGATGTCCAGCTCTCCGGCCTCGCCCCGCCAGTTGCGGTCGGCGATCACGTAGCCGCGCTCGGCGAGCCAGCGCGCGGCGGCGTCCTCACCGAACCGGCCCAGCGCCGTGTGCGCGCGGCTGGCGCGCCTCTCTCCGGGCGGCTGCGCCCCGATCTGTTCCGCGGTCCCCGTCATCCCGACCACCTCCTGGGCACCAGGGTGGTCCCGGGCGAGGCCGCGGGGTGGGCGGCGGCGGGGATTGTGCGGGGCCGGACGCCTGTGCAGGAGTGGACGTCTGCGTCCCGTCCTCTGGACCGCTCAGGGGTGGGTCAGCTCGGCAGCTGGCCGTCCGGCGGGACCGTCAGGTCCTCGGTGGGCAGCTCCTCGATGTTCACGTCCTTGAAGGTCAGCACCTTCACGCGCTTGATGAACCGCTGCGTGCGGTACACGTCCCACACCCAGGCGTCCTCGAGCAGGATCTCGAAGAACACGTCCCCGTCCGCCTGGCGGGGCGTCAGCCGCACGTCGTTGGCGAGGTAGAAGCGCCGCTCGGTCTCCACGACGTAGCGGAACAGGCCCACCACGTCCCGGTATTCGCGGTAGAGCAGCAGCTCGGCCTCGGCCTCGAAGTCCTCGACGTCGTCTGCGCTCATGACATGCCTCCTCAGTGTTCGCCGCGCACCCGCGACAGTCCGGGCACGCACGGCCTCCATCCTCCCCCGTCCGGGGGTCGCACGTCGAACGGGCGGCCTCGCCCGGCCCCGGGGGCTCAGTCGAACAGCGTGGGCGGCGCCTGCGCGGGCGCGCCCGGCAGCCCGAGGTTCCAGCTGCGCCGGTGCTGCTCGCTCGCCCCGCGCTCGGCCAGGGCGGCCCGGTGCGCGGCTGAGCCGTACCCCTTGTTCCCGGCCCATCCGTACCCCGGGTGCGCCGCGTCGAGGGCGATCATGACGTCGTCGCGGGCCACCTTCGCGGCGATCGACGCGGCCGCCACCGTCGCGCACCGGTCCTCGGCCCGCACCAGCATCGTGGGCTCGGGCGGCAGCGGGCGCGGCGCGGGCGCGGGGCCGGCGTCGGGATCGGAGCGGCTCAGCCAGTCGTCCCGGCCGTCGAGCACGAGGGCGACCGGCTCCTGCCCCACCGCGGCGCACAGCGCCGCCCACGCCCGTCGCCCGGCGAGGCCGAGGGCCGCCGAGATCCCCAGCGCGTCGATCTCCGCGGGGCCGGCCTCGCCCAGCGCCACCCCGGCCGCCCAGTCCTCGATCTGCGGGACCAGGGCGCGCCGGCGTCGGTCCGTGAGCGCCTTGGAGTCGCGCACCGGAGGGATCTGCCCCGCGGCGGGCAGCCACGCGGCGCACACCCCGACGACGACGGGCCCGGCCAGCGCGCCCCGGCCCACCTCGTCCATGCCCGCCACCAGCACCCGGTCCGCTCCCCGCGCGGCGAGGGCCGGCGCGGCCAGCCCCGCCTCGACGTCCAGGCCGGCGCGCACCGTCGGCCGGCCACCGCCCCGGCGGGCGGTCACGTGCGAGCCTCCGGCGCGGGCGCGTCCGGCACGGTGGCGAACGCGTCGGGGTCGGTGCCGGCGCCGCCGATCCGGTCCAGCGGCCAGACCACGAACCGGGCGCGGCCCACCACGTCGTCGAGGGCCACGAACCCGCCCCCGGGCCCGGCGCGGTGCGCGCGGGAGTCCGCCGACGCCGAGCGATGGTCACCGAGCACCCACAGTCGCCCCGCAGGCACGGTCACCTCGAACGCCTCCTGCGCGGGCGTCTCCCCCGGCGCGAGGTACGGCTCCTCCACGGGCACCCCGTTCACGCGCAGCGTCTCCTCGCCGGGTGTCCAGGAGACGATGTCCCCCGGCAGCCCGACGGCCCGCTTGATCACGTGGCCGCCCCCGGGCAGCCAGCCCTTCGTGTCTTCGAACACCACCACGTCACCGCGGCGCACCGGGAACGGATCCGGGGTGAGCAGCGTGGCGACCACGCGGTCGCCGGCCCGCAGCCCGGGCTCCATGGACGAGGACGGGATGGCGTACATGCGCGCCAGGAAGGCCCACGCCAGCACGCAGGCGAGTACGGTCACGGCGGCCGCGATCAGCGCGGTGCGGCGCCCCGTCACGGCGTGTCCCCGGAGGGGGCGTCCATGGTCCCGCGGCGGGACAGGGGCCACACGATCTCCGCGGCCCGGCCCTCGACCCGCTCGAGCGGGATCAGCCCGCCGCCGGGGGCGCCCAGCAGTGCGCGGGAGTCCCGGGAGGCGGCGCGGTGGTCGCCCAGGACGACCATGCGCCCGTCGGGCACCTCGAAGGACCAGGTCCCCGCCGCGGCCGGCTCGTCTGCGGTCACGGGCCTGCCGAGATACGGCTCGTCCAGCGGCTCGCCGTTGCGCAGCAGCCGGCCGTCCGGGGCGCAGCACTCGAGGCGGTCCCCCGGCAGGGCCAGCACGCGCTTGACGAAGACGTCCTCGGCCGCGCCGACGCCCCACCACCGGGCGACGTCCTCGAGGCCGCGCTCGAGCGATCCGGCCGAACGGTACGGCGCCAGGCTGCCGGCGCCGTCGAACACCACCACGTCGCCGTGGTGCAGGCCCTGCCCGCCGGCCGCGGCGGCGTCCACCCGCACGCGGTCGCCGGGCTGCAGGGTCGGCTCCATCGACCCGGAGGGGATGAGGTAGACGGGGCCGATGAGGGCTCGCAGCACCGCGGCCACCACGACGGCGGCCACCACGGTCAGGCCGAGCCACGCCCACCAGCGGCTCGTGCCGGAGGCGGGGGCCGCCGTCGGGCCCGAGGAGGAGCCGGCCCCGGACGCGACGGAGCCCCGTGACCGGCGGGGGTCACGGGGCTCCGAGGTGCGCATGGGTCGATCACCGGTCGGCGGGGCCGACCGGGATGATCACTTGGCGTCGGCGCGCTTCTCGCGGATGCGGGCGGCCTTGCCGTGGCGGTCGCGCATGTAGTACAGCTTCGCGCGGCGCACGTCGCCCTTGGTGACGACCTCGATCTTGTCGATGACCGGGGAGTGCACCGGGAACACGCGCTCCACGCCGATGCCGAAGGACACCTTGCGGACGCGGAAGGTCTCGCGCACGCCGTAGCCCTGACGGCCCATGACGTAGCCCTGGAACACCTGGACGCGGGCAGTCTTGCCCTCGATGATGTTCACGTGCACCTTGACGGTGTCGCCGGGGGCGAACTCCGGGATGTCGTCGCGCAGCGTCTTCTTGTCGAACGAGTCGAGAATGTGCATGTCGTCTCTCCTGGCGGATGCCACAGGTCAACCGCGTGGTATGCGGGCGCACGGCCCGTCCACGTCCGCATGACGAGGGGGCCGGGTCCCGAGCCGAGGGCCGGGCTCCGCACGTGGGGTGCGGTCCCGGGGTCCGATCCGTTGACGCGCGCCCCCTGTGGCAGGTCGGGCGTCCGGCGGACACGAGGATCCATTATGCCACAGCCGATGACGCCGCGACGCCCCTCCGGCCCGTCGGGCGCGGCGGGTCAGTCCTCGGAGTCGTACGCCGCCCACAGGTCCGGTCGCCGCTCGCGCGTGCGCTCCTCCTGCTGGGCCCGACGCCAGGCCGCGACCTTGCCGTGGTCGCCCGAGAGCAGCACGGGCGGCACCGCACGGCCCCGCCAGTCCGCGGGCTTGGTGTAGACCGGGTACTCCAGCAGGCCGTCCTCGTGGGACTCCTCGACGAGCGAGGCCGGGTTGCCCACGACGCCCGGCACGAGGCGGCCGACGGCCTCGATCATCGCCAGCGCCGCGACCTCGCCGCCGTTGAGCACGTAGTCGCCCAGCGAGACCAGCCGCACCTCGAAGAGCTCCTCGGCCCAGCCGAAGACGCGCTCGTCGATCCCCTCGTAGCGGCCGCACGCGATCGCCACGTGCTCCCGGCCCGCCAGTTCCCGGGCGAACCGCTGGGTGAAGCGCTCCCCCGAGGGCGTCGGCACGAGCAGCACGGGGCGGTCCCCCGGCTCCGCCGACGACGACTCGGCGGGGGCCGGTGACACGGGCCCCTGGGCCGCCACGTGCTCGAGCGCGAGCGCCCACGGCTCCGGTTTCATCACCATGCCGGCGCCGCCGCCGTAGGGCGTGTCGTCCACGGTGCGGTGCCGGTCGACGGTGAAGTCGCGCAGGTCGTGGACGTGCACGTCCACGAGGCCCTCGCGGCGGGCACGGCCCAGCAGCGAGACGTCGAGCACCGCGAGGTACTCGGGGAAGATCGTGACGACGTCGAAGCGCACCGCTCAGTCCTCCGCATCCGCATCGGCGGGCCCGTCTACGGCGCCCTCGTCCTCGCCGGTGGCGAGCTCGAGCAGCCCCGGCGGCGGGGTCAGCACGAGCACGCCGGCCTCGGAGTCGATCTCCGGGACGATCTCCTCGACGAAGGGCACCAGGGCCTCCTCCTCGACGCCGTCCAACGCGACGTGCAGCAGATCCTGGACCGCCCCGGTGGTCAGGGCCGTGACGACGCCGACGCGCTCGCCCTCGACCCGCACCTCGAGGTCCACGAGGTCCTCCTCGTACCACTCGTCGGACTCCTCGGGCACGGCCGGAACGGCGAACAGCTGGGCGCCGCGCAGGGTCTCGGCGACGTTGCGGTCCGGCGACTCGGCGAAGCCGACCACGAGGATCTGCTTGTTCCACCGGGCCCGGGTGACGGTGAGCTCCGCCGGCAGGCCCGGGGCGCCGTCGCGCACCACGAGGCGCTCCCCGGGGGCGAAGCGGGCGTCCGGGTCGTCGGTGAAGACCTGCACGGTCACCTCGCCGCGGATGCCGTGCGGCTTGCCGATGCGGGCGACGCGGACGAGGTCGTCCTGGGCTGCGGGACTCATGGGCTCTCCTGGGTGGGGCGATCGGTGGCGGGAAGGGGCGGGGCCGCAGACGACGACGGCCCGCCGACCCGGTGAGGGGCGGGCGGGCCGTGCGTCACGGGCCGTCAGGAGCGGCGGTCGGTCTCCACCACGTCCACGCGGACGGGGTGGCCGGCCAGGCCGTCCAGCACGGTGCGCAGCGCGGTGGCGGTGCGACCCTGTCGGCCGATCACGCGACCCAGGTCCTCGGGGGCCACGCGGACCTCCAGCATGTCGCCGCGCCGCTGGGAGCGGGCGTCCACGCGGACCGCCTCGGGCGTGTCCACGATGCCGCGCACCAGGTGCTCGAGGGCCTCGGTCAGCATGGTCACTCGGACTTCTCGGCGTCCTCGGCCGGAGCCTCAGCGGCCTCCTCGGCCGGGGCCTCGGCGGCCTGCTCGGACTCGGCCGGGGCCTCCTCCTGCTTCGGCTCCTCCGGCAGGATGACCGAGCCCTTCTCGGGGGCCACGAAGGCCTCCTTCTCGGACTTGGACTTCAGGGTGCCCTCGGCGCCCGACTCGCCCTTGAACTTCTGCCAGTCACCGGTGACCTTCAGCAGCGCGGCGACCTGCTCGGTCGGCTGGGCGCCGACGGAGAGCCAGTACTGGGCGCGCTCCGAGTCGATCTCGATGAACGAGGGCTCCTCGGTGGGGTGGTACTTGCCGATCTCCTCGATGGCACGGCCATCGCGGCGGGTGCGCGAGTCCATGACGACGACGCGGTAGAACGGGGCGCGGATCTTGCCGAACCGCTTCAGACGAATCTTGACAGCCACGAGTGTGGTTCTCCTTCAGTGGATCTGGGGGGCCGGGGCACGACGCCGCGTGGGGGCAGCGGGCGTCGACGACCTGGCACACGGAACGGAGCGCAGCGGAGGATAGAGGGTCGTCCGGGCTCACGCTCAGTACCGTGCCATTCTGCCAGATCGGGCGGGCCGGTGCACACCCGGCACGCCGAGACCGGGCAGCGGGCGACTCAGCGGTCCTTGAGGTACTTCTCGAAGCCCGCCGGCAGGTTGAGGGTGGACGGGTCGAAGCCGTCCATCCCCGCGCCGTCGCGGCCGAACACGGCCCCGGCCTGCGCCTGGGCGGCGCGGGCGCGCCGCTCCTCGATCGCCTTGCGCTCGGCCGCGGCCTTGGCCGGGTTGCCGGACTTCACGCGATCGCGTTTGGCGTTCTTGCCCTTGCCCTTCGCCTTGCGGGAGGCGCCGCCCGGCATCCCGGGCATGCCCGGGATGCCACCGCCGGCGGCCATGCGCTTCATCATCTTCTGCGCCTCCGCGAAGCGCTCGAGCAGGCCGTTGACCTCGGACACGCTCACGCCCGAACCCCGGGCGATGCGGGCACGGCGCGAGCCGTTGATGATCTTGGGGGCCACGCGCTCGTGCGGGGTCATCGAGTGGATGATCGCCTCGACGCGGCCGATCGACGACTCGTCGAACTGCTCGAGCTGCTGCCGCATGCCCTGGGCGCCCGGCATCATCATGAGCATCTTCTTCAGCGAGCCCATCTTCTTGAGCTGCTGCATCTGGGCGAGGAAGTCGTCGAGGGTGAAGTCCTCCTGGTCCGCGAACTTGCGGGCCATCTTCTCGGCCTCGGTGCGGTCCCAGTTCTGCTCGGCCTGCTCGATCAGGGAGAGCACGTCGCCCATGTCGAGGATGCGCGAGGCCATGCGGTCCGGGTGGAAGACCTCGAAGTCCTTCAGGCCCTCGCCCGTGGAGGCGAACATGATCGGCTTGCCGGTCACGTGGCGGACGGACAGCGCGGCGCCGCCGCGCGCGTCGCCGTCGAGCTTGGTGAGCACGACGCCGGTGAAGCCGACGCCCTCGTTGAACGCCTGGGCCGTGGCCACGGCGTCCTGGCCGATCATCGCGTCGATGACGAAGAGCACCTCGTCCGGGTCCACGGCGGCGCGGATGTCCGCGGCCTGCTGCATGAGCTCGGCGTCCACGCCGAGGCGGCCGGCGGTGTCGATGATGACCACGTCGTGGTACTTCGTGTTGGCCTCGGCGACGCCGTCGCGGGCCACCTGCACCGGGTCGCCGGTGGCGGCCTCGAACTCGGAGGAGACGCCGGGGTGCGGCGCGTAGACCGGGACGCCGGCGCGCTCGCCGCCGACCTGCAGCTGCTTCACGGCGTTCGGACGCTGGAGGTCGCAGGCCACGAGCAGCGGGGTGTGGCCCTGGGACTTGAGCAGGTGGGCGAGCTTGCCGGCGAGGGTCGTCTTGCCGGCGCCCTGCAGGCCCACGAGCATGATGACGGTGGTGCCCGTCTTGGCGTGCTGGATGCGCCGGGTCTCGCCGCCGAGGATGCCCACGAGCTCCTCGTTGACGATCTTCACGACCTGCTGGCCCGGGTTCAGTGCCTGGGCCACCTCGGCGCCGAGGGCGCGCTCCTTGATCTGCGCGATGAACTGGCGGACCACGGGCACGGCGACATCGGCGTCCAGGAGGGCGCGGCGGATCTCGCGTGCGGTGGCGTCGATGTCCGCCTCGCTCAGCCGCCCCTTGCCCTTGAGGCTGCGGAAGGTGGCTGTGAGGCGGTCGGACAGGGAGTTGAACACGGCGGGTGTGATCCTTCGAAGCGGGGTCGACTGAGCCGGACGCGGTCGGTCGCGGGCGCCGCGGCATCCACCGCGGCGCCCGCCAAGCCTAGCAACCGACCGGCCTCACCCGTCCGCGGCGGCTCACCGCGCCTCGGCGGGGACGGGCACCCCGCCGAAGCCGACGTCGTAGGCCGACTCGTCGTGCAGGGTCAGATCGACGCCCCGCTCCTCGTCCTCCTTGCTCACCCGCAGGCCCATGGTCCCGCGCAGGACCAGGGCGATGGCCGTGGTCACCACGGCGGTGAAGACCACGGCGACGAGCACGGCCACCGTCTGGGCCACCAGAAGACCGGCGTCTCCGCCGTAGAACAGGCCCGCCCGGCCCTCGTCCGGCAGGGCGAAGAAGCCGATCAGCACGGTGCCCAGGATGCCGGAGGTGAGGTGCACGCCGACGACGTCGAGCGAATCGTCGAAGCCGAGGCGGTACTTGAGGTTGACCGCGAGCGCGCTGGCCGCACCGGAGACGAGGCCGATCGCCACGGCCCCCAGGGGGCTCACGAAGGCGCACGCGGGCGTGATGGCGACCAGGCCCGAGACGATCCCGGACGCGGTGCCGATCGAGGTCGGCCGGCCGCGGCGCAGCCACTCCACGAACACCCAGCCGAGCATGCCGGCGGCGCCGGCGGCGAGGGTGTCCACCCAGATCAGTCCGAGCTCGTCGACACTGCCCGCCGCGCCCCCGTTGAACCCGAACCAGCCGAACCAGAGCAGGGCCGCGCCGAGCATGGTGAACGGGACGTTGTGCGGCCGGTGGCCGGGGTCCACGCCGAAGCCGTGGCGCTTGCCCAGCATCAGCGCGAGCACGAGGGCGGCCACGCCGGCGCTGATGTGCACCACGAGGCCACCGGCGAAGTCGAGGGCCTCCCCCAGGCGGGCGCCGATGGCGCCGTCCGCGGAGAGGAGACCGCCGCCCCACACCATGTAGGCCAGCGGGGCGTAGACGACGGTGGTCCAGACGGGCACGAAGACGCACCACGTGACGAACTTGAAGCGGTCGGCCACCGCGCCGGAGATGAGGGCGACTGCGATGATCGCAAAGGTGGCGCCGTAGGCCGCCGCGACGAGTCCGCCCTCGGCCATCGTGCCGGTCAGCCCGAGGTCACCGGCGGGGTTCCCCACCACCCCGGCCCACCCGTCGCCACCGGTCATCCCGTGGACCCACAGGACCCAGACGACGCCGACGAGGCCCATCGAGACGAAGGACATCATGATCATGTTGAGCGAGGACTTCGCGCGGGTCATGCCGCCGTAGAAGATGGCCAGTCCGGGTGTCATGAGCAGGACCATCGCCGCGCTCGTCACCATCCACACTGTCCCTGCGTCCAGGACGTTCGACTCCTCCATGGGGGTCTCCTTCGGTCCGGGCCGCGAGCCGGGGGCGAACGCCCGTCCCGCGGCGTCGCTGCCCGGCCCCGATCGGGGCCGATGGAGGGACAATACCGGAGGAGTGGGCCACGCCACATGTCGATGACGTCTCCGTGACAGAACAGGGCCCCTCCCGACGACGTCGGGAGGGGCCCTGGACCGGGGTGCGGGACGTCAGTCGGCCAGCAGCGCGTCCACGAAGCCCTCCGCGGTGAACGGTGCGAGGTCGTCGGGTCCCTCGCCGAGGCCGATCAGCTTGACGGGCACGCCGAGCTGGCGCTGGATGGCGATCACGATGCCGCCCTTGGCGGTGCCGTCCAGCTTGGTCAGCACGATGCCGGTGACGTCCACGACCTCGGCGAACACCTTCGCCTGGGTCAGGCCGTTCTGGCCGGTGGTGGCGTCGAGGACGAGCAGGACCTCGTCCACCTCGGCCTGCTTCTCGATGACGCGCTTGATCTTGCCGAGCTCGTCCATGAGGTTGGCCTTGTTCTGCAGGCGGCCCGCGGTGTCCACGAGCACGACGTCGACGCCCTCGGCGATGCCGTGCTCCACGGCCTCGAAGGCGACGGACGCCGGGTCGGCGCCCTCCTTCTCGGAGCGGACGGTCTCGACGCCCACGCGGGCACCCCACGTGGCGAGCTGCTCGGCGGCGGCGGCGCGGAAGGTGTCCGCGGCGCCGAGCGTGACGGTGCGGTCCTCCGCCACGAGCACACGGGCGAGCTTGCCCACGGTGGTGGTCTTGCCGACGCCGTTGACGCCCACGACCATGGTCACGGCGGGGCGGTCGCCCCTGCGGGTCGCGGCGAGACGGCGATCCATCGAGGGGTCCACCATCGCCACGAGCTCCTCGCGCAGCAGGGTGCGCACCTGCTCGGGGTCACGCGTGCCCTCGACCGTGACGCGGGCCTTGAGACGGTCGACGAGCTCCAGGGTGGGCTCGGTGCCGAGGTCCGCCATCAGCAGCGTCTCCTCGATCTCGTCCCACACGTCGTCGTCGATGCGGTCCTGGGACAGCAGCGCCAGCAGGCCCTTGCCGAAGACGTTGTTGGACTTGAGCAGGCGAGCCCGCAGGCGGGCCAGGCGCGAGCCGGCGGCCTCGGGCCGCTCGTACTCGGGCTTCGCCGGGGCGGTCTCCGCCTCCTCGACGACGGCGGGCTCCGGCTCGGCGACGGCGGGCGGCGCCTCGTCGACCTTGGGGCGTTCCAGGACGGCGGTGGAGCCCGACGGGGCCGCGTGCCGCGGGCTCGGGCGCGGGTCGTCCGCGTCCCGCACTTCCTGGTACGAGCCCTTCGGCGGGGCGGGGCGCCGGTCCAGCAGGCCGACGAGCACGCCGCCCAGCAGCAGGGCGGCCACGACTGAGAGTATGAGCACGATTTCCACGGGCCCAGTCTGTCACACGGGCCGTCGCCCGCCTCGGGCCGCACACCCGGCGCCGTGCGAAGATGGCGGTCATGCCGTCGTCGTCCGCCCGCTCCTCGCGGGTCCCCCTGCCCCGTGAGATCAAGGTCCTCGTCGCCGCCGCGTTCATCATCGCGATCGGCTTCGGCATCATCGCCCCGCTGCTGCCGCAGTACGCGGCGACGTTCGACGCGTCCGCCGTCGGGGTGGCCGCCGTCGTGTCCGTGTTCGGGCTGACCCGCCTCCTGTTCGCCCCGGTCTCCGGCAGGCTGACGAACCGGCTCGGCGAGACGCCCGTGTACATGACGGGCGTGCTGATCGTGGCCGCGTCCATGTTCCTGGTGGCCTTCGCCCAGACCTTCCCGCAGCTGCTCCTCTTCCGGGCGCTCGGCGGCGTCGGCTCCACCCTCTTCACCGTGTCCGCCATGGCGTTCCTGGCCCGCAAGTCCCCGCCCACGATGCGCGGCAGGATCTCGGGCGCCTACGCGTCCGCGTTCCTGATCGGCAACATCGTGGGGCCGATCGTGGGCTCCGCCCTGTCCGTGTTCGGGTACCGCGCCCCGTTCCTCATCTACGGCAGCTCCCTGGTGGTGGCGGCGGCCCTCGTGTTCTTCCTGCTCAAGGACACCCGGCTCGCAGACCGCGCCGTCCGCGACGCCCGCCCCGCCATGCCGGTCCGGGAGGCCCTGTCCAACCCGTCCTACCGGGCCGCGCTGGTCTCCTTCTTCGCCAACGGCTGGGCGACGTTCGGTGTGCGCAACTCGGTGATGCCCCTCTTCGCGGCCACCGCGTTCGCCGGCACGGGGCTGCTGGGCTGGCAGGTGGACGGCGCGCTCATGGCGGGCCTGGCCCTGTCCGTGTTCGCGCTCGGCAACGTCACCGCTGTGACGTTCAGCTCGCGGCTGTCCGACCGGCATGGACGCCGTCCGCTGATCCTGGCGGGCCTGCTCGTCATGGCCGTCACCACCGGGGTGATCGGCTGGATGACCTCGCCGCTGTCCTTCCTGCTCGCGTGCCTGCTGGCCGGCGCCGGCACGGGCACCCTCAACGCCCCGCAGCAGGCGGCCATCGCCGACGTCGTGGGCCAGGGGCGGCGCTCCGGCGCTGTGATGTCCACCGCCCAGATGTCCGCGGACCTGGGCGCCATCTCCGGCCCATTGCTGGCCGGCCTCGTGGTGGACACGGCCGGCTACGGATGGGCGTTCGCGCTCACCGGCGGCGTCATCCTGCTCGGCGCGCTCGCGTGGTGGCGTGCCCCGGAGACCAATCTGCCGATCGTGCCCGGCGGTCCCCGCACCGGGTCCCTGCCGCTGGTCCGCCCGGAGGACGCCCGGGTGACCCCGCGCGAGGACGGGTGAAGTCGGGGCACACACGAGGCCGCCGTCCCCGCGGGGACGGCGGCCTCGTGGCCACGACGGGGTGTCCCCGTCCAAGGGGTGCTCTGCGGCTCAGGCGCCGTCGAAGGCCGGCAGCCGCTCGCCCACGCCGAGCAGCTCGGCGATCGCCGAGACCGTGCGCTCGGCCGCGCGGCCGTCGCCGTAGGGGTTCACCGCCTGGGACATCGCGGTGTACGCGGCCTCATCCGTCAGCAGGCGGGTGACCTCGGTGACCACGACCTCCTCGTCCGTGCCGATCAGACGCACGGTGCCGGCGGTCACGGCCTCGGGACGCTCGGTGTTCTCGCGCATCACGAGGACGGGCTTGCCCAGGGACGGGGCCTCCTCCTGGACGCCGCCGGAGTCCGTCAGCACGACGGTGGCCACGGACAGCAGGTGGGTGAACTCGCCGTAGGCCAGAGGCTCGGTCACGAGCACGTTCTCGCGGCCCTCGATCTCCGGCAGGATCGCCTCGCGCACCACCGGGTTGCGGTGCGCCGGCAGGACGAAGGTGACCTCCGGGTGGTCCGCGGCCAGGCGGGCCAGGGCGCGCCCGACGCCGCGCATCGCGTCGCCCTGGTTCTCGCGCCGGTGGGTCGTCACCAGGACGACGCGACGGCCGGACGCCTCCAGCTCGGCCAGACGCTCGTCCTCGAACGGCACCTGGTGGCTGACGGCCTCCAGCAGCGCGTCGATCACGGTGTTGCCCGTGACGTAGATATCCTCCGCGGCCACGGCCTCACGCAGCAGGTTGTCCCGGCTCACGGTGGTCGGGGGCAGGTGCAGCGCCGAGATCTGGCTGGTGATCTTGCGGTTGGCCTCCTCCGGGAACGGGGAGAGGATGTCGAAGCTGCGCAGGCCCGCCTCGGCGTGGACCACGGGGATGCCGCGGTTGAAGGCGGCGACGGCGCCCGCCGTCGAGGTCGTGGTGTCGCCCTGGACCACGACGGCGTCCGGCCGCTCCTGCTCCAGGACGGCGTCGAGCCCGTCCAGGGTGCGGGCAAACACGCCGTTGAGGGTCTGCCGGGGCTGGATGATGTTGAGGTCGTGGTCCGGGACGATGCCGAACAGCTCGTTGACCTGGTCCAGCATCTCGCGGTGCTGCCCCGTGACGGTCACCACGCACTCGAACCGCTCGTCGGCCTGCAGCGCCTTGACGATGGGGGCCACCTTGATCGCCTCCGGGCGGGTTCCGTAGATGGGCATGATTTTCTTCACGGTGTTCCTCGCTGCATCGACGACGGCTCAAAGGGGAGGAGATCAAGTCCAAGCGGCGGGACCTCCAGACGGCTTCACCATAGTCGAAGCCAACAATCCGACCCCCTCAGCAGCTGCGTTCCCGCGCCGCCGTCTCCTACACTAAGGAGGCGGTCGACGCGCCTCCCGCGCGCGGCATCGCCGTCGTGGGGCACCGTCAAGAGAAGTCCCGCATCGACGGCCGGTCCCCCACTCGGGTGGCCCACGCTCAGAAAGGCAGGCGCGAACCGATGACCACACGGCGACCAAGACGACCCTCCGAACCCGTCGCCAGCGCGTTCCGCGCCGCGGCCGTCCAGGCTTATGGTGACGCTTCGCACCTCTCACCTGTCACAGGTCGCCCTGCCCCTCGCCGCTATCTGGTGGAGCTCTGGCAACGCCGACACTTCATCTGGTGGCAGTCCCGAGGACGGCTCGTCACAGGAAACGACGACAGTCGTCTCGGGTCGGTATGGCTCATCCTTCGCCCAATGCTCGACGCGATCTTCTACTGGCTGATCTTCGGTTTGCTTTTGCGTTTCGACCACGGAATGGACAATTTCGTCGCCTTCGTCATCGTGGGTGTGTTCATGTTCCAGATGACCAGCGCCGCATTGACATCTGGCACGCGGACCATCGCGTCGAACCTGTCCTTGACCCGCGCCTTCCGGTTCCCACGCATGGCGCTGCCCTTGGCCGATCTCGTGTACGACGTGCTCCAGCGACTACCGGCGATCGCAGTGATGTTCATCCTCGTCATAGCGATCCCCCCGCATGAGACACCTGAGTGGTCCTGGCTGGTCTTCCCGGGTGTCCTGGGGCTGCACGTGATCCTAAACTTCGGCATCATGCTCCTGCTGGCGCGGCTCAGCACCCTCCTTCCGGATGTGAGCCGCATGGTGCCGTTCGTGTCCCGTCTCCTGATGTACGGCTCCGGAGTCATCTTCCCGATAACGCGTTTCACGGACAACCACCCCGCCCTCCATGCGATCATCCAACTCAACCCGTTGTATGTACTGATCACGATGTACCGTCAGGTCATCATCGAGGGGGTGACGCCGCCGGCGTCGAGCTGGGCGATGCTCGCCGCGTATGCAGTGTGCCTGACGATTGTCGGCGGCATTGTCTTCTGGCTCGGAGAGGAGTCGTACGGCCGTGACCAGTACCGCTAACCAGGACCATGCGCAGCCGCCGGAAGCGTTCGAGGGGGGGCACCTAGCTTCGACTGGCGGCCTCAACCTGCTCGCTACGGACATCATCCTCGATTACCCCGTGAGGATCGCTCGGGACGAGAAATCTCGCGGGCTCTTTTCTCGGGGCGGTGAACTGGACGTCGTCCATGCTGTGAGGGGGGTGTCCTTGGCCGCACGGAAGGGCGAATTCATCGGACTCGTCGGACGCAATGGGTCCGGCAAGAGTGCCCTGCTCCGCGTCCTGGCAGGCGTTGAGGCGCCAACATCTGGGGAGGTCTTTGCCGCTTCTGCGCCCCAATTGATGGGTGTGGGGGCAGCGCTCATGCCCAACCTCACCGGTCTAGACAACATTCGTATCGGTCTACTCGCGATGGGCTTGACCCCAGCCGAGGTCCACGACCGAATCCCACAAGTCGCTGAGTTGGCCGACATCGGAAAATCCATTCGCATGCCCATGCGTACATACTCCTCCGGCATGCGGGCCCGCCTGCGCTTCGCGATCTCAGTAGCGTCGCAACCCGACATCATCATGATTGACGAAGCACTTGCGACCGGCGACGACGCTTTCCGGGAGCGGTCCAATCAAGCAATGCGAGACCTGATCGCCCGGTCTGGCACAGGCTTCCTCGTCAACCATTCCGCCGGAGTGATCCGAGAGATGTGCACCCGCGTCGTCTGGATGGATGAGGGCGCAATCATCGAAGACGGAGACACCCTCGATGTCATGCAGCATTACAGCTATTTCATGAGCGCCCTACGCAAGCACGGGGAAGAGAAAGCGCTCGAAGCCCGGGCACGGTACGAGACGACCGAGGCAGAACGCATCGTTGCTCTCAAGGGCACCACGGGTCATTAAAAGAAGGGGACCGTCTCACACGAGAGACGGTCCCCTTCTTTCTCCGGCGCTACGTCACCGCCGACCCTCTACCACGGCCAGGATCTGGGCACCGATCTCCTCGGGCGAGAAACGCTCCCGCATGAATGCTTGGGCCCGCTCAGACTCCTCGAGGAAGAGGGCCGGGTCTGAAGAGTACCTGCGGATCCGGTCGGCCGCGTCGCGGACGCCCTCGACGACCCATCGATCGTCGTAAACGGCCTCAGCCCCCGCCCACGGAAAGATCACCGGCACACAGCCCGCTGCACCACCCTCCGCGATCGCCTGATGCGTTCCTTCGTGGTCGCTCGTGGACAAGATGATGCCTGGCTTGGCGCGGTACCACTCCGCGATGTCATAGGAGTGTCCGCCGAACCGGACGGCTTCGCGGAGCACCGCAGACGATTCAATCCGCAAATACTGCGCCTCAAAATAACTCCGCTCAGCAGTTCGCTTCATGAGCCACGCGTACTCGTGGTACTCCTTACCCATGACGTCGAGACGGTAAGTCGGGTCGTGCGACGCCAGCAGTTCGGTCACGTCGAGCGCGAGGTCCAGACGCTTCGAATGTGGCACGGAGCCAACAAGACCGAGGGCATGCGGATCCGGTGCGTTCCGAGGCGCCGCAAATCGCTCGAAGTCGAAGGTGTTGCCGATGACCACGGACCGATCCACCGGCACTCCGAAGAGCAACTGCGCCCGCCGCATGCCGACGGGTGACACGAACACGAAGGTGTCCACGGCGGACAGGTCGGCGTCCTTGAGGTAGCGAGTGCGAAGTTCCTGGGCGTGGAGGCGCACCACAAGCCGCTGGTCGTCCTGCTTGTGGTGGCTGTACCACTTCACGTTCCCGAGCGCCCACTCACAGAAGATGACATCCGCTTCGGCGAGGAGTCGGAGGCTGCGTTCCTCGTCGTGGATATCGTGCCCGTCCCACTGGTCGACGATGACACGGTGACCCGCGGCTTCGAGCTGCGCCATGATCTGCGGCAGGAACTTCAGGTCATGGCCAGCGACGAGGACGTTGAGAGGCACCGTCTGAGTCTCCCCTACGGGTGGCCCCGCCTCTCCAGACGCAACGGGCGGAAGGGGGTCTGCCTCCTCGTGGACGACCGCGGTGTCGATCGGGACAGCCGTCGAGTCCGTGTAGGTCACCTTGCCGACGTGTTCGACGACGTGCTGCCAGGCAAAGACCTCGTCATCGGCTAGGGCAGGTCGCTCCCCGAGAACAGAGCCGGCGTAGACGTCGGCGTCCACCAGTACAGTGCCCTCATCGATGTCCGCCGTCAGGGCAGCGATTCGCACGTGTGCGTCGCCCGGCGACCATTCGACGGTGCGAGTGCCCACGGCCTTCCAATGCCCGAAATGCAGAGCGAGCGAGAAGTCCTCCACGAGGTGCTCGTCCAGAGCAGGGGCGCCCTCACGGTGGATGACGACGTTCCGGATGCCGGCCTCTTGCAGCTTTGCCGCCCTCTCCGGAGGAGCGGCGAGGACGACGGGACTGGCGGCATCAACGCCCTCGGTTGTGTCGGTCACCAGGTACAAGGCAGGACGCATGGTCTGGGCCTCGAACAACGGTACGTCTGCGGCGGCGCACTCGACTGCGATCGGCGCGGCCTGCGGACTGCGGACTCGGAACCCAGCGACGCGCATCATGTACACCAAACGGTGAGCACACGTGTGCGTCTCGTAGACGTGGCGGAACGCCTCCCAAAGGCCGGCGTGCCGACGCTGCTCAGACGACTTCCAGCCCTCCAGATAGGCCGCAGCCTCATCGGGGGTGGTCACGGTCGGGACGGTGCCCGCCAACGTCTCGTCTACGCCACGGCCCGCAGAGCTGAGTACCGTCGACCCAGACGCGGTGATCTCCACGACCCGGCGAGAGAACATGCTCGGCGAGTCCACCACCGAATTGCCGTTCAGGTGGATCGGGTGGGCCTTATAGGCCTGGCACATCTCGGGATAGCTCAGGCTTCCTCGGGCGTACCGGCGGAAACGGTCCGGCAGGCGGTACGGCGAGTTGGGATCGTTGTGCACCCGCTCGTAGATCGCCAAGCCGTGTGGGGCAGACTCATAGAACAGGAAATCCAGCCCCTGTTTACGGGTCGCATACTTGTCCCCGTAGTAGGTCCCGCCATACGCGATAGCTTCGTCTTGTGCCCGGGTGCTGGGTAGCGGGTTGTGCAACAGAGGCTGCGCCGCGAACGGGGCCGAGGCGACGGTCGTGATCTGGTTGTCCGGAAGCGCGTTGTAATCAACAATGGTGCGCGCGTCCGTCGTGAACACGTAGTCGCACAGGGCTGCGGTGCGCTTGAACCGATTGAAATGGACCGGATCCTCCTTGTTCCAGAACATCACGGGGATTTCGTGAAGCCTGCAATGCGCGATCAGCTCGACCACCGGCGCGTGAGTCTCGTCATCGTAATACCCAATGATCCCGGTCCAGGCGCTGTCGTTGCCTCGCCAAGCGGACTCAATGAACAGCGCATCCACGCGGTGGTCTTCGAAGGTCTCGCGCCAGTCCTCAGGCCGCACACGCAAGGCGGTCAACTCGGGGACGAAGGTGTCCGTCGTGAATTCGTCGCCGATGAAGGCGACTGTGTAATCGGTGAGCGGGCGTTCTGCGTCGTCCAGTGAGGCCCGGAACTCCTCGGCCAAGGCCATTAGTGAAGCGGCGATGCGCTCGCCCGTGACTGGCCAGCGCCGATTCTCCTTGACCCAGCGTCGAGCACGAACCCCCATGGCGCGAGCAGCATCTGGGGCGGCGAGAGTTTCGCGCAGACGCTCGACGAGGCTCGCCAGGTCGTCCTTCTGGAAACTGACCGCAGTGTCTCCATCAGGCCCGCAGAACACCTTGTGCGGCGAGACATCGGAGAGGACCACCGCCCCGCCGACCGCCATCGCCTCCAGCGGCTTCAATGGCGAAACGAGCTCGGTCACCGGCAAGGACTTCCGGGCCAGGGGGAACACATCGATGCTCGAGAGGTACGCTGGCATGTCTGCGTTCGGAACGTTCATGACGAACCGCGTCTCAGGATCAAGACCGCGTGTGGCGATCCTCGCCTTCAACGTATCGAGATATGCGCCCCCGCCGATGATGAGGAAGTTGAACCGGACTCCCTCTGCCTTGAGTGTCGCGAGCGCGTCGGTGACGAGATCGAGGCCTTCGTAATCGGTGACGCTGCCCGCGAAACCCACGACTGGAGCCTCCGTATCGGTGAATCCCAGGCCGCGCAAGAGCGCGTGATCCTTGCCAAGAGGGGCGAACACCTCTGGGTCAACGCAGTTGGGCGCGACGGTGACCTTGTCCGCATCGATGCCGCGGGCAGCAAGGTCTTCACGCATCTCATCCGTGATGACGACCACTCGGTCGGCTTCGCGGGCGACGAGGTCTTCATAGCGGCGGTCAAGCCGATACTGGTCCGACTGCTCCCAGCCCGGCCGGACGGATGCCGCAGACACTTCCCAGAATCCGCGCATCTCATACACGAACGGCACCCCGAGCCGACGGGCTGCGATCAGGGCGGGCAGAGCGGACAGATAGTTCGAGGCGGCCAGGATGAACTCGGGCTTCTCGATCATGGCTTCGCGGACGTACGCATCGGCAGCCACCTGGAAGAAGACGTCGAGATCGCCCTCCCATGCAGGGAGACCAGGGTTGTGCACGTGGCGTACGCCGTCGATCTCCGACACATCACGACGCTGCTTGACAGGCACTCGCCGCCCGGGGACGACCGACTTCTTGTCCCAAGGCTTGCCTGGCAGGGGCGCTACGACCACGTCCAGCCCTTGGGCCACGAGCCCTGCGGCGACGCCCTTGGTCCGGGACGTGTAGCCATTGGTCACAGACACGGGTGACATGCCCACGGCGTAGAGCACCCGGCCTCGCACGGGGAGGTAATTGCAGGTGCGGTGACGTGCGGGAAGCGGGTAGTCCGCTTCAAGAAGGCGGTTGAGAGAGTCGACGCGACGAACGAAGTTCTCTTCAGAGTCGGTCAGGCCCGACTTTCCACGAAGCTGATCCAGCACCTCCCGCGCGCCACTGAGGTCCCCGCGTTCCTGGATGAGTTTGCGCGCCAGCGGCAGGCCCGCGGCGACGGTCCTCCGGCGGGCGAAAGCGGCCTGGAGCGAGTCGAGCGACTCTTGCGTCGATATTCGACGCCCCGTGGCGGGCCGCGTACCCCCGCGGCCCGCCACAGCGGAAGACCCCATGCGTGCAGCACGGGCGGTGCGGTTGATCTTTGCGTTGAGACGGCGGTGATACATGATCATTACGAACACCGCAGCGCACAACATCCAGAACAGCGCGACGATGAGGATCGCGTGGTCCACCAGGAAGGCGAGTACCGAACCCACGACAGCGAGCAGAATAAAAAGCCCCATGACGAGTTGCTGGCGTCGTGAGAAGCGAAGAAAGAGTTGGATCATGGGTGCGATTCCTCGGGTGCTGTAATCGGCGGGGCAGGTCTGGCGTCTCTGCGACGAGCAGTCAGGTGACGAGCCGGGGCGGGAAGTCGATGACGGACGTGACAATGTCATCGCGCGTATAACGTGCTACCCATCCGAGTTCCTTCTCAATGAGCGAGACGTTGGCTGTCAAGGCCCCCGGGTCACCCGGGCGGCGGGGCTGGATGTCGTAATCAAGATCCACGCCGGGGCGGCGGCGGAAGGCATCTACGACTTCGAGAACGCTGCTTCCGCTTCCGGTGCCCACGTTGTAGATCCGGGTCGCTGGGTCGGTGCTGCCCTGGACCGCCGGCAGGGCCGCCAGGTGCGCCTCGGCCAGGTCGACGACGTGGACGTAATCGCGTACACATGTGCCGTCGACGGTGGGGTAATCGTCGCCGAAGACCGAGAGACGCTGGCCGCGAGTGATGACATCACGGATCGCCGGCATGAGGTTCGTCGTCGTGGTATCGGCCAGAATGGCGTCTTCCGCGCCGGCGACATTGAAGTAGCGCAATGCCACCGCCCGGAGACCCCAGGCGCGGGAAGCGTTCGCGAGAGCTAGCTCACTCACGAGCTTGGACTGGCCGTACGGATTGATCGGCACCGTCGGGGTGTCCTCGAACACGATCGACGAGTCCGGCTCACCATAGACCGCTGCCGACGAGGAGAAGATCATCGACGCGGCTCCCGCAGCTCTCATGGCAGCCAGCACGTTTACAGTTGCACCGACGTTCGACCGAAAATAATCCTCCGGCTGCACGACGGAGTCCGCGACGACCTTCTTCGCGGCGAAGTGAACGACGACGTCAATCGACTCTTCTTTAAGGAGAGTGGTCAGCGCAGCTACGGCCGCGTCGCTCGCGAGGTCGATCGTGTACACGGGGACATCGGCCGGAACGCGCTGTCTGAGGCCTGTCGAGAAGTCGTCAACGACGACGATGTCGGCCCGGCCCTGTTGCCGTGCTACGGAGACGAAGTGAGACCCGATGTATCCGGCGCCGCCGGTCACGAGCAGGCGCATGTTGTCCTCCTTGGTCGTGGTACTGCCCGTCTGGGACATACGGGGCGGGGCAGCCGTCACCGACCGCCCCGCCACAGGTGCCGAGTTCGTGTCAGCGCCACTGGCCGCGCGTGTCGATGACCTTCTTGCCCTCGGTGGTGGCACCGAGGCTGGCGAACGCATCGTGGTCCACCAGCAGCAGAACGACGTCCGCCTCCCGAATGCCGTCCTCGGCCGGGACCAACTCCACGTTGTCACGGCCGGCCAGCGCAGCGGGCAGCTCCTCCACGTGCGGCTCCACGACGAGGATGCGCGAACCGGTGAACTGCTGCGCCACCTCGATCGCGATGTTCAGGGCAGGCGATTCACGCAGATCGTCGATGTTCGGCTTGAATGCCAGACCGAGGACGGCCACCACGGGGGCACGGCCGGTGGCCTGCTGCACGTCGAACGCGGCGGCCTTGGCCTGGTCCACGACCCACTTCGGCTTGCCGTCGTTGATCTCGCGGGCCGCACGGATGATGCGGGCCGTCTGCGGTGCGGCGTCGACGATGAACCACGGGTCCACAGCGATGCAGTGGCCGCCCACGCCGGGGCCCGGCTGGAGGATGTTGACACGGGGGTGGTGGTTGGCAAGCTCGATGAGCTCCCACACGTCGATCCCCAGGTCGGAGCAGATCAGGGACAGCTCGTTCGCGAAGGCGATGTTCACATCACGGAACGAATTCTCGACCAGCTTGGCCATCTCCGCGGTGACGCAGTCCGTCACGAGGATCTCCCCCTGACAGAACGCCTCATACAGCTGCTTGGCGCGCTGCGCGGCCTCCGGCGTGGACCCGCCCACGATGCGGTCGTTCGTGACGAGCTCGATCATGACCCGGCCGGGCAGCACCCGCTCCGGGCAGTGGGCGAAGTCCAGGGTGACGCCGTCCAGGTCCGGCCGTGCCTCGCGGATGACGGCGGCCATGTGCTCGGTGGCGCCGGGGGGCGAGGTGGACTCCAGGATCACGAGCTCGCCGCCGCGCAGCTGCGGGGCGAGACCGCGGGCCGCAGCCTCGATGTAGCCGAGGTCCGGCGAATGGCCGTCCTTGAAGGGCGTCGGGACCGCGACGATGTACGCGTCGGCCTGCGGCGTCTTCAGGGACGCGGACAGTCGACCGGCCTTGACGTTGCGCTCCACGAAGTCCGCCAGGTCCGGCTCCACGAAGGGCACGGTGCCTGCGTTGACCGCGTCCACGGTGCGCTGGCTGACGTCCACGCCGTGCACACGCACGCCGTTCTCGGCCAGGATGGCAGCTGTCGGCAGCCCGATGTAGCCCAGGCCGATCACGGCCACGTCCTTGATCTGCGTCGTCATCTAGAGGTCCTCGTTCGTCTAAGCGGTGGCAAGGGCAGAATCCGGCGCGGGCCGGACTCCCCGTGATGCTCTGTCGAGTATAAGGATTAGTTCAGGCAGACGGCGCCGTCACGCCCAGGCGCCGGTAGAGGGCGTCATAGCGCCGGGCGTTCGCCGCCCAGGTCCGATGCCCGAGCACCCACTCCCGCGCCCTGGCTCCGAGGCCGCGGGCCGCGGCGGGGTCGTCGAGTAGCGCCGCCAGGGCGGCGGCCCACGCCTCCGGTTCCTCGGCCGGCAGCACCCGTCCGGTCACGCCGTCCTCGACGATCTCGCTCAGCGCGGGCAGGTCCGAGACGAGGACGGGCCGGGACGTGGCCATGGCCTCCAGCGGCTTCATGGGCGTCACCGCCCGGGTCACGCCCGTGTCCTTGCGAGGCACGCAGAAGACGTCGAGGGCCTGGTGCCACACGGGAGCCAGGGAACGGTCCACCCGTCCCGGCGCGAGCAGCCGATCCTCGATCCCCAGGTCGGCCGCAAGCCGGCGCAGGGCCGGCAGGGCAACGCCGTCCCCCACCACGGCCAGCCGCAGGCGCGGCCTCTCGTCGACGAGCGCGGCGACGGCACGCACAAGGTCGTCGAGTCCCTCGTACGGCACCACGGAGGAGACGGTGCCGACGATCTCGTCGTCCATGGACAGCCCGAGACGGCGGCGAGCATCCTCGCGTGGGGCGGGCTCCTCCAGGAAGGCGCCCCCCACCCCGTTAGGGCTGAGCACGACGGCGTCCCGGTCCATGCCGGCCGCGGCGATGCGGCGGGCCATCTGCTCACCGAGCGTCACGACGCCGTCGGCAGAACGCACGGCGTCGTCCTCGCGGGCCGTGAACAGGGCGTAGCGGTCGGAGCGCAGCGCCTCGGGTCCGCGCGTCGAGGCCCAGGTGTCCGCCAGCTGCCCGCGCACCTCGTACACCCACGGGACGCCCACGGCCTCCGCGACCGCGCGGGTCACCACGGCGTTGACCCAGTGGGTGGTGGTGTGCAGGACCGCCGGGCGGCGCTCGAGGACCAGATCGAGGAGCATCCGCGCGTGCTGAGCCAGCCGTCCGTCGAATCCCCGGGCCAGGCTCGAGGGCAGGAGGCGGTGGTACACGATGCCGTCCACCATGTCGCGTCGGGCGGCGGTGAGCACGCCGGTCTGGACCGGCCAACCGAGCCGGGTGACGGCCTCTACGTGCCAGCCCTCGTCCCGCAGCGCGCACGCGAGGCTGTGGCTGCGTTGCGCGTATCCGGAACCGGTGTGGGGCAGGGAGTTGGTCAGGACGAACAGTGCCGAGCCCGGGCGGGGCCGATATCCAACGGCCCGGTCCCGGTCTGCCCGCGGCAACGGCAGGGCGCCCCCGCGCAGAGCACGCACCTCGGAGGCGAACCGGGCTCGCACGACACCGTCCCGGCCGGTGCCGCCGAGCAGGGAGATGGCCGCCTCGACGTCACCGCGGTGCCAGGCCACGCGGGCCCTTGCGGCGGCCAAGCCCGGCGTGTCGACGGGCACGGCGTCGAGGACGGCTTGGGCCCGGTCAGGCTCCTGCGCGGCCGTGAGCACGTCCGCCAGTCGCACCCGATCTGGCGCGCCGGCGGACGGCAGGACCGCCTCGACGTGCTCGAGGAGGTCCACGTGCCGGCCGGCGGCCGCGAGACCCATGGCGCCTAAGACCACGCCGGGGCGTGCGGGCAGGGACTCTGCCAGGCGCCCCAGGCCCACGCGTGCCGCGAGCGGCAGGCGACGGCTGATCTGCAGGCCCAGGACCGCCGGGTCGTCCCGCAGGTGGTCGACCACCGTCCGCAGGACGAGTGGCGCGTGGCCGAGTGCGCGGACGGAATCGAGGAGGATGGAGGTCATGCGTGTCTCCTGTAGTCGGGGACGAGCTGCCCCAGCAGCCGGACGTAACGCCGGGCGACGCTCGGCAGGTCCGCGTGCCGTCGGACCCACGGGCGGCCGCCCTCCCCCACATCAGTGCGAGCCGGATCGTCGGCGAGCGCGGTCAGATGCGCGACGAGGTCAGCTACCCGTGGGCCGATGACGTCGGCTCCCCCGGCGTCCTCGAGGGTGCGGGCCGCCTCGCCGGTGACCATCCCGGTGACGTGCCGGCCGACGGCGAGCACCTCGTAGGTCTTCGACGGCACCGTGTGGCGGAAGCTGGGCCAGTCAGGCCGCAGCGCCACGACGAGTGTGTCCGCCCAGGCGTACTGGGCCGCCGCATCCTCGCCGTAGCAGGCAGGAAGGATCTCGGCCGGGGAGCCGAGCTCCGCGTTACGCGCCTCGAGCTCGCCGCGCCGAGTGCCGGCGCCGACGAGCCGGACCCGCACCCCTGGCCGGCTCTGGCGGAGTTCGGCCGCCGCCTCCATGAGCCGTTCGAGCCCCTGGCTCTCACCCATGTTGCCGAGGTAGAGGACGTGCAGGTCCCCGGGCTCGCGCCTCCGAGCAGGTGCCCACGCCAGGCCTGCGAGTTCGACGCCGTTGCACAAGGTCTCGGCACGCTCGACCCCGCGCCCGCGCAGCGTCTCCGCGAAGCCGTCCGTGACGGTCACCACGAGTCGGGCCGCGCGCTGGCCGCCGGTCACGACGCGTTCCATTGCGGCGCCCAGCAGGCCCTGGTGGACCCCGGCCTCGTGGGCGAGATCCGGCCAGGCGTCGCGCATCTCCAGCACGAGGGGACGGCGCCAGAGACGGGAGAGCACGACGCCGGGCACCACCACGGGCAGGGCGGGCACGGTGGCCACCACCACGTCCGGGCGTCGGGTGGCCATCCCGCGCGGGATGGCGAGCAGCGCGTGCACCACCGCCTCGGCGAAACGACCGTTGCGGCCGGCCTCCCCCAGGGGCAGGCGAGGCGTGGGCAGGACACGTTCGCCGTCGGGCCCGGCGAAGGGGCGCACCCCCCCGGGCGCGACGACGTCGACGTCCCAGCCCGCCGACCGCAGCGCCGCCACGACCGCGCCCCAGCGACGCGCGGGCGGGGTGCGCTCGGGCCGGTAGGAGTGGGAGACCAGCAGGAGGCGGGGGCGGCGCGGCTCAGTCGTCACAGGGGTCCTCCCCGAGGGCGGGTGCGGGCGTGGTGCCGGTCAGCAGGGTCAGCACGGGGGCGGGACCGCCGGCGGCCTGGGCCTTCTTCTCCTTCGTGGGCTCGTGCTCGTCGACGTAGCGCTGGACGTCGTCGTCGGCGAGGGCGGAGCGCAGGTCCGCCAGCTTGTCCTCGTCGAGCTCGACGATGGCGTCGCCGTTCGGGCCCTCCGCGAAGCCCTTGCGCGGCACCGTGAACATCTCGACGTCCTCGCCGCGGACGTCGCGCAGCTGCCACGCGAGCGAGGCGATCACGCCGGACGTGAGCCCCTCGTCCACACCGAGGTGGTCGGAGAACGTGGCGACGACCTCGGTGGTGCGGGCGGGATTGCCCAGGATCTCCGGGCTGAGGAAGCGGTCCATCGCCCCGGCCAGGTAGCGCTGCTGGTTCTTCACGCGGGTGACGTCGCCGTCGTCGAAGGCGTGCCGTTCGCGCACGTAGCGCAGGGCGGCGGTGTCCTGCAGCAGGATGTGTCCGCGCGGGTAGTACGAGGGGTTGGCCTGACCGGAGGAGAAGGCCTGCGGGTTGCAGACCTCGACGCCGCCCAGCGCATTCGTCACGCCCCGGAAGCCCTGGAAGTCGACCTCGAGGACGTGGTGGATCGGCACTCCCAGCAGCAGCTCCACCGTGTCCACGGCGAGCGCGTAGCCGCCCGTGTCGAAGGCCGAGTTGATCTTCGCCTCACCGTGGCCGGGCACGGTGACCCACGAATCCCGCAGCACGGACATGACGTAGACCTGGCGTCGGTCCGCGGGGATGTGCACGAGCATCATGGTGTCCGAGCGCTGGCCCATGTCCTGCTCGCCCTCGCCCTCGCGGGAGTCGGAGCCCAGGACGAGCACGTTCAGCGGGCCGTTGCCGGCCGCCTGCTCGAGCGCCCCCACGTCCACCGTCTGCCGGTGGTCGTCGAAGGTGCGCCCGAGCGAGCCCGCGTACCAGGCGCCCAGACCGAGCAGCGCCGCGAGCAGGACGGCGAGCACGCCGACGACCCACGGCCAGCGCCGGCGGCGCCGCGCGACCGACGAGGCGTCGTCGCGCGGGGACTCGGGACGCGGCAGGGGCTCGGGCGTCCAGGACGCGGCCGGGGGATGGCTCACTCGTGTCTCCTGCTCGAGGTCGGGGGTCAGCCCAGTCTACGGACGCCCCGTCAGGCGTCGGCCACCGCGGCCCGGCGACGGCGCGGCCTGGGCTGGCAGCGCGGGCACAGGTGGCTCGCACGGTTCATGAACGGCTCGCGCACGATGCGGGAGTCGACCCCCTCGGCGGCGCAGCGGCGACACGGCTGCCCGGTGCGCCCGTAGGCCGCCAGGGAGCGGGCGAAGTAGCCCGATCGCCCGTCCACGTTGACGTAGAGCGCGTCGAAGCTCGTGCCCCCCACCTCCAGGGCCCGGCGCATCACGTCCTGGACGGCCGCCAGGAGGCGCAGCGTGTCAGCCCGGCGCATGCGCTCGGTCGGCCGCTCGGGGTGCAGGCGGGCGCCCCACAGGGCCTCGTCCGCGTAGATGTTGCCGATCCCGGAGACCAGCGACTGGTCCAGCAGCGCGCGCTTGAGGGTGGAGCGGCGCCGTGCCAGGCGCGCGTGCACGGCCACGGGGTCGAACAGCGGGTGCAGCGGGTCCAGGGCGATGTGGGCGGCCGTGGTGGGGATCCGCTCGCCGCCGGCGGCGTCGTCGGGCCGCAGCGCGTCGAGCCACCAGCCGCCGAAGATCCGCTGGTCCACGAACCGCAGCTCGCGGGCGGACCCGTCCGCGGCGGTGACGGGCAGGCGCAGGCGCAGGTGTCGCTGGTCGGCGGCCCCCGGTCCGTCCACGAGGATCTGCCCGCTCATCCCCAGGTGCACGACGACGGCGTCGTCGCCCTCGGCCAGGGGCAGCCAGAGGAACTTGCCGCGGCGAGCCGGCTCGGCCAGTCGGGCGCCTCGCAGCCGCTCCCGGAGGGCGTCCGCACCACCGGGGCTGCGACGCAGCGAGCGGGGGTCGAGGACCTCGAGCTCCGCGGCGACGGCGTCCGTGGCCCACCGGGCCAGGCCGCGCCGGACGACCTCGGCCTCGGGCAGCTCCGGCACGGGCTCAGCGCCCCGCGGCCGGCAGGCCCGCTTCGAGGGCGGGCCAGGAGGCGGCCGCGGCGTCCCGCTCGGCCTGCTTCTTGGAGCTGGCGACGGCGGAGCCGTACTCGCGCTCGCCGACGACGAGGGTGGCCCGGTAGCGGGGGTCGTGCGCGGGGCCCTGACCCTCGATCGCGTAGCGGACGGCGCCGAGACCGTGGCGGCTGGCGGCCTCGGCCACGACCGTCTTCCAGTCGGTGCTCTCGCGCAGCAGGTCCGGCTCGTCCAGCAGCGGCACCACGTGGCGGTGCACGAGGGCGGCCGCGGCCACGGCCCCGTGGTCCACGTAGACGGCGCCGATGAGCGCCTCGAGGGTGTCGGCGAGGATCGAGTCCTTGTCCGCCCCGCCGGTGCGGCGCTCCCCCGTGCCCAGGCGCACGAACGGGCCGATGCCGATCCGGCGCGCCACCTTCGCCAGGGCACGCGTGGACACGACGGCGGCCCGGCGGCGGGCGAGGTCGCCCTCGGCCAGGTCCGGGTACACCGTGAAGATGTGGTCGGTGACCACGTAGCCCAGCACCGAGTCCCCGAGGAACTCGAGGCGCTCGTTGGTGGGCAGCCCGCCCTGCTCGTAGGCGAACGAGCGGTGCGTCAGAGCGCGTTCGAGCGTCCCGGCGGTGATGTGCACGCCGAGACGCTCGAACAGCTCTTCTGGCTCGGGCGCGGGCTCAGGCCCGCGACGAGCCGACGGGGACGCCATCTCAGGCGTCGGCGACCTTGCGGCCCTTGTACTCGAAGAACAGGGGGGTGCCGGCGGCGTCGGTCTTCAGCTTGGCCTGGTGGGGCAGGCGGTAGGAGACGCGACCGTTCTCGACGGACTTCACCAGGGCGGGCGCGGTGGCCTTCCACTGCGACCGGCGGGCACGGGTGTTGGCACGGGACATCTTCCGCTTCGGGACTGCCACGACTATCTCTCTTCTGTCTCGGTGATGGAGGTCTCTGAGGTGCCCGCGAGGTGGGCCAGGGCGGCCCAGCGCGGGTCCACGCGCTCGTGGGCGTGCCCCTCGGGCGCGTCCTCGAGGCGGATGCCGCAGTCGGCGCACAGGCCCTCGCAGTCCGGCCGGCACAGCGGCTGGAACGGGAGGGCGATGACCACGGCGTCCCGGAACACGGGTTCCAGGTCCACGGTCTCGCGCACCACGAGCGGCTGCTCGCCGGCGTCGTCCTCGGACGTGCCGGTGAGGTACAGCTCCTGCAGGTCCACGGTGATCCCCTCGTGCAGCGGGCGCAGGCAACGGCCGCACTCGCCCTTCAGGGTCGCGTCCGCGGTGCCGGTGACGAGGACGCCCTCGTGCACCGACTCCAGACGCAGGTCCAGTTCGACGGGGTCCCCCTCGGGGATCCCCAACAGCGGCGTGGAGACGCCCGCAGGGGCGGGCCACTCGGCCGTCAGCTCGCGCTGGACTCCGGCCCCGCGCGTCAGATCGCGCACGGGGATCACCCACGGCGAGTCGGCGCCGTGGTGCTGGATGCTGTCCATGGTCGCTCCTCTCGGCGGGTGGGACGGCGGGGGTACACGGCCCGTCCGCACGCCCTCTGCGGGGGTGCGATGCGGCCTGGACACGGGTCCAGCCACGACGGACCGACAGCCCATCCTACCGGGTGGGTCCGCCTCGGCCAAAGCCGGCCGCGGCCCGCGCGTCGCCGGCCCGGCTCAGAGCCCGGCGGTGAACTCCCGGAGCCAGGCCCGCAGGTCGGCCCCGAGGTCCTCATGCCGCGTCCCGAACTCGATGACCGCCTGCAGGTAGCCGAGCTTGTCCCCCGTGTCGTAGCGGCGGCCGTCGAAGACGACGGCGTGCACGCCGCGGCCTTCGCCGTCCTCCGTGGCCAGCCTCTGCAGCGCGTCGGTGAGCTGGATCTCCCCGCCGCGGCCGGGCGGGGTCTCGTCCAGCACGTCGAACACCTGCGGGACCAGCACGTAGCGGCCGATGATCGCGAGGGTGGAGGGGGCGTCCTCGCGGGCCGGCTTCTCCACGAGGTCGGTGACGCGGACGACGTCGTCGCCCTCCCCCGGCACGGCCTCCACCGCGGCCACACCGTAGGCCGAGACGGCCTCCTCCGGGACCTCCATGAGGGCGATCACGGAGCCGCCGAGGCGCTGCTGCACGTCGATCATGCGCTCGAGCAGCGCCTCGCCGTCGCCGATGATGTCATCGCCCAGCAGGACCGCGAACGGCTCCTCGCCGACGTGGCGGCGTGCGCAGTTCACCGCGTGGCCGAGCCCGAGGGCCTCGCCCTGACGGACGTAGTGGATGTCCCCCACCAGGTCCGACTCGTGGATCTGCGCGAGCCGCGTGGTGTCGCCCTTGTGCTCCAACGCGGCCTCCAGCGCGGGATGGCGGTCGAAGTGGTCCTCGAGGGCCCGCTTGTTCCGGCCCGTGATCATCAGCACGTCGGCGAGGCCCGCACGCCGGGCCTCCGTCACCACATACTCGATGGCCGGCCGGTCCACCACCGGCAGCATCTCCTTCGGCATGGCCTTGGTGGCCGGCAGGAAGCGGGTGCCCAGGCCGGCGGCCGGGATGACGGCCTTGCGGGTGCGGGGGCGGGAGGGGGGCGGGACGGTCATCGGCGGTTCTCCTGCGGTGGATGCGGTGGGACG
>NZ_LOSQ01000027.1:55612-117025 GCF_001595485.1 Micrococcus sp. CH7
TCAGGCCCCGCCGTCGAGGCCGCGCAGGACCGCGGCCGGGACGAACTCGGCGACGTCGCCGCCGAGTCCGTGGACCTCCTTGATGAGCGAGGAGGACACGTGGGTGTACCGGGTGTCGGCCGGGAGGTAGACCGTCTCGACCCCGGTGAGGTGGCGGTTCATCGCGGCCATCGGGGCCTCGAACTCGAGGTCGGCGCCGCCGCGCAGCCCCTTGACGATCGCGTCCGCGCCGATCTGCCGGCAGAACTCGGCCAGCAGGCCCGGGCCCATGGGCCGGACCACGACACCGGCGAGGGAGGACACCGTCGCCTCGATCATGGCGATGCGCTCGTCCACGCTGAAGCGGTACGTCTTGGCCGGGTTGGAGGACACGGCGACCACCACCTCCTCGAAGAGGTTCGCGGCTCGCGCGATCACCTCGACGTGCCCCTTGTGGAGGGGATCGAACGAACCAGGGCAGACGGCACGACGCATGGGTGCCAGCCTAGCGGGGGCCGCGCCGAGCGGCGACGGACGCCCGTCCGGTCCGGCTCCGGCGCGTCGCGGTCGTGACGGACGCGGCGCGCGCCGCCGTGTGCGGTCCGCCGCGATGGGTACAGTGCGGCCATGGACGGAACGCAGGACACCCCCGGATCAGCACGGCACGACGTCGACGTGGACGCGCCGTGGCGACGCACGGCGGCGGCCGCGGGCCTGCTCGGCGACGCCGGCCCCGTGCCCACCGTGTTCGAGACGATGACGGGCCTCGCCGCCGAGCACGGGGCCGTGAACCTCGGCCAGGGATTCCCCGACGCCGACGGCCCCGACGCGCTGCTGCGCCTGGCGGCCGACGCCGTGCTGGCCGGCCCCAACCAGTACGCCCCCGGCACGGGCGACCCCGCGCTGCGGCAGGCCGTCGCGGAGCACCGCCGGCGCCACTGGGGCGTGACGGAGGACCCCGCCACGCAGGTCATGATCACCACGGGCGCGACCGAGGGCATCGCCGCGACGGTCCTGGCGTTCGTGCGCCCGGGCGACGAGGTCATCACGGTCGAGCCGTTCTACGACTCGCACGCCGCCACGATCGCCCTGGCCGGCGGCCGACACGTGAGCGTGCCGGTGGAGGCCCCGGACTTCCTGCCGGACCCGGCACGGGTGGCGGACGCGATCACCGACCGCACGCGCCTGCTCATCGTGAACACGCCGCACAACCCCACGGGCGCGGTCTATCCGCGGGAGCTGCTCGAGGAGCTCGTGGCCCTGTGCCGGCCCCGGGGCGTGCTGATCCTCTCGGACGAGGTCTACGACCACCTCGTCTACGAGGGCGAGCACGTCAGCCTGCGCTCGGTCGCGGGCGCGGAGGACATCGCCCTGACGGTCTCCAGCGCGGGCAAGGCGTTCGCGGTCACCGGCTGGA
Organism: Micrococcus sp. CH7; assembly: GCF_001595485.1. Lineage (NCBI taxonomy): Bacteria > Bacillati > Actinomycetota > Actinomycetes > Micrococcales > Micrococcaceae > Micrococcus > Micrococcus sp. CH7. The sequence goes on from NZ_LOSQ01000027.1 coordinate 57,009, forward strand.
AGGTCGGCTGGCTGACCGGCCCGGCCGAGCTCGTCGGGGCCGCGCGCGCCGTCAAGCAGTTCCTCACCTACTCCTCCGGCCCCGCCTTCCAGCGCGCGCTGGGTGCCTATCTGCCCACCGACGACGCCGAACGGCACCTCGCCGGCCAGCGCGAGCGGTACCGCGACGCCCGGGATCGGCTCGTGGCGGGCCTGCGGGAGGCGGGCCTGGACCCGGTCGTCCCGGCGGCGGGCTACTTCGTCGTCGTGGACCTGGCCCCGTGGGGTGTGACGGACGCGGCCGAGGCCGCGGTGCGGTGGACGCGTGAGGCCGGCGTCACGGGCATCCCTGTGGGCGCGCTCTGCCGCCCGGACGGAGGCCACCTGCGGTCGTGGCTGCGGCTGGCGTTCTGCAAGTCTCCCGATGCGATCGACGAGGCGATGCGCCGCCTGGCCGATGCGGCCCCGCGGCTGCGCGCGGCCTGACCCCCGACGCTTTCGTTGACGAAACGGCGGCCCTCGGAGCACTTTCGTTCGGGAAACGGCGGTCCCCCGAGCATTTTCGTTCGGGAAACGGCGGCCGCCGTGCTCGCGGTTCCGTGCTGAGCCCAGTCCGTTCTGCCCTCCCGTCTCCCCAGTGGGAACGGGCCGAGACGCCGCCGTTTCCCGAACGAAAGCGGGTGGGCGGGGTCAGCGCTCGTCCTGCCAGAGGTACAGGGCGGTCTCGCCGTAGACGCGCACCTCGACCTCCTCGAGGCCGCGCGGCCGGCGCGGCGCCGCGTCCCGGGCCGCCCGCTCGAGCACGAGCAGCCCGCCCGGGGCGAGCCGCCCGGCCGCCGCCTCCACCACCGCCTCGAGCGGCGGGCCGGCCACCGGGTACGGCGGGTCGGCCAGGATCAGGTCCACGGGCGCGGCCTCCGCCGCGAGCGCCTGCTCCACGCTCCCGGCGCGCACGCGCACGACGTCGGCCCCGCGCGCCCGGTTGACCAGCGCGGCGTTCGCGCGGCACGCGGTCACGGCCTTCCGGTCCCGCTCGACCAGCAACACCGATGCCGCTCCGCGGCTGGCGGCCTCGCACCCCAGGGCGCCGGAGCCGGCGTAGAGGTCGAGCACGGCCGTCCCGTCCAGCCAGTCGCGGGCCTCGAGCCAGGAGAACAGGGCCTCCTTGGTGCGGTCCGTGGTGGGGCGCGTGCCGGTGCCGGGGACGGCGGTCAGGGGACGCCCGGCGGCCGCGCCGGCGATGATGCGGGACATGGCTCAGCCCTTCTCGAGGTAGTCGGCGGCGGTGAGGTGCTCGGCCTCCCAGCGGGCCACCTCGGCGGCGAGTGCCGGGTGGGCGGAGAGCCCGGGGCCGGCCGCCATGACCTGCGCGACGGCGTCGGCGGCCACGGCGATCAGCGGGGCGTCGGCGATGACGTCCACGTGGTGCAGCCCCGAGGCCAGCCCGGACTGGGCGGCGCCGAGCACGTCGCCGACGCCGCGCTGGGCGAGGTCCTCCTGCGCGATGCGCATGCCGTCCTGCTCCTGGGCCAGGACCTCGAGCCGGCGCAGCGACGGGTGCCCGTCCGGCAGGCGCGTGGCCAGCAGGCAGACCGCCGCCCCGGGCCCGCGGCCCACGCGGCCGCGCAGCTGGTGCAGGGTGGACAGGCCGAAGTCGTCGGCGTCGAGGATCGCCATGACCGTCGCGTTGGGCACGTCCACGCCCACCTCCACGACGGTGGTCGCCACGAGCACGTCCGTCTCCCCGCGCGCGAAGGCCTGCATCGCCGCGTCCTGCTCGGCCTGGTCCATGCGCCCGTGCACGGCGTCGATCCGCAGCCCCGCCAGCGCCGGGAGACCCCGCAGCCGGGGTGTCATCTCCTCCACGTTGGCGTGACCCGGGTCGGCGTCGTCGGGGTCGATGCGCGGGCACACCACGAACGCCTGGTGGCCGGCCGCCACGTGCTCGGCGATCAGCTCCCACACCCGGCCGATCACGCGCGGGCCGTGGGCCATCCGCGCCACGTGCGTGGTGACCGGCTGACGCCCCGACGGCAGCCCCTCGAGCACCGACAGGTCCAGGTCGCCGAACACCGTCATCGCCACGGAGCGCGGGATGGGCGTGGCGGACATGACGAGCAGGTGCGTGCCGGGATTGGCCCGCCGCAGGGCCTCGCGCTGGTCCACGCCGAAGCGGTGCTGCTCGTCGACGACGGCCAGGGCCAGCTCGGCGAAGCCCACCTTCTCGGAGAGCAGCGCGTGCGTCCCGACGGCGATCCCGGCCTCGCCGGAGGCCAGGGCCAGCAGCGCCTCCCGGCGCGCGGCGGTCTTGAGCGAGCCGGTGACCAGCACGACCCTCGTGGCCGGGCCGTCGCCGGCCCCGAGGGTGCCGGCCTCCGCAAGCGGGCCCATCAGGCGCAGCAGGGCACGGTGGTGCTGCGCGGCGAGCACCTCGGTGGGCGCCACCAGGGCGGCCTGGCCGCCGGCGTCCACGACCTGCAGCATCGCCCGCAGGGCCACGAGCGTCTTGCCCGCGCCCACGTCCCCCTGCAGCAGCCGGCTCATCGGGGCCTCCCGGGCCAGCTCGGCGGACAGCTGCTCCCCCACCGCCACCTGGCCGGGCGTGAGCGCGAACGGCAGTCGGGCGTCCAGGGCCTCGAGCAGGCCCCCGGGCCGCGGCGGGCGGGGCACGGCGGGCACCGCCCGCTCCCGGTCCCGGCGCCAGGCGAGCGCAGCCTGGACGAGCAACGCCTCACGCAGGGCGAGCGCGGTCCGCGCCGGGCCGGTGGCGGCGATGTCGTGCGGGGCGTGCAGGTCCCGGTACGCCTGGGCGGTGCCCGGCAGCGGCGCGTCCAGGTCGAGCGCCGCGGCGGCCTCCGCGCGGATCCGCTCGGTGAGCAGCTCGGGGATCCGTCCCAGGTCGACGGTCTCGAGCACCCGGGCGACGGCGGAGCGGACCGTCCACGACGGCAGCTTCCCCGTGGCCCGGTAGAGCGGGACCGGTCGCACTTCGACCTCCCCCGGGGCGACGTCGTCGTCCAGGAGGGCGAAGTCCGGGTTGTTCAGCGTGATCCGGCCGCGGTACTCGGTCGTGCGGCCCTGGAACATGGCGGTCATCCCGGGGGCGAGGCGGCGGCGGGCGTCGTGGCCGTTGAAGAAGGCCATGGACAGGCTCGCCCCCGGCACGCCGGCCACGGACGGGTCCGCGACGGTGACGTCCACGATGAACCCGGGCCGGCTGTGCATGCGCCGCGTGGTCACCGACTCCACGACGGCGACGACGGTCACCTCGGCGTCGTAGGGCAGCGCGGCGATGGGGGTGAGCTCGCCGCGCTCGATCCAGCGGCGCGGCACGTGGTCCAGCAGGTCCCCGACCGTGGTCAGCCCGAGCTCCTTCTCCAGGCGGGCGGGCAGCTTCCCGCCCAGCACCTCGGACAGGGGCAGGTCGGTGACGGGGGCCTCAGCGGCCATGGCACCCGTCCGGTGCGGCGTCGTCGCCGTGCGACGGCCCGGCCAGGTCGGTGACGGTCAGGCCCTCGACGTCGCCGGCGGCCCGCAGGGGGCCGATCGCGTCCTCGGCGCGGGGCACGTGCACGTGGACCCGCCACGGGACCCGGCCCTGCCCGTCACGGGCGGTGCCGAGGGGGGCCAGGATCACGGCGTCCCCCACGTCGGCCAGCCGTCGGCGCAGCCCGGCCACGGCGAGCGGGGTGAGCGTCAGGGTGCCCATCACCTCGACGGCCCCCTCGATCGGCGCCTCCGCCTCGGCGGCGTGCTCGCCCTCCGCGGCCTGGGCGCCCTCGACGTAGCCGGGGAGGGCGGTGGCCAGCTCCTCGTCCACGGGCGTGCCCGTCACGACGGAGCGCAGCGCCTCGAACACCCAGAGCAGCCCGACGGCGCCGGCGTCCACGACGTGCGCCCGGGTCAGCGGGGCGAGCAACGACTCGGTCTCCTCCACGGCCTGCACGCAGTCGGCCAGCATGACGGTCACGGCCGGGCCGAGGCGCACGGCCGGGTCCGCGTCCCCGGCCACCGCGGGCGTGTCGGGAGCCTGGGTGGACGAGCGCGCAAGGCTGCGGGCGGCCGCGGAGAGCACCGTGAGGATCGTCCCCTCGCGCGGATCCGACAGGGCCTGCCGGGCGGCCCGGTCGGCGGCCCCGAATGCCGCCGCCAGGGCGAACGCGTCGACGCGCTCCCGGCCGCGCAGGGGCTCGGCCATCCCCGCCAGGCTGACCGCCAGCAGCATGCCCGAGTTGCCTCGGGCCGAGTCCAGCGCGGCCGCGCCCGCGTGCGCGAGCACGGCGCCGACGTCGTCCTGTGCGGGGCAGGCGTCGGCCGCGGCGCGGGCCGCCGTCAGCGTGGCGAGCATGTTCGTGCCCGTGTCCGCGTCCGGGACCGGGAAGAGGTTCAGGGCGTCGAGCCGCGGCGCGGCCCGGCCCACGAGCTCCTCCGCGAGCGCGAGCCAGTGCCGTACCAACGACGGCCGGGGCGGCGTGCTCACTGCGTGACGGCCTCCCCCAGGGTGCCGGTGCGGATGCCCTTGCCCAGGCGGGCGATCGCCTCCCAGTCCGGCCACACGACGTCCTCGCCGGTGTCCGTGTAGCCCACGCCCACGGACGGCACCGTGCTGGTCACGATCGGGGCGTCGCGCGCATCGCGCAGGGACCACGCCAGGTTCGCGAGGGTGCCGGAGTCGAGCTCGTCGTCGAGGGTCAGGAAGGGGGCGAACTCCTCGACGGCGGCCTGCACGCGGCTCGGGTCCGAGAGGGTGTCGCGGGAGAGGAACGCGGCCACGATGGCCTTGACCAGGCGCTGCTGGTTCTCCACACGGTCGAAGTCGCTGCGCGGCAGGTTGTACCGCTCCCGCGCGTAGGCCAGGGCCTTGTCCCCGTCCATCTGCACGGTGCCCGCGGGGAAGTCGATGCCGCCGGTCGAGACGAAGGCGCTGGGGTTGTCCACGCTGACGCCGCCCAGGGCGTCCACGAGGCCCTTGAAGCCGGCGAGGTCCACGGCGATCACGTGGTCCACGCGTGCCTGGAACATGTTCTCCGCGGTGGCCACCGTCAGCGGGATGCCGCCGTACTGGTAGGCGGCGTTGACCTTGTGGTCCCCGTGTCCCGGGATCGGCACCCACATGTCGCGCATGATGGACATGACCTGGATCTCGCTGCGGTCCCCGGGCACGTGGACCCACATGAGGGTGTCCGACCGGCCGGCGGAGTCACGGCCCTCCGCGCCCGCGTCCTCGCCGACGAGCAGCACGTCGAGGGCCTGCTCGTCCGCCTTCTCGTCCGCGTCCGGGGCGACGGGGCCCTGGGCGCCTTCGGCGGCCTGGTCCGCGTCCATGCCGGGCGGCGGCGCGGTGGGCTGCTGGGCGGACGCCCCCGCGGCGCCCGGGCGGCCCGACTCGGCGGGGAACGCGCCGCCGTCGAAGCGCTGGGTGTCCTGGTCGATGATCCGGGCGATCCCGCCGACGTACACCGCCGCCGCGATGCCCACGGCCAGCAGCGCCACGAGCACCACCGCCAGGGCGATCAGCCACGGGCGGCGACGACGACGGCGCCGCCCGACGGCGACGTCCTCCTGCGGGGGGCGGGGGCGGGGGTCCGCGGTGCTGCTCACGTGGGCTCCTGAGGCGGGGACGGGAACGGTCCCGCCCATGCTAGGGCACGGGCCCCCGCGGGTCCCGGCGCCGCACGTATCCTGGGCGGATGGAATCCCGCCGTCTGCGTCGTCTCGTGCCCCTCCTGACCGCGATCGCCCTCGGCGCCACGGCCTGCACCGGACGGGTGGCCACGGTGGAGGCCGCGCCCCACGCCGCTGACCCGGCGTGTGCCCCGGCCATGGTGGCCATGCCCGACGCCCTGGGCGACCTCGACCTGCGCCCCACCGACAGCCAGGCGACGGCCGTGTGGGGTGACCCGGCCGCCGTCGTCCTGCGCTGCGGCGCCGAGGTCCCCGGCCCCACCACGGACCGCTGCATCTCCGTGGACGGGATCGACTGGGTCATCCGGGACGAGGACGAGAACTGGCGGATCACCACCTACGGCCGCGACCCGGCCGTGGAGGTGCTGTTCGGCAAGGACCAGGCCAGCTCGGACACCGTGATGGTGGGCCTGTCCTCGGCGGTCGCGCAGATCGAGTCCAGCGGCGGCTGCGTCAGCGTGCAGGACGCCACACCCGTCGGCTGAGACCGGCGCGGGCCGGCCGCGGGCCGCATCAGTGCAGGCCGACGCCCCGCTCGAGGGCGAGGTCCAGCAGCTCCGAGATCAGATCGTCGTAGGACAGGCCCGTCCGCTCCCACATGGCCGGGTACATGCTGATGGGCGTGAAGCCCGGCATGGTGTTGATCTCGTTGACCACCCAGCGCCCGTCCGGGGTGAAGAAGAAGTCGCAGCGGCCCAGGCCGGATCCGTCCACGGCCTCGAAGGCGCGGATCGCCAGGGCCCGCAGCCGCTCGATCTCCTCCTCCGGCAGCTCGGCCGGGCAGGACAGCTGGGTGGAGCCGGTGTCCTGGTACTTCGACTCGAAGTCGTAGAACTGCGTCTCACCCTCGTCGTGGGCCACGACGATCTCCCCCGGCAGCGAGGCACGCGGGGCCGCGGAGCCGTGCCCGTCGAGGACGGCGCACTCGATCTCGCGGCCGACGATGCCCGCCTCCACCACGACCTTGGGGTCGAAGCGACGGGCCTCCTCGACGGCGGCGCGCAGACCCGCGGGCTCGGTGACGCGGGTGATGCCGAAGGACGAGCCGGCGCGGGCGGGCTTGACGAAAAGCGGGTAGGAGAGCGCACCGGCGCGGGCGAGGGCCGCCTCCGGATCGCGCGCCCAGTCGCGGGCGGTGATGGTCTCCCACGGGCCGACCTCGAGGCCGGCGGCCTGGAAGGCGACCTTCATGAAGTGCTTGTCCATGCCGACCGCGGAGGCGAGCACGCCGCAGCCCACGTAGGGCAGACCCAGCGACTCGAACATGCCCTGGAGGGTGCCGTCCTCGCCCCAGGGGCCGTGCAGCAGCGGGAACACGACGTCCACCGGGCCCAGCGAGGAGCCGTCGGCCGCGGTCAGCTCGACGGCGCCGTCCGGCAGGGCGCGCAGGCTCACCGGGGCCTCGGGCTCCGGCACCTCCGGCAGGGCATCGCCGTCCAGGCGGAACGAGGCCACGTCCAGCTCGTCGTGCGACCACAGGCCGGAGCGGGCCACACCCACCGGCACGACGTCCCAGCGCTGACGGTCGGCCGCGTGCAGCACGCCCGCCGCGGTCACGCAGCTGATGGGGTGCTCGCTCGAGCGGCCGCCGAAGAGCAGGAGCACGCGGGGACGCGCGCCGGCGGCGGCCTTCGGGGCGGGGGTGGCGGTCATGCGGTGCGTCCTTCCGACTTCAGGTCACGGGCGAGCAGCAGCTCGGCGAGGCGGTCCACGGCCACGTCCCCGGCGACCACCCGGTCCATCAGCTCGCTGATGGGCATCTCCACACCGTGGGCGCGGGCGGCGTGCACGATGGCGGAGACGGACTTGATGCCCTCGGCCGTCTGGCTCATGGCGGCCACCGCCTCCTCCGCGCTGAGGCCGGTGCCGATGTGGCGGCCGGCCGTGCGGTTGCGGGAGAGGGGCGAGGCGCACGTGGCGACGAGGTCGCCCAGGCCGGCGAGCCCGGCCATGGTGGCCGGGTCGCCGCCGAGCGCGACGGCCAGCCGGGTGGTCTCGGCCAGGCCCCGGGTGATGACGGAGGCCTTGGAGTTGTCCCCCAGCCCCTGCCCGTCGCAGATGCCCACGGCGAGCGCGATGACGTTCTTCACCACGCCGCCGATCTCCACGCCCACGACGTCCGTGTTCGTGTAGGGCCGGAAGGTCCGGCCGGCCGTGAGGGCGGCGATGCGCTCCGCCGTCGCGCGCGAGGCCGAGGCGACCACCGTGGCGGTGGGCTCGCCGCGCGCGATCTCAAGGGCGAGGTTGGGTCCGGAGACCACCGCGAACCGGTCCGGGCTGAGGCCCAGCTCCTCCGCGCAGACCTGCGACATCCGCGCGTCGGTGCCGCGCTCGAGGCCCTTGACGAGGGAGACCACGACGGCGTCCGGGGCCAGGTCGGCGCGCACGGTGCGCAGGGTCTCGCGCACGTGCTGCGCGGGCACGGCCACCACCACGACGCCGGCGCCCCGGACCGCCTCGGCGGCGTCGGTGACGGCGCGCACGCAGGTGGGCAGGGTGATGCCGGGCAGGTACTCGGGGTTCTCGTGTCGCTCGGTGATGGCCTCGGCGACCTCGGCCCGCCGGGACCACATCACGATCTCGGACGCGCGGGCAGACTCGGGGCTGGTGCTCAGGCCCAGGACGCGGGCGAAGGCCGACCCCCAGCTGCCGGCCCCGAGGACGGCGACGGTGCGCGGATCGCTCATGCCCCGGTCACCCGCGCTCCGGTCGTGGGGTCCCAGCGGCCCTCCGGGGCCGGTTCTCCGCGCAGCTCGGCGACCAGGTCGGTGATCGCGGCCATCATGCGGCCGGTGCCCTCACGCAGGGTCGCCGCCGTCACGGGGCGGTCCCGCAGGTCCGCGAGGTCGACGGGCGCGCCGACCCGGATCCGGGCGGTCTTGCGCGGGAGGACGCGGAGGGAGCGGCCGCCGTACGGCAGCAGCTCCTGGATGCCCCACTGACCGACGGGGATGAGCGGGGCGCCGGTCTGCAAGGCCAGGCGCACGGCCCCGTTGCGCGCGGCCATCGGCCAGCCGTCGGGATCGCGGGTGACGGTGCCCTCCGGGTACACGATGATCGCCCGGCCCGTGGCGACGGCCTCGCGGGCGGCGGCGAGCGAGCGACCGCCGTCGCGGGTGCGCTCGACCGGGATCATGCGGGTGGCCTCGAGGACCTGCTTGAGCACGGGCACCTTCCAGAGCTCGGCCTTGGCGAGGAAGGTCGGCAGCAGGCCCTGGTTGTAGACCATGTGGGCCACGGAGAGCGGGTCCACCTCCGAGATGTGGTTGACGGCGAGGATCGCGCCGGTCTCGGGCAGGTGCTCGGTCCCCTCCCACACCTGGCGGACGAGGGCACGCATCGCCGGTCGCACGATCACCCCCGGGATCACGTAGGGGGCCCGCGCGGCACGCGTCGGACGACCCCCCGCGGCGGCAGGGCTCTGCGCGTCCACGCCGCTCACCGGTCGCGTTCGGTCAGCTCGACGTCGGCGCCGAGGCCCTCGAGCTTCGCCATGAAGTGCTCGTAGCCGCGGTTGATGATCTCCAGGCCCGTCGCCGTGGAGGTGCCCTCGGCGGTGAGGGCGGCGATCAGGTGGGAGAAGCCGCCGCGCAGGTCCGGGATGTCGAACTCGACGCCGTGCAGCGGCGTCGGGCCGGAGATCACGGCCGAGTGCAGGAAGTTGCGCTGACCGAAGCGGCACGGCACGGAGCCGAGGCACTCGCGGTGCAGCTGGATGGAGGCGCCCATCCGCACGAGGGCGTCGGTGAAGCCGAAGCGGTTCTCGTACACGGTCTCGTGCACGATGGAGACCCCCTTGGCCTGGGTCAGCGCCACCACGAGGGGCTGCTGCCAGTCGGTCATGAAGCCGGGGTGCACATCCGTCTCGAGCACGAGCGGGTTGAGATCGCCGCCGGCGTGCCAGAACCGGATGCCGTCGTCGACGACGTCGAACTCGCCGCCGATCTTGCGGTAGGTGTTCAGGAACGCCGTCAGGTCGCGCTGCTCGGCGCCGCGGACGTAGATGTCCCCGCGGGTGGCCAGGGCGGCGGAGGCCCACGAGGCGGACTCGTTGCGGTCGGGCAGCGCGATGTGGTTGTAGCCGCGCATCTCGCTCACGCCCTCGATGCGGATGGTGCGGTCCGTCTGCACGGTGATGATCGCGCCCATCTTCTGCAGGACGGCGATGAGGTCGTGGATCTCCGGCTCGACGGCGGCGCCCTTGAGCTCGGTGATGCCCTCGGCCTTCACGGCGGTCAGCAGCACCTGCTCGGTGGCGCCGACGGAGGGGTACGGCAGCTCGAGCTTGGCGCCGTGCAGGCCCTTGGGGGCGGAGATGGAGATGCCGCCCGGGCGCTTGTCCACGACGGCGCCGAAGTTGCGCAGCACGGCCAGGTGGTAGTCGATCGGGCGGTCGCCGATCTTGCAGCCGCCGAGGTCGGGGATGAAGGCCTCCCCGATCGCGTGCATGAGCGGGCCGCAGAAGAGGATCGGGATGCGCGAGTCGCCGGCATGGGCGTCGATCTCGGCGGTCAGGGCCGACTTCACCCCGGCCGGGTCCATCGTGATCCGCCCGGTCTCCTTGTCCCACTCCACGGACACGCCGTGGATCTCGAGGAGGGAGCTGACGACGTCCACGTCCTTGATCTCGGGGATGTTCCGGAGCACGGACGGCGAGTTGCCGAGCAGGGCGGCCACCATGGCCTTGGGCACCAGGTTCTTGGCGCCGCGCACGGTCACCTCACCGGTCAGCGGCTTGCCGCCATGGATGGTCAAGAGCTTCGCCATGCGCGTCCTTCCTCAGCGCGGCCGCAGGGCCACGGTCTCGGCCACTCCGCCGGAGCGGGGAGGTCTCTGAACGGGACCGCCCGCCGTGTGCGGCGGGCGGTCCCGGAATCGCCTCCCAGCATAGGGCGTCGCCGGGCACGGGCGGCAATGGTGCGCTCCCGGCGGCGGCCGGTCAGCCGGCCGTGCGGGCCGGCAGGGTGGTGGGCTTGTACGCGGGGCGGTCCGCCTCGTAGGCGTCGATCTCGGCCTGGTGCCCCAGGGTGACGGCGATGTCGTCCAGGCCCTCGAGCAGCCGGTGACGGGTGTCGTCGTCGATCTGGAACGGGGCGGTCACATCCCCGCACTCGACGGTGCGTGTGACGAGGTCCACGGTGACCGGGGTCCCGGGACGGTTCTCCAGCTCCTTCCAGATGCGCTCGACGTCCTCCTGCTCCACCTGGGCCGCGACGAGCCCCTGCTTGGCGGAGTTGCCGCGGAAGATGTCCGCGAAGCGCGGGGAGATCACGGCGCGGAAGCCGTAGTCCTTGAGCGCCCACACGGCGTGTTCGCGCGAGGAGCCGGTGCCGAAGTCCGAGCCCGCCACGAGCACGGTGCCCCCGCTGAACGGCTCGGTGTTCAGGATGAAGTCGGGGTCCTGGCGCCAGCCTGCGAACAGGGCGTCCTCGAAGCCCGTGCGGGAGATCCGCTTGAGGTACACGGCCGGGATGATCTGGTCCGTGTCCACGTTCGAGGCGCGCAGCGGCACGCCGACGCCGGTGTGGGTGGTGAACTTCTCCATGGCTCAGGCCTCCTGGGGGGTGAGGGCGGGCAGGTCGGACGGGCTGGCGAGGCGGCCCAGCACGGCGGTGGCCGCGGCGACCACCGGGGACACCAGGTGGGTGCGCCCGCCCTTGCCCTGCCGGCCCTCGAAGTTGCGGTTGGAGGTGGACGCGCAGCGCTCCCCCGGGGAGAGCTGGTCCGGGTTCATGCCCAGGCACATGGAGCAGCCGGCGAACCGCCACTCGGCCCCGAAGTCCTCGAACACCCTGTCCAGGCCCTCGTCCATCGCCTGCAGACGCACGCGCGCCGAGCCCGGCACGACCATGACGCGCAGCCCCTCGGCCTTGCGCCGGCCCCGGACGACCTCGGCGAACGCCCGCAGGTCCTCGATGCGGGAGTTGGTGCACGAGCCCATGAACACGGTGTCGACCTCGACCTGCTTCATCGGGGTCCCGGGGGCCAAATCCATGTAGGACAGCGCCTTGCGGGCCGCCTCCTGGGCCACCGGGTCGGCGAAGTCCTCGGGCGCGGGGACGGTGTCGTTCAGGCTCACGCCCTGCCCCGGGTTGGTGCCCCACGTGACGAACGGCTCCAGCGTGTCCGCGTCGATGACCACCTCGGCGTCGAACTCCGCCCCCTCGTCCGTGGCGAGGGTGCGCCAGTGCTCGACGGCGGCGTCCCAGTCGGCGCCCTCGGGGGCATGGGGCCGTCCCTTCAGGTAGGCGAAGGTGGTCTCGTCCGGGGCGACCATGCCGGCGCGGGCGCCGGCCTCGATGGACATGTTGCAGATGGTCATCCGGCCCTCCATGGAGAGGTTCCGGATGGCCTCACCGCGGTACTCGAGCACGAAGCCCTGGCCCCCGCCCGTGCCGATCTTCGCGATGACCGCGAGGATGATGTCCTTGGCCGTCACACCCGGGCGCAGCGTGCCGTCCACGGTGACCGCCATGGTCTTGAAGGGCTTCAGCGGCAGGGTCTGGGTGGCCAGGACGTGCTCGACCTCGGAGGTGCCGATGCCGAACGCCAGGGCGCCGAACGCACCGTGGGTGGAGGTGTGGGAGTCGCCGCAGACCACGGTGAGGCCGGGCTGGGTCAGGCCCAGCTGGGGGCCGACGACGTGGACGATGCCCTGCTCGGCGTCGCCCAACGGGTGCAGGCGCACACCGAACTCGGCGCAGTTGGCCCGCAGGGTCTCGATCTGGGTGCGCGAGGTGGGATCCGCGATCGGCTGGTCGATGTCCAGCGTCGGGGTGTTGTGGTCCTCCGTGGCGATGGTCAGGTCGGGCCGACGCACCGGACGCCCGGCCAGACGCAGCCCCTCGAAGGCCTGCGGGCTCGTCACCTCGTGCACGAGGTGCAGGTCGATGTAGAGCAGGTCGGGGGTGCGGGAGGCGCCCTCGCCCTCGCCACGCACCACCACGTGCTCGTCCCAGACCTTCTCGGCCAGCGTCCTGGGCCGCGTCGTCGCCGTCGTCATGTGCCGCACCTTCCTGCTCACGCACCTGTCGGTCGTCGCCCGGCGCGGGGCGCCGGTGCTCACGGACCACTGTGGGGCGCGGCGAGGCCGTTCTCGACCACGCGGCGCAATATTCCATATCGTGAGATTTCGTCTCATATGCCGGACCCGGCGCCGGCCGGCGCGGTCACATGCGACGCACACCGACACCCCCGGTCCGTCCGAGCAGTGAGACGACTACGATCACCCCATGACCACCGAGCCCGTGCGCCCGCCCACCGAGGACGACCTCATCGGCCCCTCGCTCCACCGGCATCCCAGCGGCGTCGGCGTGGTGGACAAGTCGGTGGCGATCCTCGACGCGCTCGAGTCCGGCCCGGCCACGCTCGCCCAGCTCGTCACCGCCACCGGGATCGCGCGGCCCACGCTGCACCGGCTCGCGGCCGCCCTCACGCACCACCGCATGGTGGGCAAGGACCTGCAGGGCCGCTACGTGCTGGGCACCCGCCTGGCCGAGCTCGCCTCCGCCGCCGGCGAGGACCGGCTCACCACGGCCTCCGGCCCGGTGCTGCTGTGGCTGCGCGACGCCACGGGAGAGAGCGCCCAGGTGTTCCGTCGGCAGGCGGACTCCCGCGTGTGCGTGGCCAGCGCGGAGCGGCCCTGGGGCCTGCGCGACACCATCCCCGTGGGCGCCCGCATGTCCATGAAGGCCGGCTCCGCCGCGCAGGTGCTCCTGGCCTGGGAGGACCACGAGCGGCTCGTCGAGGGACTGGCCGGCGCCGTGTTCACACCCACCGTCCTCGCGGCGGTGCGGCGGCGCGGCTGGGCCCAGTCCCTGGCCGAGCGCGAGCCCGGGGTCGCCTCGGTGTCCGCACCGGTGCGCGGCCCCAGCGGACGCGTCATCGCGGCGGTCTCGATCTCCGGCCCCCTCGAGCGGCTCTCCCGCCAGCCGGGCCGACTGCACGCGGACGCCGTCGTCTCCGCCGCGACGCGACTCACCGAGCTCATCCGCGCCGGCGAGGCCTGAGGCCCGCCCGCGCCACCGACGGGATGCGCCGCGGAGACACCCCGTTCTTCCCGCGTTCACCCGCGGGGCCTAGCGTCAGCCAAGTCCCCGACCGCCGCCCCCCGCACCACCGAGGAGTCCGCCGTGACCGAGACGACCGCGCCCGCCGCCCCCGCCGAGCAGGAGGCCGCGCCGCGGCTGTCCGTGATCGGCACGGGCTATCTGGGCGCCACGCACGCCGCCTGCATGGCCGAGCTGGGCTTCGAGGTCCTCGGCGTGGACGTGGACCCGGCCAAGATCGAGCGCCTGGCCCGCGGCGAGGTGCCCTTCCACGAACCCGGCCTGCCCGAGCTGCTGCGCACCCACGTCGCCTCCGGGCGGCTGCGCTTCACCACCGACGTCGCGGAGGCGGCCCGCTGGGCGGGCGTCCACTTCATCGGCGTCGGCACCCCGCAGAAGGTGGGCGAGACCGCGGCGGACCTGAGCTACGTGGACGCCGCCGTCGCCTCCCTCGCCGCGGCGATCGACCGCGACGCGCTGATCGTCGGCAAGTCGACCGTGCCCGTGGGCACGGCGCGCCGCCTGGCCGAGCTCGTGCGCACCGTGCGCGCCGAGGCCGGACTGCCGGGCGAGGTCGAGCTCGCCTGGAACCCCGAGTTCCTCCGGGAGGGCTTCGCCGTGAGGGACACGCTCACCCCGGACCGCCTCGTCATCGGCACGCACGGGCCCCGCGCCGAGGGCATCCTGCGCCGCGTCTACGCGCGGCAGCTCGCGGCCGACACCCCGTGGATCAGCACGGACCTCGAGACGGCCGAGTTGGTGAAGGTGGCCGCCAACGCCTTCCTGGCCACGAAGATCTCGTTCATCAACGCGTTCTCGGAGATCACCGAGAACGTGGGCGGGGACATCGGCACCCTCGCGGACGCGATCGGCCACGACGCGCGGATCGGACGCCGGTTCCTCAACGCGGGCGTGGGCTTCGGGGGCGGCTGCCTGCCCAAGGACATCCGAGCGCTCCAGGCCCGCGTCTCCGAGCTGGGCCTGGACCGGACCATGCGGTTCCTGGCGGAGGTGGACGACATCAACCTGCGCCGCCGTGACCGCGTGGTGGACCTGGCGGTGCAGGTGCTCTCCGCGGCTCGCGACGGCCGCGTCCGCCGGGCCGACGCCTCCGGGCCCGCCCCCACCCCCGCGAGCGTGCAGGTGCTCAACGGCACGCGGATCGCCGTGCTGGGCGTCACGTTCAAGCCGGACTCCGACGACGTCCGGGACTCCCCCGCCCTCGACGTCGCCAACCGTCTCTACACGGCCGGCGCCGACGTCCGGGTGTACGACCCCGAGGGCAATGCCAACGCGGCCGCCCGCTTCCCGCGGCTCGACTACGTGGACTCTCTCGAGGCGGCCGTGGACGGCGCCGAGCTGACCCTGCTGCTGACCGAGTGGCGCCAGTTCCGCGAGATGGATCCGAACGCCGTGGGCGCACGCGTGGCCTCCCGCCTGCTGATCGACGGGCGCAACGTCCTGGACGTCGCCGCGTGGCGCGAGCACGGGTGGGACGTCATCGGCCTCGGCCACCGCTTCGACCCGGAGCGACTCCTCCGCGCGGCCTGACCCGCCCGCGGACCCCGGCCCGGGCGCTCAGCCGGCGAACGGGTCCCAGCCGGACTCGGACAGGGGCCGGTGCCCGGCCGGCGGCCGGGCCCCGGCCGGCACGAGCCGGCCGATCCGCGTGAACCCCCGGGGCAGCTCGGTCTCGGGCCACGCCAGCCCCAGGAGGCCGTAGTCCTCGCCCCCGCCGGTCACGAGCGCCTCCGGGCTGGTCCCGGCCAGGGCGGCCACGCGGCGCAGGGGTGCGGCGGCCTCCGCCAGCCAGGCCTCGCCCAGCCACGGTGCCGGCGCGGGGCCGGCCCCGCCGGTGGCGGCCGCCATGCGGTGCGCGTCCTTGCCCAGGCCGTCGGAGACGTCCATGAGGGTGAGCAGGCCGGCCGTCACCGCGGCGGGCCCGAGGGCCAGCGGCGGGCGGGGTCGCAGCTGGGCGCGGACGGCGCGGGCGAGCTCCCGCGGTGACGGCCGGTCGGCGGCGGGGAGGGCGTCCGCCCGTCGCTCCAGCTCCGCGCGGTCGGTGAGCAGCAGGGTGAGCCCGGCGGCGGCCCACCCCGGCCCCGGGGGCGCGGCGGCCCGGGGACCTCCCGGCACCACCTGGGCATGGACGAGGTCGGCGCCCTCGGCGAGCACGCGGTCCCGGTCCGCCGCGGCCGGCGTGCGGCACAGCACGCCGCCGGGGTGCGGGTCCCCGAGCACCGTCACCGCGGCGTGGACCCGTCCGCCGGTGCCCAGGTCGCCCCCGGCCACCCGGCAGTCCGGCGCGCCGAGGTGACGCACCGCGCCCACGATGCCCGCGGCGAACGACCGCACCCAGGCGACCGACGTCGTCGGCGGCAGGGTGAGGGCGGTGACGAGCGCGGAGGCGGTCCCGCCCATCGCGTTGACGTCCGAGAGGTTCTGGGCGACGGCCTTCCAGCCGGCGTCGTGGCCGCGGGTGCGGGGGCCGGCGGGCCAGCGGTGCAGGAAGTCCGTGCCCTCCCCCATCGCGTCCGTGGAGATGAGCGTCCCGCCGCGGGGCGCGGGCACGAGGGCGGCGTCGTCGCCCGGGGCGACGGTGCCGGCGGGCCAGTGGCCGTCCCGGACGGCGGGGGCGAGCCCGGTCAGGACGACCTCCAGCAGCTCGGCCTCCGTGAGGTCGCCGACGGTCGCCCCCGCCGCGGCCGCGGGGTCGCACACCGTCATCGGCGGCCCCGCCGGACCGGGACGCCGGAGGCCCGGGCGAGGGCGTCGCGGAAGGCGTGGAAGCGGTCCACCTCGGCGCGCACCGGGTCGACGACGAGCCGTCGGCCGACGTCCGTGGTCGCCTCCTCGAGGCGGCGGCGCGCGCGGCGTCCCCGCGCCGCGGCGGTCCACCGGGTCAGGGGGATCGCCAGCAGGGCCAGCAGCACGCCGAGCGCGAGGCCGCCGACGAGCAGCAGCGTCGGGAGGGGGAAGCCCTCGACCGTGGGCGCGGGCGGCAGGGGGAACTGCAGGTACCCGGCCAGGGCGAGGACGCCCAGCCAGCCGGCGCCGACAACGGCGGTGAGGAGGGCGAGCCACTGCAGCACGTCGAGCACGGGGTGCCACCAGCTGCCCCGACCGGCCCCGAGGTCGGTGGCCGCGATCGCCTGGTCCACGGCGCCGGGGAGCTCCTCGGCGTGCTCCCGGCCCGCGCGGCGGATGGCGGCAGCCCACGGCTCGGCGGCCCCCGCGCCGGCCGCGGCGGCCAGCGTGCGGACCGCGCCGTCGACGACGGCCCGCTGGGTGCCCGAGCGCTCGGGCAGGGAGGTGCGGTGCAGCGCGGGGTCGCGGGCGACCTCGTCCCGGTCGCGGCGAGGCGCGGCGCTCTCAGGCATCAGGTGCAGGCGCCGCAGGGGGTCCGCGCGGAAGGAGTGCATCCAGCGCAGCACGGGCCAGCTGGTGCGCTTGGCCGAGCGCAGCCGGTACGAGCCCTCCACCGCCCGGACGACGGCCGGCACACCGCCGGCCACGGCCAGCTCGCGCCCGAGCCGCTGCTCGTCCCCGGGCCCGACACCGGCCGGCTCGCCCTCGCCCGAGGCGGCGGCGAGGTCCGCGGCACGGGCCGCGACGTCCGCGCCCAGGCGTTCGGCGGCCGCGCCGCGCTGGGCGACGATCGCCGCGACCTGCCGGCCGACCTCCTCCAGGCCCTCCCCCGTGCGCGCGGACACGGGCAGCACCCGGACGTCGCCGAGACCGTGCCCCGAGAGCATCCGGCGCAGCGAGGCCAGCACGACGTCCCGGTCACGCACCGAGAGCCGGTCCACCTGGTTGAGCAGCACGAGGGTCACGGCCGCGTGCGAGCCCATGGTCGCCAGGAACTCGCGGTGCAGCACGGCGTCCGCGTACTTCTCCGGGTCCACGACCCACACCAGCACGTCCACGTGGCCGGCCAGCCGGGAGGTGATCTCGCGGTTGCCCCGCTCGACCGAGTCGATGTCCGGCAGGTCCAGCAGGATCAGGCCGGTGGCGTCGGCGCCGTCACGGCGGCCGAAGCCGAGGAAGCCGGGGCGGCCGTCGTCGAGCACGGGCGCCTCGTCCAGCAGGTGGCGGCGGCGCACGCCGAGCCAGTCGAGCAGGGCGGCCGCACCGCCGCCCTCGCCGGTGCCGTCGCCGTGCTCCGCGTCCGGGTCCAGCCCCTGTCCCCGGCCCACGCCCCAGACCGCGGCGAGCGGCTCGGACGTGGTGGGCCGGGTGGCGGCCACGCGGGCCAGGTCGCGGCCGGTGAGCGCGTTGAACAGGGAGGACTTGCCGGAGCCCGTCGCCCCGAAGAACCCGACCACGGTGTGCTCCGCGGAGAGTGCCTGGCGCTCCCCGGCCGCGCGCACGACGGCGTCGGCCCCGGCCACGACGTCCTCGGGCAGGCGACCCGCGGCCAGCTCGGCGGCCTCGCCGAGGGCGTCCAGGCGGGGGGCCAGGGCGGGGGTGTCGCGGCGGCTCATCGGGGCTCCTCCCCCGCCTCGGCGGCGGACGGGGCGTGCTCGGGCCCGGTCGGGCCGTCGACGCCGGCGGCCACCCCGCGGCGCAGCACCGGCACGAGGGCGCGCAGCTCCTCGGTGGCCTGCGGCTCGCGCTCGAGGTGGAGCAGCGGCAGGAAGCGGTCCGCGAGCACGGTCTCGAGGAAGGCCCGCACGCGGAGCTCGAGCAGCTCATCGGCCCGCCGGGCCATGCGGCGCACGGCGTCCTCGCCGAAGATCGACTCGAGCAGCTTCTGCCCGACGACGGCGGCGCCGCCGGCGATGCCGACCTCGATGCCCGCGAGTCCGCCGGTGGAGGCGAACGAGATGATCATGAGGGCCACGGCCGCGCCGTTCACGCCGGTGGCCGCCAGGCGGGCGCGCGTGCGCTTGCCCGCGCCCTCCTCCTGGATCAGCGCCAGCACGTCCGACTGCCAGTCCCGCACGACGTCGGCCGCCCGCGCCGACGCGTCCGGCGTCAGGGCACCCAGGTCGCGCCCGGCCACGAGGGCCCGGCCCGCCGGCTCGGACGCCCAGCGCCGCTCGATCTGCTCGGCGGCTGCGGCGGCCGCCTCGACCATCACGGCGTGCAGGCCGGTCTCCAGGGCGGTCTCGACCTCCTCGGGCGGTGCCGGGCGCCCGCGCACGAGGGCGCCGAGGCGGTCCCGCAGCCGGCCGATCGTGGTCTCGACGCCGCGGAAGAACTCCCCCGTGCCGACGAAGTCCTGCCAGCGGGAGAGCACCTCGCCGCGCAGCAGCGTGCCGTCCGAGGTGGCCTCGCGGACCCGGCCGACGGCCTGGTCCGTGGAGTCCCCCACGATCCGGGCGAGCAGGTCCGCGGCATGCCGCTGCTCCTCCTCGGCGCGGGCCAGGTCGGCGACGCGGGCGGCCAGCTGGCCCAGCACGCCGTCCACGGTCCGGCGGGCGACGGCGCCGCGCGCCTGGGCGTCGGCGGCGAGGGTCTCGAGCCAGGCGCGCAGGCCCGCGACGTGCTCCTGCGGGAGCAGGCCGCGCTCGTCGAAGCGGGTCTCGGGGATCACGTGGATCCGGGCGTCGGCGAGGCCGCGCTCGGTGAGCATGCGCCGCAGGTCCGGGGTGATGTCCTCCGCCGCGCCCTCGGGCACGCGGCCGAGCACGACGGCCACGGTGATGTCGCGGTCGGCGGCCTCGTCCAGCAGCTGCCAGGGCACGGCGTCGGCGTAGCGGTGCGCCGTCGTCGTGAAGATCCACAGGTCGGCGGCTTCGAGGAGCTGCCGGGCCAGCGCGCGGTTCTGGTCCGCCACGGAGTCGATGTCCGGGGCGTCCACGAGGGCGATGCCCGAGGGCAGTGCGGGCTCGGCCACGAGCGCGACCGTGTCCATCGCGGACTGGTCGGGTTCGACGGGGCCGGCGGCCGCGTCGCGGTGCACGCTGACGCGGGCGAGGTCGGGCAGCACCCGCGGGCCCGTGAACCAGTGGGTGTCGGCGGGGTTGTGCAGCAGCAGAGGCTGCCGCGTGGTGGGCCGCAGGGCGGAGGAGCGGGAGACCTCGTGGCCGACGAGCGCGTTCACCAGCGTGGACTTGCCCGCACCGGTGGAGCCGCCGACGACGGCCAGCAGCGGCGCGTCGAGCGAGTCGAGGCGGGGCAGCACGTAGTCATCGATCTGGTGCAGGGTGCGCTCTCGCTCGGCGCGGTCCTGCCCTGCGGTGACGGTCTCGAAGGGCAACTCGAGCGCGGCGAGGTGCTCGCGCACGCGGCGGACGGCCGTGTCGACGCCGAGGTCTGGGGCGTTCTGATCCGTGTGTGGCACGTGGGCCATCGTCTCACGGGCGCGCGCCGGCCGCCCATCCCGCCGGCCCGGCGGACGGAGACGACGGAAGCCCGGTCCGCAGGGACCGGGCTTCCTGTCACTCGGGTGACCCCAGCGGGATTTGAACCCGCGTTACCGCCGTGAGAGGGCGGCGTACTAGGCCGCTATACGATGGGGCCGAGCGCGCTGTCCGCGTGTGCGGAAGCGATGCCGTGGAGACCTTCTGCTGCGCCTGCGTCTCCTGTTCAGGCGACGGATGCGTTCATCCGCCCGTGCCGTTCCGGTCCGAGGACCGGGCGGCGACTGCGTGACCCCAGCGGGATTTGAACCCGCGTTACCGCCGTGAGAGGGCGGCGTACTAGGCCGCTATACGATGGGGCCGTGCGCCACGTCCGAGCGTCTCCGCCCGTGCGCGTTCACTGAGTCCGAAGACTCGCTGGGGTACCAGGACTCGAACCTAGAATGACGGTACCAGAAACCGTTGTGTTGCCAATTACACCATACCCCACTGTCGGTCAAGCATGCCTGACCGATGTGCATCATATTCATGAGCTCGGTGTTCCCGGATCTCTCCGGCAACGAGAAAGAACTCTACACCCTCCGGGCGGCACGTGCAAAATCGGCGGGTCAGGCCGCCAGCCAGGTCTGCAACCCGCCGATCGCCCGCATCCGCCAGCACGCGTGCTCCTCGTCCCAGAGCGGCTCCTCCGCCCCGCCGTGGGCGGGGGCGTCGGGGCTCATCCACACCGGGACGAGCCCCGCCGACCGGGCCCCCTCGACGTCGTGACGCAGACTGTCCCCCACCATGAGGGTGCGTCCCGGGTCCGTGCCCAGGCGGGAGCAGCCGGCCAGGAAGGGGGCCGGGTCCGGCTTCGGGGCCCCGGCCGTGTCCGAGCCGATCAGCACCTCGACCCACTCCAGACCGAGGGCGTCGGCCTTGCCGCGCTGGTAGGCCTCCACGTTGTTCGTGACGATCCCCACGCCACGGCCTGTTCCCCGCACCTCGGCGAGGACGTCGGCGGTCGCGGGGAACAGCGCCCAGTGCCCGCGCACGACCTCTTCGTAGTCGGTGGTCCACAGGCCGTCGAGCGGGGTCGCCGCGTCCTCGGGCACGCCGAGCGCGCGCAGGGCGTCGGCCACGCGGGCCAGCCGCTGCTCCTCGAACGTCAGCTCCCCGGCCACGTAGCGCCCGAAGTGGCCGCCGGCGTCGGACGCGAAGGCCTCGGTGGCCTCGGCCAGCACCGCCGGATCGACGTCGGCGGCCCCGGCCCACTGCCGGCGCACCGTCGCGTCGAACGCGGCGTGCTGGGCGGAGCGCAGATCCAGCAGCGTGTCGTCCAGGTCGAAGAGGACGGCGTCCCAGGCCGGCGGCGCGGGCGCGCCCGCGGACCCGCCGGCCGGCGTCGTGCTGGCGCCCCGGCTCATGCGTCGGCGGGCTGGTCCTGGTCCAGGCCCTGCTCCGCGGCGAAGCGGTCCAGGCGGGCGAGCGCGGAGTCCCGGCCCAGGATCTCGAGCGACTCGAAGAGCGGCGGGGACACCTTGCGGCCGGTCACCGCGACGCGCACGGGGCCGAACGCCTGGCGCGGCTTGAGGCCCAGGCCGTCGATGAGGGCGGCCCGCAGCGCCGCCTCGATCCGCTCGGTGGTGAACTCGTCCTCGGGCAGGGCGGCCAGCGCCTCCCGGGCCGCGGCGACGGCGGCCCCCAGGTCCGCCGGCATGCCCTTGAGGGCGCCCTCGGCCGTCCGGACGTCCCGGTCCGCCGTGAAGAGGAAGGCGAGCATCTCGACGGCCTCGCCGAGCAGCTGCACGCGCTCCTGCACGAGCGGGGCCGCGGCGGTGAGGATCTGCATCTCCCGCTCCGTCAGGTGCTCGCCCACGAGGCCGGCCGCGTGCAGGTAGGGCACGAGACGGTCGCGGAAGTCGGCCACGTCGAGCATGCGCACGTGCGTGCCGTTGATCGCGATCGCCTTCTTCTCGTCGAAGCGGGCGGGGTTGGCCAGCACCTTGTGCACGTCGAAGTGCTCCACGAACTGCTGCGGGGTGAAGATGTCCTCGTCCGCGGAGAGGGACCAGCCCAGCAGGCCGAGGTAGTTCAGCAGGCCCTCCGGGATGAAGCCGTTGTCCCGGTGCAGGAACAGGTTGGCCTGCGGGTCGCGCTTGGAGAGCTTCTTGTTGCCCTCGCCCATCACGTAGGGCAGGTGGCCGAACACCGGCATGTACCGGGCGACGCCGATCGCGTGCAGGGCGCGGTAGAGCGCGATCTGGCGCGGAGTCGAGGAGAGCAGGTCCTCACCGCGCAGCACGTGGGTGATGCCCATGAGCGCGTCGTCCACCGGGTTCACGAGGGTGTACAGCGGCGAGCCGTCCGCGCGCACCACCACGAAGTCCGGCACGGAGCCGGCCTTGAAGGTGATCTCCCCGCGCACCAGGTCGGTGAAGGTGATGTCCTCGTCCGGCATGCGCAGCCGCCAGACCGGCGCGCGGCCCTCGGCCTCGAAGGCGGCGATCTGCTCGTCCGTGAGGTCACGGTCGTAGCCGTCGTAGCCCAGCTTGGGGTCGCGGCCGGCGGCCCGGTGACGGGCCTCGGTCTCCTCGGGGCTCGAGTAGGACGGGTAGATGTATCCGCCGGCCTTGAGCTTCTCGATCACGTCCGCGTAGATCTCCCCACGCTGGGACTGACGGTACGGCTCGTGCGGACCGCCGACCTCGACGCCCTCGTCCCAGTCGATCCCGAGCCAGCGCATCGCCTCGAGCAGCTGCTGGTAGGACTCCTCCGAGTCGCGCTTGGCGTCCGTGTCCTCGATGCGGAACACGAGGGTGCCGCCGGTGTGCCGCGCCCAGCCCCAGTTGAACAGGACGGTGCGGATCAGCCCCACGTGGGGGGTGCCGGTGGGCGAGGGGGCGAAGCGCACGCGCACGGGGGTCTCGGCGTCCACCTGGGGGACGTCGGCGAAGGGGGCGGGGGCGTTCTCGGACACGGGAGCGGTGGCGTCAGTCATGATGCCCCGAGTCTACGCGGGGCCCGGACGCCGTCGTCGGGCGCCAGCGTCAGCGGCGGAAGACGGTGGCGAGGACGCCGATGCCCTCGACCTCGGCCTCGACGCGCTGGCCCTCCTGGACCGTCCCGACCCCGCCCGGGGTGCCGGTCAGGATCACGTCGCCGGGCAGGAGGGTGAACATCTCCGAGGCCGCGGCCACGAGCTCGCGGACGCCGAAGACCATGTCCGCCGTCGTGCCGTCCTGGCGGGTCTCGCCGTCGAGCCGAGACGTGATGCGCAGGCCGCCGGCCGGCTCCACGTCCAGCTCGGTCTCGATCCACGGGCCCAGCGGGCAGGCGCCGTCGAAGCCCTTGGCGCGGGCCCACTGCAGGTCGGTGCGCTGGGCGTCGCGGGCGGTGAGGTCGTTGCCCACGGTGTAGCCGAACACGACGTCGTCCACGCGGCTCACCGGCACGTCCTTGCAGATGGTGCCGATGACGACGGCGAGCTCGGCCTCGTAGGAGACCTCGTCCGACCAGCTCGGCAGGGTCACCGGCTCGTTCGGCCCCACCACGGCGGTGTTCGGCTTGAGGAAGAACTGCGGCGAGGCGGGGACCTCGTTGCCGAGCTCCTTCGCGTGGTCGGCCCAGTTGCGGCCGACGCCCACGATCTTCGAACGCGGGATGATCGGGGCCACGAGGCGCACGTCCTCGAGGCGGTGCGTGGTGCCGGTGGGCTGGATCCCGTGGAAGAACGGGTCGCCCTGCAGGGCGGTGATGCTCAGCTCGGCGGGGTCGGCGTCGGCCGGGCCCTCCACGATGCCGTAGGTCGGTTCGGCCTGGTCCACGAAACGGGCGATGCGCATGGGGGTCAGCGTAGTGGGTGAGCGGCGGTCGCCGTCGCCGGACACCCACTCGATTCCGGCCCCGCTGACGCCGCGAGCCAGACGATTCGGCCGCGCCCGACGGCCTGAGAAGACCGATTCGTCTGGCTCGCGGGCGGATTCGTCTGGCTCAGCGCGGCGCGGTGCGGAGCGGGGCGGGTCCAGGCCGCTCAGCAGCAGCGGCTGCCCGGATTGGCCTCCTGGCGCGCGTACTCGGCCCGCCAGAACTCCCGCTCGGTCATCGGCGCGCGCTCCGGATGGTGGGCCCGGTGGTGGGCCACGTACGCGTCGTACTTCCCCTCTCCGGAGAGCTGGCGGACCCACCAGCGCACCCGGGCCCACACCCCGGGCCGAGACGGGCCGGCCGGGCCCTCCTCGGTGGAGGGCCCGGCCGGCGTCGCGCGCGGATCGGCCACGTCAGTGACCCCGCACCGGCTGCCGGTCCGCCGGCAGGGCGTCCCACTGCCGCTGCAGCTCCTTCTCCTCGGCCGTGGCGAACAGCCCGGCCGGGGCGAAGCGCTGCGAGGGCACGTACGGGTCCTGGTGGTCGATGACCTCGGTGCCGCGGAAGGCGCGTACCGTGGCGAGCACCGACGTCGTGATGACGATCAGCGCCAACACCAGGAAGACGACGGAGAGCGTGCCCTGGATGAAGGTGTTCCGGACCACGGCCTCCATGGCCGGCACGGACTTCGCGGCGCCGAAGCTCGTCTTCCCCGCCGCCAGCGCGTCCTGGAACGCGCGATGCTGCGCCCAGTAGCCCACCGCCGGGATGGAGGAGAAGATCTTCTGGAACGACGCCACGGTGGTGACCACGGTGATGAACGCCAGCGGCAGCGCCACGATCCACAGGCCCCGGAAGTCCCGGCGGCGCGCGACGATCGTCAGGACGACGGCGAGCGCGATCGCCGCGAGCAGCTGGTTGGCGATGCCGAACAGCGGGAACAGCGTGTTGATGCCGCCCAGCGGATCGGTGACGCCCATGATCAGCACGGCGCCCCACGCGGCCACCATGATGGCCGTGCAGACCCACGCGCCCACGCGCCACGAGGTGTCCTTGAAGCGCGGGATCACGTTCCCCAGGGAGTCCTGGAGCATGAACCGGGCCACGCGGGTGCCGGCGTCGACGGCGGTGAGGATGAACAGCGCCTCGAACATGATCGCGAAGTGGTACCAGAAGCCCATGAGCGCGTCGCCGCCCACGAGCTGGCCCATGACGTGCGCCAGGCCGACCGCGAGGGTGGGGGCGCCGCCGGTGCGGGAGACCACGGTCTCCTCGCCCACGAGGTCGGCCAGGTGGGTCAGGTCCCCGGGGGCGAGGTTCACGCCGGCCAGGCCGAGGCCCATGACGAAGTCGACGGCGGTCTCCGGGGTGCCGCCGGTGAGGGCGGCCGGGGAGTTCATGGCGAAGTAGATGCCGCGGTCGAGCGAGACGGCGGCCACGAGCGCCATGATGGCCACGAAGGCCTCCATGAGCATGCCGCCGTAGCCGATGAAGCGGGTCTGCCGCTCCTTCTCCACCATCTTGGGCGTCGTGCCCGAGGCGATCAGCGCGTGGAAGCCGGAGAGCGCACCGCACGCGATGGTGACGAACAGGAACGGGAACAGCGAACCGGGCCACACCGGGCCGGTCTGGCCCGAGGCGAACTCGGAGAACGCGGGGGTGCCGATGCGCGGCTGCACGACGACGATGGCCAGCGCGAGACCCGCGATCACGCCGATCTTCATGAAGGTGGACAGGTAGTCGCGCGGCGCGAGCAGCAGCCACACGGGCAGCACGGCCGCGACGAACCCGTAGATGATCACGGCCCAGGCGATGGTGGTGCGGTCCAGGGTGAACAGGGCCGCGCCCCACTCGGTCCCGGCGACCCAGCCGCCGCCGATGATGGCCGCCAGGAGCAGGACGAATCCGATCACGGAGATCTCGGTGATGCGGCCCGGGCGGATCCAGCGCAGGTACGCGCCCATGAAGAGCGCGATCGGGATGGTCATGGCCACGGAGAACACGCCCCACGGGGACTCGCCCAGGGCGTTGACCACCACGAGGGCCAGGATGGCCGTGATGATCACCATGATCAGCAGGGTCGCGACGATCGCGGCGGTGCCCCCGACGCGGCCCAGCTCGTCCCGGGCCATCTGGCCGAGCGAGCGGCCGCCGCGGCGCATCGAGAAGAACAGGACGAGGTAGTCCTGGACTGCGCCGGCCAGGATCACGCCGACGATGATCCAGATGGTGCCGGGCAGATAGCCCATCTGCGCGGCGAGCACGGGGCCCACGAGCGGACCGGCGCCGGCGATGGCCGCGAAGTGGTGGCCGTAGAGCACGCGGCGGTCGGTGGCCACGTAGTCCCGGCCGTCGGCCCGGTACTCGGCCGGGGTGGCGCGGGTGTCGTCCGGGTGGACGATCATGCGCTCGACGTACTTCGAGTAGAAGCGGTAGCCGATCGCGAACGTCGCCACGGCGGCGAACACGAACCAGATCGCGTTGATCGTCTCGCCGCGGTGCAGGGCGAGCATGGTCCAGGCGACGCCGCCGAGCAGGGCGACGGCCACCCAGACGGCGATCTTCGCGGGCGTCCAGCGGGGCCGGCCGGCGGCCTCGGTGGGCGGGAGGTCTTCCGGCGTCGTGGCCGGGAGTGGGGCGCCCTCGGCGGGCGCGGAGGAGCGGTGCGAGCTCACGGGGGTCTCCGTTCGTGGGGTGGGGTCAGACGAGGCGGTGCAGCCAGCCGTGGCGGTCCTCGACGCGCCCGGTCTGGATGCCCTCGAGCTCGGCGCGGATCTTCAGGGCCACGTCGGCCCCGCCGGCGGACTCGATCACGTCGTCGCCGTCGAGCAGACGGCCGATCGGGGTCACGACGGCGGCGGTGCCGCACGCGAAGACCTCGGTGATCTCGCCCGAGCGGACGCCCTCGGCCCACTCGGCGAGGGTGACGCGACGCTCCTCGACGGTCAGGCCCATGTCCCGGCCGAGCTGGAGGATCGAGGAGCGGGTGACGCCCTCGAGGATCGTGCCGGTGAG
This sequence comes from Micrococcus sp. CH7, assembly GCF_001595485.1. NCBI lineage: Bacteria > Bacillati > Actinomycetota > Actinomycetes > Micrococcales > Micrococcaceae > Micrococcus > Micrococcus sp. CH7. The sequence goes on from NZ_LOSQ01000027.1 coordinate 83,889, forward strand.
TGCCGGGGTGACGAGGCGGCCGTCGGCGTGCACGAAGAACACGTTCATGCCGCCGAGCTCCTCGATCGCGTCGTCGTGGTACTGGTCGAGGAACACGACCTGGTCGGCGCCCTTGGCCGCGGCCTGCAGCTGGGGCAGCAGCGAGGCGGCGTAGTTGCCGCCGGTCTTGGCCGCGCCCATTCCGCCCTTGCCGGCGCGGGCGTACTCGCGCGAGACCCAGATGGTCACCGGCTTGAGCTCGCCGCCGAAGTAGTTGCCGGCCGGGGAGGCGATCACCATGTACCGCACCTGCCGGGCCGGGCGGACGCCGAGGAACGCCTCGGAGGCGAACATGAAGGGGCGCAGGTAGAGGGACTGGCCCGGGCCGGTGGGCACCCAGGCCCGGTCCGCCTCGAGCTGGGCCTGCAGCGAGCCGAGGAACAGCTCCTCGGGCAGCTCCGGCAGGGCCAGGCGGCGGGCGGAGCGGTTCAGGCGGGCCGCGTTCGCCTCGGGGCGGAACGTCCACACCGACCCGTCCTCGTGCCGGTAGGCCTTCAGGCCCTCGAAGATCTCCTGGCCGTAGTGCAGCACCGCGGCCGAGGGGTCCAGGGACAGCGGTCCGTAGGGCTCCACGCGGGCGTCGTGCCACGCGCCGCCGTCCTCGTCCCAGGTCCAGTCGATCGAGACCATGTGGTCCGTGAAGACGTTGCCGAAACCGGGGTCCTGGAGGATCTCGACGCGCTGCTGATCGGACATCGGGGACAGATGCGGTTGCCGCGTGAACACGGTCTCGGACACGGTGGGATCACTCCTCGTGACGGGTGACGGATGGGGACGGCTCCGGTGCCGGGCACGACGCGCGGGGGCCACGGCGCCGGGCGTGGCACACGCCACAGGCCGTCGCCCCATCCTAGACCCGGCGTCGACGCGCCGGGCCCGCGCGTCAGACCCGCGCGACGACGTCGGCGCCCACCTCGGCGGTGGTGCCCCGCGCGCCCTCCACCCGGTCCCTCAGGTGCGCCCAGACGGCGGTGCGCACGCGCGCCGCCGCGCCGGCCTCGCCCACGTGCTCGAGCAGCAGGGCGGCGGAGAGGATGGCGGCCACGGGGTCGGCGACCCCCTGGCCCGCGATGTCGGGAGCGGAGCCGTGGACCGGCTCGAACATCGACGGCGCCGTGCCCTCGACGTTGATGTTGCCGGAGGCGGCGAGCCCGATGCCGCCGGTCACGGCCGCGGCGAGGTCCGTGATGATGTCCCCGAACAGGTTGTCCGTCACGATCACGTCGAAGCGGGCCGGGTCCGTCGCCAGGAAGATCGTGGCAGCGTCGACGTGCATGTAGTCCCAGGTGACCGCGGGGAAGTCGGCCGCCACGGACTCCACGGTGCGGCGCCACAGGTGGCCGGCGTGGACCAGGACGTTGTGCTTGTGCACGAGCGTGAGGCGCTTGCGCTCGCCCGCGTCGGCGCGACGGAAGGCGTCCTCGACGACGCGGCGCACGCCGAACGCCGTGTTCACGGAGACCTCGGTGGCGATCTCGTGCGGGGTGTCCACGCGGATCGCACCGCCGTTGCCCACGTACGGCCCCTCCGTGCCCTCGCGCACCACGGTGAAGTCGATCTCGCCGGGCGCGGCCAGGGGGCTGACGGCGCCGGGCAGCAGGGTGGCCGGGCGCAGGTTCACGCCGTGGTCCAGCGCGAAGCGCAGCGTGAGCAGCATGCCGCGCTCGATCAGCCCGGACGGGATGCGCTCGTCCCCGGGCGCGGCGCCGACGGCCCCGAACAGGATCGCGTCGTGGCGGCGCAGGGACTCGAGGACCTCGTCCGTGAGCGCCTCGCCGGTCTCGAGCCAGTGCTCCGCACCCAGCGGATACGGGGTGAGCCGGGCCTCCGGACGCCCCTCGGCACGCAACGCCGCCTGCAGGACGGCGGCGGCCTGGTCGGTGACCTCGGGGCCGATGCCGTCGCCGCCGATGACGGCGATGTCCAAGGGGTCTGCGGAGCTGCGTGTGGTCTCGGTCATGGCCCTCAGGCTACGCGGGGCACGCGTGAGGACCACATCGTGTGACACCCGGTCTCACCCTCCGGACGGGCTCAGTCCTCGGCGGGCTCCTCGTGGCGCGGGAAGACCGGCTGCGGGGCGGGCAGCGGCGTGCCGGGGACCAGGTCCTCGTGGAACGCGGCGAAGGACCGCGGGCCGGTGCCGGACGCGCCGGTGCGGCCGGCGTCGCCCTCGGCGGGGACGCCGAGCAGGTCCAGCAGCCGCGAGGCCGAGCCGGGCATCACCGGCTGCGCGAGCAGGGCCACCCGGCGCACGGCCTGCAACGTCACGTACAGCACCGTGCGCATGCGCGGCTCGTCCGTCTTGCGCAGCACCCACGGGGCCTGGTCCGCGAAGTAGGCGTTGACCTCGCCGAGCACGCGCCAGGTCTCCTCGAGCGCGTCGTGGAAGTCCTGCACCGCGTACGCGGACCGGGAGCGCTCCAGCAGGGCGTCGACCTGGGCCAGGACGGCGCGGTCCGCCTCGGTGAACTCGCCCGGCTCGGGCACGGCGGCGCCGCAGTTCTTGGCCACCATGGACAGCGAGCGCTGGGCGAGGTTGCCGAGGTTGTTGGCCAGGTCCGCGTTCTTGCGGCTCACCACGGCCTCGTGGCTGTACGAGCCGTCCGCGCCGAACGGGAACTCGCGCAGCAGGAAGAAGCGGATGGCGTCCAGGCCGTACCGGGCCACCCATTCCCGCGGGTGCACCACGTTGCCCAGGGACTTGGACATCTTGGCCCCGTTGTTGTTCAGGAAGCCGTGGATCATGACGCGGCGCGGCAGCTCGAGGCCGGCCGACATGAGGAACGCCGGCCAGAAGATGCAGTGGAACCGGGAGATGTCCTTGCCGATCACGTGCAGGTCCGCCGGCCAGTAGCGCGCGAACGCCTCCGGGTCCTCGGCGGGCCAGCCCGCGCCGGTGAGGTAGTTCGTCAACGCGTCGACCCAGACGTAGGTGACGTGGTCGGCGCGCCGGTCGGCGTCGGCGGCGTCGGGGTCCGCGGGCGCCGGCAGGTCGATGCCCCACTGGAAGGAGGTCCGGGAGATGGACAGGTCCTCGAGCCCGGCCTCCACGAAGCGGATGACCTCGTTGAAGCGGTACCGGGGGGCGGCGAAGTCCGGGTGCTCGCGGTAGTGGTCCAGCAGCGGCTGCTGGTACTTGGACAGGCGGAAGAAATAGGACTCCTCCTCCGTCCACGTCACCTCGGTGCCGGTCTCGACGGCGCGGCGCACCCCGTCCTGATCCACCTCGGTCTCGTCCTCGCCGAAGTAGCGTTCGTCCCGCACGGAGTACCAGCCGGCGTAGGAGCCGAGGTAGATGTCCCCGTTGGCCTCCATCCGCCGCCAGATCTCGCGGACGGCCTCGGCGTGGTCCGTGTCCGTGGTGCGGATGAAGCGGTCGTAGGAGATGTCCAGGACGTCGTCGTCCATCTCCTTGAAGACGGCGGCGTTGCGCGTCGCCAGCTCGAGGGCGCTCAGGCCCTGCTGCTGCGCCGTCTGCTCCATCTTCTGGCCGTGCTCGTCCGTGCCGGTCAGGAAGCGCACGTCCCGCCCGTCGAGCCGCTGGAAGCGGGCCATCGCGTCCGAGGCGATGTACTCGTAGGCGTGGCCGATGTGCGGCTCGCCGTTCGGGTAGGAGATGGCCGTGGTCAGGTAGTACGGGGCGCGGGCGTCAGTCACAGTCGTCGAGTCTACCGGCGGGGCCGGGGGCCCGCGCCGAGGACGACGTCGTCCTCGCCGGCGTCCGGGACGCCGTCGGCGGTCACCTGCAGATGGCCCGGCGCAGGCCGCAGGTGGAGGTGGGCCCACGGGGCCACCACGAGCACGGACGCCCCGATCATCTCGGTCAGCTCCTCCGCGTGGGTCGCCACGTGGTAGGCCAGGGTGCTGCGCCCGATCCCGAAGACGAGCGGCACCGCCTCGAGGACGATCGCGCCGAAGAAGAACACCGCGCCGCCCGCCACCGTCAGCGCTCGGGTCCGGCGGGGCAGGGCGACGGTGCACAGCGCGAGCAGCCCGAGGACGACGATCGCGGCCGGCGCGCCGAGGATCAGCCACTGGAACGCGGGCAGCGGGTTCTCCCCCGCGAACGGCAGAACCTCCCACAGCTGGCCGGCCTGCTCGTGGATCTGCGTCGACTCGTCCAAGCTCATGGCCGCCAGCAGGGCCGCGGGGGTCAACCACGCGAGCAGGCTCCGCCGCCGATCCGCCCCCAGCGCGCGGCGCACGAGACCCACCGTGGTGAAGCCCGCGGCCCCCAGCAGGAGCAGGCCCGAGCTCCACCACGCCGTGAGGTTGGCCTCGTGGTTCACGTCGAAGACCTCGCGCCACCACGGCACCTGCCGCGGGCCCAGCCCGAACACGAAGGGGAGGGCGAACGACCAGGCGGCGAGCAGGACACTGACGCCGATCAGCCCGCCCGCCGCGCGCCGGGCCCAGCGGCCCTGCACGCCCGGAGGCGTGGCGGGGCGGGCCGCTGCGGCGCGCGCGGTCGGGGCGGGTGCGGGGCGGGGCTCGGCTGGACGCGACATGGACACCATCTCAACACAGGGCGACGCGCGCCGGCCCCGCGTTGCCCGCCCGGGCGTTGACGGGTCAGACGGAGAGGTCCACCTCGGCCGCACGGGCGGCGCCGATGGCCGCGGCCAGCGTGGCCGCGGTGTCTCCGGACAGCGCCCCGTCCAGGGTCAGCACGGCCAGGGCGGCGCCCTCGTCGTCGCGCGAGACGTCCATGCCGGCGATGTTCACGCCCTGCACCCCGAGGGCCTGGCCCAGGACGCCGATCACACCCGGGCGGTCCTGATAGGCGAACACGAGCAGGTGGTCGGCCAGCGGCACCTCGAGCTCGTGCCGGTCCACGCCCACGAGCTTCTGCACCTGGCGCGGGCCGGTGAGTGTGCCGGTGACGGCGGTCTGGGCGCCCTGCGCGGTCGCGGCGCGCACCGTGACGGTGTTGCGGTAGGACTCGGACACCGCGGTGGTGGTGAGGCGGCACTCGACGCCGCGCTGCTCGGCCAGCACGGGGGCGTTCACGTAGGAGACCTGGTCCGAGACGATGTCCGTGAACACGCCCTTCAGGGCGGCCAGGCGCATCGCGGAGACGTCGTGCTCGGCGATCTCACCGGCGATCTCCACCTCGACGGCCGTGATGGACTGCTCGCCCACCAGCGCGGTGAGCACGCGGCCCAGCTTCTCGGCCAGCGGCAGGCCGGGGCGCACGTCCTCGTGGATCGCGCCGCCGGCCACGTTCACGGCGTCCGGCACGAGCTCGCCGGAGAGGGCCAGGCGCACGGAGCCGGCGACGGCGACGCCCGCCTTCTCCTGGGCCTCGGCGGTCGAGGCGCCCAGGTGGGGGGTGACGACGGCGGAGTCGTGGGCGAAGAACGCCAGGTCCGTGGCCGGCTCGGAGCTGAAGACGTCGATGCCGGCACCCCCGATGGTCCCGGCCTCGAGCGCGCGGGCGAGGGCGTCCTCGTCCACGAGGCCGCCGCGGGCCACGTTCACGATGATCGCGGTGTCCTTCATGCGGGCGAACTGCTCATCGCCGATCATGCCGACCGTCTCGGGGGTCTTGGGCATGTGGATCGTGACCACGTCGGCGCGCTCGAGCAGCTCGTCCAGCTCGACGAGGCTCGCGCCGAGCTGCTGCGCGCGGGCGGTGGTCACGTAGGGGTCGTAGGCGAGGATCTCCATGCCGAACGCCTTCATGCGCTCGGCCACGAGCGCGCCGATGCGGCCCAGGCCGATCACGCCCAGCCGCTTGCCGTACAGCTCGACGCCCGTGTACTTCGAACGCTTCCACTCCCCCGCCTTCAGCGAGCCGTGGGCGGCCGCGATGTTGCGGGCGGCGGCCAGGATGTGGCCGCAGGTGAGCTCGGCGGCGGAGATGATGTTCGACGTCGGCGCGTTGACGACCATGACGCCGGCCTCGGTGGCGGCGGGCACGTCCACGTTGTCCAGTCCGACGCCGGCGCGCGCGATGACCTTCAGCTGCGGCGCGGCGGCGATCGCCTCGGCGTCCATCTGGGTGGCCGAGCGGATCAGCACCGCGTCGACGTCGCGCAGGTCCTCGAGGAGGCGGGCGCGGTCGGCGCCGTCCGTGCGGCGGATCTCGAAGTCGGGGCCGAGGGCCTCGACGGTGGCGGGCGAGAGTTCCTCGGCGATCAGGACGACGGGCTGGGCTGCGCTCACGGGTGCTCCTGGAGGTGTGGTGCGGTGGGATGGAAGGCGGGCCGGCCCGCGCTCCGGTCCGAGCCTAGACGCGTGACCGGACCGTGGCCGGAATGCGACGCCGGCCCCGAAGCGCGATGCCCGGGGCCGGCGTCGGGGGCTCAGGCGGCTCAGCGGGCCGCAGTGCCCTCGGTGTAGTCGTCGTCCGCGTCCTTGAGCCAGGAGAACATCTGGCGCAGCTCGCGGCCGGTCTTCTCGATCGGGTGGGCCTCGCCTCGGGCGCGCAGCTCCTTGAACTCGGGCGCACCGGCCTTCTGGTCGTCCATGAAGCGCTGCGCGAAGGCGCCGGACTGGATGTCGGCGAGGACCGCCTTCATGTTCTCCTTCACGTCGGGGGTGATGACGCGGGGGCCGGAGACGTAGTCGCCGTACTCCGCGGTGTCGGAGATGGACCAGCGCTGCTTGGCGATGCCGCCCTCGACCATGAGGTCGACGATGAGCTTCAGCTCGTGCAGCACCTCGAAGTAGGCGATCTCGGGCTGGTAGCCGGCCTCGGTGAGGGTCTCGAAGCCGTACTGCACGAGCTGGGAGGCGCCGCCGCAGAGCACGGCCTGCTCGCCGAACAGGTCGGTCTCGGTCTCCTCGGTGAAGGTCGTCTCGATGACGCCGGCGCGGGTGCCGCCCACGGCCTTGGCGTAGGACAGGGCGAGGGCGTGGGCCTGGCCGGAGGCGTCCTTCTCGACGGCGATCAGCGCGGGCACGCCGCGGCCGGCCTCGAACTCGCGGCGCACCACGTGGCCCGGGCCCTTGGGGGCGACCAGGGCGACGTCGACGCCCTCGGGGGCCTGGATGTAGCCGAAGCGCACGTTGAAGCCGTGCGCGAAGAAGAGGGCGTCGCCCTCCTGCAGGTTGCCGGCGATGTGCTGCTCGTACACGTCGGCCTGGACCTGGTCCGGGGTGAGGATCATGATCAGGTCGGCCTCGGCGGCGGCGGTGGCGACGTCGACGACGCGCAGGCCCTCGGCCTCGGCTTTGGCGCGGGACTTGGAGCCCTCGGCGAGGCCGATGCGCACGTCCACGCCGGAGTCGCGCAGCGACAGGGCGTGGGCGTGGCCCTGGGAGCCGTAGCCGATGACGGCCACGGTGCGGCCCTGGATGATCGACAGGTCGGCGTCGTCGTCGTAGAACTTCTTCACGGTCATGCTGTTCTCCTCACGGGATGGGTGGATCGGGACGGGTCAGCGGGCCAGGGCGCGGTCGGTCATGGACCGCGGCCCCCGGGCGAGGGCGAGGGTGCCCGAGCGGACGAGCTCACGCACGCCGTAGGGCTCCATCATCTCGAGGAAGGCCTCGAGCTTGTCACGGGTGCCGGTGGCCTCGAGGGTCAGGGACTCCGGGGCCACGTCGACGACGTGGGCGCGGAACAGGTCGGCCGCCTGGACGACCTGACCGCGGGTGGCGGCATCGGCGCGCACCTTGACGAGCAGGTGGTCGCGCTGAACGGAGGAGTCGGGCGTGAGCTCGACGACCTTGATCACGTTGATCAGCTTGTTCAGCTGCTTGGTGACCTGCTCGAGCAGGTCCGTGTCGGCGTCGACGACCACGGTGATCCGGGACAGGCCCTCGACCTCCGTGACGCCCACGGCCAGCGAGTGGATGTTGAACGCGCGCCGGGCGAAGAGGCCGGCCACGCGGGTCAGGGTGCCGGGCACGTCCTCGACGAGCACGGACAGGGTGTGGCGTTCCATCGGTTGCCCTCCTCAGTCTTCCTGGTCCCAGTCGGGCGTCATGCCCCGGGCCACCTGGATCGCGTCGTTGCTGACCCCCGCGGGGACCATCGGCCAGACCATGGCGTCGCGGGAGACCACGAAGTCCACGATCACGGGGCGGTCGTCGATGGCGAGGGCCTGCCGGATGGTGTCGTCCAGGTCCTCCCGGCGGTCGCAGCGCAGGCCCGCGGCGCCGTAGGCGTCGGCGAGCTTGACGAAGTCCGGCACCCGGGCGGTGTCATGGCCCGTGTTCAGGTCCGTGTTCGAGTAGCGCCCGTCGTAGAAGAGGGTCTGCCACTGGCGCACCATGCCCAGCGAGGAGTTGTTGATCACCGCGATCTTGATGGGGATGCGGTTGATCACGCACGTGGCGAGCTCCTGGTTGGTCATCTGGAAGCAGCCGTCGCCGTCGATGGCCCAGACCACGCGGTCGGGTTCGCCCACCTGCGCCCCCATCGCGGCGGGGACGGCGAAGCCCATCGTTCCGAGGCCGGCCGAGTTGAGCCACTGGCGCGGACGCTCGTAGGCGACGAACTGGCTGGCCCACATCTGGTGCTGGCCGACGCCGGCCACGTAGGTGGCCTCGGGACCGGACAGGGCCGACAGACGCGAGATCACCTCCTGGGGCGCGAGGAGGCCGTCCTCGGTCTCGGTCCAGCCCATCGGGTAGGTGTCCTGCAGGCGCCGCAGCACCGCCCACCAGTCGGCGAGGTCGGGCAGCGCCTCGGGGTCCGTCGCGAGCTCGGCCACCAGGTCCGGGATGATCTCCTTGACGTGGCCGACGATCGGCACGTCCGCGGTGCGGTTCTTGGAGATCTCGGCCGGGTCGATGTCCGCGTGGATCACGCGGGCGCCGGGGGCGAACGAGGGCAGGTGACCGGTCACGCGGTCGTCGAAGCGGGCGCCGAGCGTGATCAGCAGGTCGGCCTGCTGGAGCGCGGCCACGGCGGGGACGCCGCCGTGCATGCCCGGCATGCCCAGGTGCTGGGGGTGCGAGTCGGGGAAGACGCCGCGGGCGGTGAGGGTGGTGACCACCGGGGCGCCCGTGAGCTCGGCGAGGGCGCGCAGCTCCTCATGGGCCTCGCCGCGGGCCACGCCGCCGCCCACGTACAGCACGGGGCGCCGGGCCTCGCGGACCAGCCGGGCGGCCTCGCGGATCTGCCGGGGGTGGCCGCGCAGGACGGGGCGGTAGCCGGGCAGGTCGATCCGGGGCGGCCACGCGAACTCGAACTCGCCCTGCTGGGCGTCCTTGGTGACGTCCACGAGCACGGGCCCGGGCCGGCCCGTGGCGGCGATGTGGAACGCCTCGGCGAGGGCCTGGGGGACGTCCTCGGGCCGGGTCACGAGCCGGGAGTGCTTGGTGATGGGCATCGTGATGCCCACGATGTCCGCCTCCTGGAAGGCGTCCGTGCCGATCGCGGCGGAGGAGACCTGGCCGGTGATGAACACGACCGCCTGGGAGTCCATGTGGGCGTCCGCGATGGCGGTCACCAGGTTGGTGGCGCCGGGACCGGAGGTGGCGATGGCCACGCCGACCTTGCCGGTGGCCAGGTGGTAGCCCTGCGCCGCGTGACCGGCACCCTGCTCGTGGCGCACCAGGATGTGGCGGATCCGATCGGAGTCCATGAGCGGGTCGTAGGTCGGCAGGATGGCGCCGCCGGGCAGCCCGAACACGTCCGTGACCCCCAGCTCCTCCAGGGAGCGGATGATGCCCTCGGAACCGGTCATCCGGGTCGGCTCGACGCGGGAGCCCTCGCCGGGCACCCGCGGCTCGACGATCTCGGGCCGAGGGGCCGGACGGCGCTCCTGGACCCGGGCCGTCTCCGTCGGGCGGGAGGCCGGCGTCGGGACCTGCGGGACCGCCGCGCGGGCGTCGCGGGGGGTCGTGCTCATGGGGTCACCTCACTGCGTTCGTCGCTGCGTGTCCGTCGCGGGGGCGTCGGACGGTCGTCGTTCGGATCCGTCGGGCGTCGGGGACCGTGGCCGCGTCGATGACGGATCGGGCCGGCGTGGCGGAGTCTGAGGTGGGGACACGGGCCGCCGGGTCCTTCGGGGGTGGTCTCAGTATCGACAGCCGTGCGCCCCGCCCGCCATCGACCACCCGCCTGTCTCGCAATGTGAGATAAAGCGTCACATCGTGAGACGACCGGGCGGTCGGGATCGGATCCCGGGCCTGAGCCCACCCTAGTCAGCCGCCGCGGGGGCGGCCGCCTCCACCCACGCTCCGTGACGGAGCACCCCGCGCACCTCGAGCTCCGGGCCGAAGACGACGGCGTCCGCTCGGCTCCCGGCTCGGAGCCGGCCGACGTCGGGAAGCCCCAGGGCGTCCGCGGGCGCGGCCGTCGCCGCCCGCAGCGCGGCGTCGAGGTCGACCCCGGCGGCGACGGCGGAGCGCACCGAGCCGGCGACCGTGGCCGTGGACCCGGCGATGGCCCCGGCTGCGCCATCCGCGCCGACCACCCGCGCGACGCCGTCGTGGACCCGGGCCCGCAGGGGTCCGAGGGAGAAGTCGCCGTCGCCGCAGCCGGCGGCGGCCATCGCGTCCGAGACGAGGATCCACCGCTCCCCCGCCTCCCGGGCGACCCGCCGCACCGTGGCCGGATGCAGGTGGACGCCGTCCACGATGGTCTCGATCCCCACGCGGGGGTCCTCCAGCAGGGCGACGGCGGGCCCGGGCTCGCGGTGGTGGGCGGGCCGGCACGCGTTGTGCAGGTGGGTGGCCATCCGCGCACCCGCCTCGATCGCCGCGCGCGTGACCTCGTAGGACGCGTCGGTGTGGCCGATCGCGACGAGGACGCCCGCCTCCGCCAGCCGGCCCACCGCGTCGAGGGCGCCCGGCAGCTCGGGGGCCAGCGTCACCATCGCGAGGCTGCCCGCGCCGGCCTCGACGAGGCGCGCGACGTCCTCGGGCTCCGGAGCCCGCAGGGACGCGGCCCGGTGCGCGCCGCGGTGCAGGGGCGAGAGCCAAGGGCCCTCGAGGTGCACGCCGGCCAGGACGCCCTCCGCGCGCAGGGGCGCCAGGGCCGTCAGCTGCGCGACGAGCGCGTCGACCTCGTCCGTGACGAGGGAGGCCACCACCGTGGTCGTGCCGGCGCGGGCGTGCGCCGCGGCCGCCGCGCGGGCCGCGTCCGGACCGGACTCGACGGCGTGCCCGCCGCCGCCGTGGCAGTGCACGTCCACGCAGCCGGGCGCGAGCAGGGCGTCGCCGAGCTCGTGGACGGGGCCGTGGGTGCGCGGCGGGTCCCCGGCCCCGACCGCCGTGACCCGGCCCTCCGCCAGGGCGATCCAGCCGGGGCCGCCGAGGCGCTCGCCGTCGTGGACGCGGTCCGCTCGCAGCACCGACGGCGGCACGTCGGCCGGCGGGGTCGCCGGCTCGACGCGCGGCGGGGCGGGGTGCGGGTCGGGCACGGCGGCCTCCTGGGGTGGGTGGATCGGCGGACGGGTGACGCTCAGAGGCCCTGCCAGCGCGGCTTGGCCTCCCACATGTGGCGGTAGTCCCCCGCGAGCTCGAGCCGCCCGGCGGCGGCGTCGTCCACGAGGACGGTCACGTGCGGGTGCAGCTGCAGGGCGGTGACCGGCCAGCGGGCGCTCACGGGGCCCTCCACGAGCTGCCGCACCGCCTCGGCCTTGCCCTCGCCCCGGGCCAGCAGGACCAGGTGTCGGGCGTCGAGGATCGTGCCCACGCCCTGGGTGAGGCAGTGGGTCGGGACCTGGTCGAGGTCGCCGTCGAAGAAGCGGGCGTTGTCCCGCCGGGTCTGCTCGGCGAGCACCTTGATGCGCGTGCGGGAGGCGAGGGAGGAGCCGGGCTCGTTGAACGCGATGTGCCCGTCCGTGCCCACGCCGAGCAGCTGCACGTCCACGCCGCCGGCCTCGCGCAGCGCCTCCTCGTAGGCGGCGCAGGCGCCCGGGACGTCCGCCGCCCCGCCGTCCGGACCGTGCACGGCCTCCGGGGCGATGTCCGTGCGCGCGACGAACTCCCGCTCGATCACGGTGCGGTAGGACTCGGGGTGTCCCGCGGGCAGGCCGACGTACTCGTCCAACAGGAACGCGCGGCAGGAGCGCAGGGACAGCTCCCCGTCCCGGACCCGGCGGGCGAGCTCGTCGTAGACGGGCAGCGGCGAGGAGCCGGTGGCCAGCCCCAGGACGGCCTCGGGACGGGCCGCCACGTGGGCGGCCACCGCGTCCGCGCCGTGCCGGCCCAGGGCGGCGGCGTCGGGCAGGATGACGACCTCCATCAGCGCGCCTCCCGCCCGGGACGAGGCGCGGGTCCCCCGGCCCGGGCGTCGATCGCGTGCATGCTCATCCTCTGCTCGTCTCGGCGTGCAGGCCGACCGGGCCTCAGCCCAGGTAGGCACCCTCGGCGGCGGAGTGCACCAGCTTGGCGTACTTGCCCAGCACGCCCGTGGTGAACTTCGGCTCCACCGGCTCCCAGGACTCGCGGCGGGCGGCGAGCTCGGCCTCGTCCACGAGCAGGTCCATGGTGCGTCCGGCGATGTCCACGCGGATGCGGTCGCCGTCCTGCACCAGCCCGATCGGCCCTCCCTCGGCGGCCTCGGGGGCGATGTGGCCGATGCACAGGCCGGTGGTGCCGCCGGAGAAGCGCCCGTCGGTGATCAGCAGGACGTCCTTGCCCAGACCCGCCCCCTTGATCGCGCCGGTGATCGCGAGCATCTCGCGCATGCCCGGGCCGCCCTTCGGCCCCTCATAGCGGATGACCACCACGTCGCCGGCGGCGATGGTCCCGTCCTCGAGGGCGTCCATGGCGGCGCGCTCCCGGTCGAAGACGCGCGCGGTGCCCTCGAAGACGTCCGCATCGAAGCCGGCGGACTTCACGACAGCGCCCTCCGGGGCCAGCGAGCCGTGGAGGATCGCGATGCCGCCGTTGGGGTGCATCGCGTCGTCCATGGTCCGGATGACCTTGCCGTCCACCGGGTCCGGATCGAGCGCGGCCAGGTTCTCGGCGAGGGTCTTGCCGGTGACGGTGAGGGTGTCCCCGTGCAGCAGGCCCTCGTCCAGCAGGGCCTTCATGACCACCGGGACGCCGCCGATGCGGTCCACGTCCGTCATGACGTACTGACCGAACGGCTTGAGGTCGGCGATGTGCGGGGTGCGGTCGGCGATGCGGTTGAAGTCGGACAGCTGCAGGTCCACGCCCGCCTCCCGGGCGATGGCGAGCAGGTGCAGCACGGCGTTGGTGGAGCCGCCGAACGCCATGGTCACGGCGATCGCGTTCTCGAACGCGGGCTTGGTCATGATGTCCCGGGCCGTGATGCCCTGGCGGAGCATGTTCACCACGGCCTTGCCGGAGCGGCGCGCGAAGGCGTCGCGGCGGCGGTCCGCGGAGGGGGCGGCGGCGGAACCGGGCAGGGACATGCCGAGGGCCTCACCGATGGAGGCCATGGTGTTGGCGGTGTACATGCCGCCGCAGGCGCCCTCACCCGGGGCGATGGACTTCTCGATGCGGAGCAGGTCCTCCTCGGACATGAGACCGCGGGCGCAGGCGCCGACCGCCTCGAAGGCGTCGATGATGGTCACCTGCCTCTCGGTGCCGTCGGTCAGGCGGGCCACGCCCGGCATGATCGAGCCTGCGTAGACGAACACGGACGCCAGGTCCAGGCGGGCGGCGGCCATGAGCATGCCCGGCAGCGACTTGTCGCAGCCGGCGAGCAGGACGGAGCCGTCCAGGCGCTCGGCCATCATCACGGTCTCCACCGAGTCCGCGATCACCTCGCGGGAGACGAGGGAGAAGTGCATGCCCTCGTGGCCCATGGAGATGCCGTCCGAGACGGAGACCGTGCCGAACTCCAGCGGATATCCACCGGCGGCGTGGACGCCGTCCTTCGAGGCCTGGGCGAGGCGGTCCAGGGAGAGGTTGCAGGGGGTGATCTCGTTCCAGGACGACGCGATGCCGATCTGCGGCTTGCCGAAGTCCTCGTCCCCCATGCCGACCGCGCGGAGCATGCCGCGGGCGGCGGTGCGCTCCATCCCGTCGGTGACGTCGCGCGAGCGCGGCTTGATGTCGGGAGCGGCGGACGGGGTGCTGGGAGTCGACGCGGCGGAGTCCATGCCGCGGAGTCTAGTGAGCACGGCGCCACCGGGCCGACGCGACGTCCCCGTGTGACGGGTGCCGCGGCATGACACGTGCGGACGGGTCCGCGTACGTTGGGCCCATGGACACGCCCACCCTGCACAGACGGCTGCGCCGCGTCTTCGATGCGCGCGTGTTCAACCACGGCGACTACAACGTCGTCTACGGCCAGCCCTCGGGCTCCTCCTCCCCCCTCGTGATCGGCTACCGCCACCAGCCGCTCGAGATGCTGCTGTGCCCGTTCGACCCCACCTCCACCCCGGACGACCACGACCGCCGCGCGCCGGGCGTGGCCGAGGACGACCCGCACGGCCCGGTGACCGAGGCCTCCGCGGACCGCGCCGACGTCGTCGAGGTGGGCCTGGCCAACGTGGCCACCGTGGCGGACACGGGCAGCGGCTATCAGGTGGAGACCGTCACGGGCTTCCGGACGTGGTTCGACGTCCCGGAGCACACGCGGGTGCCGGTGGGCGACCTCACGGAGGACGGCACCGCGGAGCTCGACCAGGCCGAGGACGCCACCGACTTCCACGCCTTCATGACCGCCTTCATGGACGAACTGGACCGCCTCTACGCGACCCCGGAGACGGACGCGACGGACGTCACGCCCCCCGATTTGCACGGCGTCTGAAACCCCTGGTAGGGTTTCACCTCGTTGCACGGCGCACCGGAGAGATCCGAGAGGCGGTGCGGCACCTGCACCTCTAGCTCAACCGGTAGAGCATCTGACTCTTAATCAGCAGGTTCCGGGTTCGAGTCCCGGGGGGTGCACCCACCGAAGCGAAGGCCCCGTCTCCACGGAGACGGGGCCTGCGTCGTCCCCGCTCCCCGCCCGGGCCCACCGTAGGCTGGGGCCCATGACCGACACGACCCAGCACCGCCTCCAGCCCGGCGACACGGCACCCGCGTTCACCCTCCAGGACCAGGAGGGCCGGCCCGTCTCGCTGCGCGACAGCGCGGGCAAGCACACGATCGTCTACTTCTACCCGGCCGCGTCCACGCCCGGCTGCACCACGCAGGCCTGCGACTTCCGGGACAGCCTCGCCTCCCTGACCGCGGCCGGCTACGTCGTCCTGGGGATCTCCCCCGACCCGATCGGCAAGATCATCCGGTTCGCCGAGCAGGAGGGCCTGACGTTCCCCCTGCTCTCGGACGAGGACCACGCGGTGGCCGAGGCCTACGGCGCCTGGGGTGAGAAGAAGAACTACGGGCGGACCTTCGAGGGTCTGATCCGCTCCACGATCGTCGTCGGCCCGGACGGGAAGGTCACCCACGCGCAGTACAACGTGAAGGCGACCGGCCACGTGGCCCGACTGCGCCGCACCCTCGGCCTCGACGAGGCCTGATCCGCGCCCGCCGCGCCCGGGCGCCGCACGGTAGGATCGGGCCTCGCCCCGCCCGCGCGGGGTGTGCGCGGGCGTGGCGGAACTGGTAGACGCGCTGGATTTAGGTTCCAGTGTCCTGGACGTGGGGGTTCGAGTCCCCCCGCCCGCACTCCCCGGGCCCGCCCGACCCCGACGTCACCTGCCAGAGGAGGCCGCCATGCAGCCCACTCGCCGCGCCTTCCTCGGCGGGGGCCTGGGCCTGCTCGGCCTGGGCGTGGCCGGCTGCACGACGTCGCCCGCGGCGCCGTCCTCGGCCGCCCCGAGCTCCTCGGGCCCGGGCCGGCTGCTCGTGGTCGGCGCCCCGGCGCGGGCGCTGACGCGGGACCCGGCCCGCGCGCTGGACGTCGAGTCCTTCCGTCTGATCCGCCAGGTCTTCGAGACGCTGCTCGGCGTGGACGCGGACACCGGCGCCCCCACGCCCCGCCTCGCCGAGCGGCACGAGGAGTCCGACGGCGGCCGCCTCCACACGTTCCACCTGGTCTCCGGGGTGGTGTTCGACGACGGCGAGCCGTGCGATGCCGCCGCCGTGGTCGCGAACATCGAGCGGTGGGCCGCCGCACCTGCGCCCGTGGACGGGACCGTCTCCCCGCCCTCCTCGTTCGTCTCGGCCTTCGGCGGATACGCCGGGGACGCGGACTCCGCCTTCGCCGGCGTCGAGGCGCACGGAGAGCTCGAGGTGCGGCTGCGCCTGCACTCCCCGCGCCGTCACCTCGCGGCCGCGCTGGCCTCGCCGGCCTTCGCGATCTCCTCGCCGGCCTCGTGGGACCGCACGGTCGACGTGGACGGCTCCGAGGTCACCACCCCCGCCGGCACCGGCCCCTACCGCTGGGCCGACGCCGCGGAGACCGCCGAGCTCACGCGCGCCCACCCGGGTGCCTCGGGCGCAACGTTCCTGGTCCCCAGCGCCCGCCACCGCGGCTCCGATCCGGCGGCGCATCCGGTGGCCGTGCAGGCGTGGGGTCGGGCCTCCGTGCGCCTGCGGGAGCTGCGGCGCGGCACGGCGGACGTGATCGACGTCGTCGCCCCCGGCCAGCTGCGCCCCCTCGTCGAGGCCGGCACCCAGGTGCTGCCCCGGGACCCCCTGGGCGTGCTCTACGTGGGCATGAACCTGGACCATCCGCTCGTGCACGCGCAGTACCTGCGCCAGGCGATCGCGTACGCGGTGGACCGCCCGCGCATCGCCGGCAGCGACGTCTTCCTCGAGGGCACCCGCCTGGCCCACGACCTCGTCCCCCCGTCCCTC
This sequence comes from Micrococcus sp. CH7, assembly GCF_001595485.1. Classification (NCBI taxonomy): domain Bacteria; kingdom Bacillati; phylum Actinomycetota; class Actinomycetes; order Micrococcales; family Micrococcaceae; genus Micrococcus; species Micrococcus sp. CH7. Next base: position 100,560 of record NZ_LOSQ01000027.1, read on the forward strand.
GGCGTCGGCGACGAGGAGGCTCGGCGCTACGACGTCAACCCGGGCCGGGCCCGCGAGTTCCTCGGCCTGGCGGGATACGACGGGGAGCCGTTGGAGTTCCTCTACCCGGCTGGCACGGCCCGTCCCTCCCTGCCCGAGCCTGAGCGGGTCTACGCGATGGTCGCCCGCGACCTCGGCGCGGTGGGGATGCACATCGTGCCCGTGCCCGTGCCGGAGGACCAGGACTACCTGCACGCCGTCGTCTCCCGACCCACCCGAGCCCTGCACCTGATGGGCCGCACCGGCGACTACCGAGACCCGCACGCGTTCCTCGAGCCCTTCGCGCGCTCGGGCCGCGCCGAGACCGGCTACCGCAACCCGCGCGTCGTCGAGGACGTGGACGCGGCGGCGGCCGAGACCGACGACGACACACGCCGCGCCCTGTTCCGCCGCGTCGTCCGGGCCATGGCCCTCGACCTGCCGGCGCTGCCGCTGGTCTATCCGATCTCGGCCCTGGCCACCGGCCCGCGCGTGGCCTCCTACCCGACGTCGCCGCAGCTGGACGAGCCCTTCTCGCGCGTCAGGCTGACCGAAGGCTGAACGCACCGGTAGTACAGTGGGAGATCACGGCGCCCGGCCCGACCGCCACTGCTCGGCCTGGTCGCACTGCGCCCACCCGCCGTCGTTCTGCTTCAGGAGTTGACCGTGCCCACCACCTCGTCCACCGCCACCCACGACGTCGTCCTGATCGGCGGCGGCATCATGAGCGCCACCCTGGGCGTGCTGCTGCAGAAGCTCGAGCCCACCTGGTCCATCGCCCTGTACGAGAGCCTCGATCAGGCCGGCCTGGAGTCCTCCGACCCGTGGAACAACGCGGGCACCGGCCACGCCGCCCTGTGCGAGCTGAACTACTCGCCCATGGACAAGAACGGACGGGTGGACGTCACCAAGGCGCTGGGCATCAACGAGCAGTTCTGGACCACCCGCCAGTTCTGGTCCTCCCTGGTGGCGGACGGCACGCTCAAGGACCCCAAGTCCTTCATCAACCCGCTGCCGCACATGTCCTTCGTGTGGGGTGACGACCACGCGGACTACCTCCGCACCCGCTATGAGGCCATGTCCGCCCAGCCGCTGTTCGCCGGCATGGAGCACAGCGAGGACCCGGAGCAGATCCGTGCCTGGGCCCCGCTGCTGATCGAGGGCCGTGAGCCGGGCCAGCGCCTGGCGGCGTCCCGCAACACCGGCGGCACCGACGTCGACTTCGGCTCCCTCACCCGCCAGCTCATCACGGCCATGGCCGGCGCCGGCGCCGAGGTGCGCTTCGGTCACAAGGTCACCGGCCTCACCCGCGGCACGGACGGCCGCTGGGAGGTCAAGGTCAAGAACAAGGCCGCCGGCTCCGAGCTCGTGGACCGCGCCCGCTTCGTCTTCGTCGGTGCCGGCGGCGGCGCCCTGCCCCTGCTGCAGAAGTCCGGCATCCCCGAGGCCAAGGGCTTCGGCGGCTTCCCGGTCTCCGGCCAGTTCCTGCGCTGCACGGACGAGTCCGTGGTAAACCAGCACATGGCCAAGGTGTACGGCCAGGCCGCCGTCGGCGCCCCGCCGATGTCCGTGCCCCACCTGGACACCCGCTTCGTCAACGGCAAGCGCTCCCTGCTGTTCGGCCCCTACGCCGGGTTCTCCACGAACTTCCTCAAGACCGGCTCCTACCTGGACCTGCCGCTGTCCGTGCGCCCGCACAACCTCAGCACGATGCTGGACGTGGCCAAGGACAACATGGACCTGACCAAGTACCTCGTGACCGAGGTGCTGAAGTCCCGGGACAAGAAGATCGACGCGCTGCACGAGTTCTACCCGGAGGCCGACGGCGGCGAGTGGGAGCTGATCACCGCGGGCCAGCGCGTGCAGGTGATGAAGCGCAAGGGCCGCTTCGGCGGCGTCCTGCAGTTCGGCACCGAGGTCGTCACGCACGCGGACGGCTCGCTCGGCGGCCTGCTCGGCGCCTCGCCGGGCGCCTCCACCGCGGCCCCCATCATGGTGAAGCTGCTCGAGCGCTGCTTCCCCGCGAAGATGGCCGGCTGGGACGGCACGCTCAAGGAGCTCATCCCGTCCCTGGGCCACACGCTCAACGACGACCCGGCGCTGCTGGACGAGGTCCGCACCGTCACGGACGCCGCACTGAAGCTGGCCTGACGCCCCGATGGGAGCGCTCGCACGGTTCTCACTCGGTCGGCGGGCGCTCGTGGCGCTCGTCACCGTGTTCATCGCGGTGTTCGGCGTCCTCTCCGCCGGGCAGCTCAAGCGGGAGCTGATCCCCCCGCTCGAGCTGCCCGTCATCTCCGTCTCGACGCTCTACCCGGGGGCGTCCCCCGAGGTCGTGGACGCTCAGGTGGGCGAGCCCCTCGAGACGGCCCTGCAGGCCGTGGAGGGGCTCGAATCCTCGCGGTCCACGTCGCAGTCCGGCTTCAACGCGGTCCAGCTGGAGTTCGCCTACGGCACAGACCTGAACCGGGCCCGGTCCCAGGTGGACCGCGTGGTGGCCAACCTGGGGCCGCAGCTGCCGGAGGAGGCGGAGACCTCGTCCTTCGCGGGCTCCGTCTCCGACTTCCCGGTGGTCTTCCTCGCCCTGTCCGGGGACGAGGACCTCAACACCCTGCGCCGCCGCGCCGAGGACGTCCTGGCCCCGCGGCTGCAGAAGATCGACGGCGTCCGTGGCGCCGACGTCCTCGGCGGCACGGACGAGAACGTCTCCGTGGTCCCGGACCCGGCCGCGCTCGCCGCCGCCGGGCTGACCACCTCCGACATCACCGACGCACTCGAGGAGAACGCCGGCCTCTTCCCCGTCGGCCAGGTCACCGAGGGGGCGACCACCTATCCCGTCCAGGCGGGCGCCGCCGTCGAGGACCTCGAGGGCCTGCGCGGGATCGTCGTCGCTCCCTCCGGCGACGGCGAACCGCGCACCCTGGACGAGGTCGCCGACGTCACCCTCGTGGCCGCGGCCCCCACGTCCCTGACCCGCACCGACGGGGTGCCGACGCTGTCCGTCTCCGTGACCGCGACCCCGGACGCCGACCTCGTGGCGGTCTCGCAGGCCGTGCGCGACGCCCTGCCGGAGCTGGCGTCCCTGGTCGGCGGCGGCGCGGACCTGACCGTGGTGTTCGACCAGGCCCCGTTCATCCAGCAGTCCATCGACACGCTGTTCCAGGAGGGCCTGCTGGGCCTGGCGTTCGCCGTGCTGGTGATCGCCGTGTTCCTGCTCTCGGTGCGCTCCACCCTCGTCACCGCCGTGTCCATTCCGCTGTCCCTGCTGGCCGCCCTCATCGGGGTGGCGGCCTTCGGCTACTCCCTCAACACGCTGACGCTCGGGGCGCTGACGATCTCGATCGGCCGAGTCGTGGACGACGCGATCGTGGTGGTGGAGAACATCCGCCGGCACCTCGGCCTGGGTGCCGACCGGCGCACCGCGATCCTGGACGGCACGCGCGAGGTCGCCACCGCGATCACCGCCTCCACCCTCGTCTCCGTGGCCGTGTTCCTGCCCATCGCCTTCGTGGGCGGCCTGGCCGGCGAGCTGTTCCGGCCCTTCGCCGTGACCGCCACGGTCGCCCTGCTGGCCTCCCTCGTCGTCGCCCTGACGATCGTGCCGGTGCTGTGCTGGTGGTTCCTGCGCTCCCCGCGGCGCGGGGCCGAGACCACGGCCGCGCCCGCCGTCCCCGGCGACCGGCCCGTGGCGGCCGGCGGATGGCTCACCCGGGCCTACCGCCCGGTGCTGCGCTGGACACAGCGGCACACCGTGGTCACCCTCGCCGCCGCCCTGGCGCTGCTGGCCGGCACGGCCGCGCTGGTCCCGCTGATCCCCACGAACCTCCTGGGCGACTCGGGACAGAACTCGTTCGTCGTCACGGCGGAGCAGGAGCCGGGGACGTCGCTGGAGACCACGGCCGCCGCCGCCGAGCGCATCGAGCGGGTGCTGCTGGACACCGACGGCGTCGAGACGGTCCAGTGGACGGCCGGCACCGCCGCCGGTCCGATGGGGGCCTTCGGCGGCTCCTCGGCGGACCGGGCGCGGTTCACGGTGGTGACCGACCCGGATGCGGACCAGGTGGCCCTCCAGGACGGGGTGCGCGCCGAGCTCACGGGTCTCGACGGCGTGGGCGACGTGTCCGTCTCCACACAGCAGGGGCCGAGCGGCGGCCAGGACATCGAGGTGGCCGTCTCCGCCCCCGACCCGCAGGCCCTCACCGCGGCCGCCGATCAGGTCGCCGAGGCGCTGCGGCCCGTCGAGGGTGCCCGCGAGGTGACGACGCCGGCTTCGGACCTGCGCCCGACGTTCCAGGTGGACGTGGACACCGTCGCCGCCGCCCGGCTCGGCCTGACCGAGGAGGCGGTGGCCGGCCAGGCCGCCGCCGCCCTGCAGGCCGTGCCCGTGGGCGACGTCCGCTTCGGGTTCGAGAGCTTCGCGGTGCAGCTGGGTGACCCGGAGCCGGTCGAGTCCCTCGACGCCCTGCGCCAGGTGCCCGTGGAGACGGCCGAGGGGCCCGTGCCGCTGGGGGACCTCGCCGAGGTCTCGCGAGTGCCGGTGCCCGCCCGGGTGACGTCCTCGAACGGCGAGCGGACCGCCGTCGTCACGGTGACCCCGGACGACGAGGACCTCGGGGCCGTCTCGCGCCGGGTCACGCAGGCCGTGGCGGAGCTGGACCTGCCCGAGGGCGTCACCGCGGCCGTGGGCGGCGCGGCGGAGCAGCAGGCGCAGACGTTCCGGGACCTCGGACTGGCGCTGCTGGCTGCCGTGGCGACCGTGTACGTCGTGATGGTGGCGACGTTCAACTCGCTGCGCCAGCCGCTCGTGCTGCTCGTGTCGATCCCCTTCGCCGCCACGGGCGTGTTCCTGGCGCTGCTGGCCACCGGCACGCCGCTGGGACTGTCCACGATGATCGGGCTGCTCATGCTGGTGGGCATCGTGGTGACGAACGCGATCGTGCTGATCGACCTGATCAACCAGTACCGCCGCGACCGCGGCATGACCTTGGACGAGGCGATCGAGGTGGGCGCGCTCAACCGCGTGCGCCCGGTGGTGATGACGGCCCTGGCCACCATCCTGGCCATGACCCCGATGGCCCTGGGCATCACGGGGCACGCGGGGTTCATCTCCCAGCCCCTCGCGGTGGCCGTGGTGGGCGGCCTGGTGTCCTCCACCCTGCTCACGCTCGTGCTCGTGCCCGTGCTGTACCGGCTCACCGAGGTCCGCGGGGAGCGCCGCCTGCAGGAGGAGCGCCGTGTCGCGGCCGAGCGGGAGGCGCAGCGCGTCGCGGCCGAGCGCGCGGCCGAGCAGGCGCGCCGGGCTGAGGAGCGTTGGGCGGCCCCGTCCGAGCTCGACGCCGGACGCCTCGGCCGACTCCGGCAGCGCCTCCGCCGGCGGTGGCGCCGGGCCTGACCTCACGCGTGGCGCGGGCCGGGGCGGCGGGGCGCACCCCCGTCGCTCAGGCGCCGTCGTGCACCGCGAGGCTCGAGCCGCGCCGGTCCTTGCGCACCTCGAGGCGCACGCCGATCTCCTGCCTCATCCGTTCGACGTGGGAGACGAGGCCCACGGTCCGGCCACCGGTCCGCAGGGTGTCCACGACGTCCAGGACGTCGTCGAGGGTGTCCGCGTCGAGCGAGCCGAAGCCCTCGTCCACGAAGAGCGTGTCCAGTTCGATGCCGCCGGCTTCGGCCTGCACGGTGTCCGCGAGCCCCAGGGCGAGGGCGAGGGAGGCCATGAAGGTCTCGCCGCCCGAGAGCGTGGCCGGGTGGCGCGTCTCGTCCACGTAGTGGTCCCGGATGACGAGTTCGAGGCCCTTGTTCCCGCGCCCGCCCACGGCGTCGGAGTACTCGATCGAATACCGCTGGTCCGTCATGGCGAGCAGACGCTCGGTGGCCGCGGCGGCGACCTCCTCGAGCCGCCCGGCGAGGACATAGCTCGTCAGGGGCATCTTGAGCAGGTTCTCCCCGCCGCCGCGGACGAGGTCGAGCAGCCCCCGCACCCGCGTGTGCTCGGCGATGAGCCCGGCGGACCGCTCCAGGACCTCGGTCAGGGCGGCCGACTGCCGGCGCACCGTGGCGACGAGCGAATCGAGCCGCCCGACCGCCGTCGCCCGGGACGAGCTCGCGGCCTCGGCCGCGGCGAGCGCCTCGGCGGCGGCGCGGGTCTGCTCCTCGGTCGGCGGCTCGACGCCCGCCTCGGCGAGGGCGCGGCCCCGGCGGACGGGCTCGCTCGCCTCGAGCTCGGCGAGGCGGGCCCGTTCGGCGTCCCACTCCTGCACGGCGGCCGTGCGGTCGGCGGCCTCCGTCTCCTCGAGGCGGGCCGCGCGCGCCGCGTCGACGTCGTCGAAGCGCTGTTCGGCCAGCGTGGCGGTGAGCGCCTGTCCGGTCTCGTCGGCGACCGCCCGGGCGCGCGCGTCCTCGTCCTGCGCCGCAGCGAGGGCGGCCAGGACCCGGCGTGCGGCGGTGACCTGGTCGCGGCGGGCGTCGAGGGTCTCGGCGTCGCCGCGGGCGGCCTCGACGGCGTCCCGCAGCTCGGTCAGCCGGGCGGCGCGGTGGGCGGCGGCCTCGGCGAGCCGGCCGTCCTCGGCCGCGAGCGCGGCGGCGGTCTCGTCGGCCCCGGCGAGCGTCTTCTCGGCGGCGGTCAGCCGGCGGCGGTCCGCGGCGAGGTCCTTCGCCGCCTGGTCCAGCGCGGCCCGTTCGGTCTCGGCGCGCTCGAGCGCCTCCCGCGCGGCCTCGGGTGCGAGCCCGGCGGCGGCCTCGCCCGCCGAGCGGAGGGTCTGCTCGGCGGCGCGCAGGGCGGTCTCGGCGTCGGTCGCGGCCCGGTCGGCCGCGGTCCGGGCCTGCTCGGCGTCCCGCACGTCCGCCTCGGTCACCGCGGTGTCCGCGGTCGCGGCCGGGGCCGGGTGCTCGGGCGAGCCGCACACGGCGCACGGCTCGCCGGGCACGAGCCGCTCCGCCAGTTCGGAGGCGGCCTGCTCGTACCGGGCACGCAGCAGACCGACGTGCCGTTCGGCGGCCTCACGTCGCCGCTCCTGTGCCTCCCGGTGGGCCCGGGCCGCGGTCTCGACCTCGACGGCGCGGGCGGCCGCGGCCTCGGCGGCCGTGCGGCGAGCGGCGGCCTCGGACACGGCGCGGTCCACGGCCTCCCGGGCGCCGAGACGCTCGGTGCCGCGTTCGACGACCGCGCGGTGTGCCGCGACGGCCGCCTCACGCTCGGGGCGGGACTCGACCAGGGCGGCGCGGTCGCGGTCGATCTCGGCCCGACGCTCCGCCGCGGCGGCCGCCTCCTGCTCCAGCTCGCGCATCCGGTCACGGTCCCGGACGGCGCGCGCCACCGCCTCCGCGGCGCGCTCGGCCTCCCCCAGCGCCTGGCGGGAGGCGGGCGCATCGGCGGCCCCGTCCGCCCGGGCGGCGGCGAGCCACGCCGCCGCGGTCGGCTCGTCCTCGACGTGCGCCAGGGCCTCCGTCACCGCCTCCGACGCGGTGCCGGCGGCGTCCGCCGCCGCGGAGGCCCGCTGGGCGGCCGCGAGCACCCGCCCGGCGCGCTCATGGGCGTCGACGGCGCGGCGCCGCGCCGCGGCGGTCTCGGCCTCGGCGTCGTGGTCGCGTCGACGGCTCGCCCACGCCTCGGCCGCGGCCAGGTCCCGCCCGCGGGTCTCCAGCTCACGCGCCGTCACCCGGGCCCGCTGCTCCGCGGCGCGGGCCGTGGCGAGGTCGGCCCGCGCGTCCTCGTGGGCGCGACCTGCGCGCTCGGCGGCGAGGGCGAGCAGCCGGTCGTCCGTGTCCGGTGACGGCTCCGGCGCATGCCAGTCCGGGCCGAGCGCCTCGTGGAGCGCCTCGGCCAGCTGTGCCCGCGCGGTCCGGGCCACGTCCGCGTCCACGGCCACCGCGGTGTCCAGCCGGGCCGTCTCGACGCGCAGGTGCTCCTCGACGCCGTCGAAGCGCTGCGTGCCGAAGAGCCGCCGCAGCAGGACGCGGCGCTCATCCGACTTCGCGGTGAGGAACTGGGCGAACTGTCCCTGGGGCAGCAGGACCACCTGTATGAACTGCTCGGCGTCCAGGTGCAGGACGGCCGCGATCTGCTGGCCGACCTCGTCCGCCCGGGTGAGCGGCGCCGTCCATTCCCCGGCCACGCGTTCCCGCAGGGAGACCGTGGCCTGCGTGGTGACGGTGGCGCCCCCCGCTGCGCTGCGTCGCCGGCGGGGCCGCTCGTGCTTGGGTGAGCGGACCACCTCGAAGCGCCGGCCCTGCACGGTGAACTCGACCTGCACCTCGGGGATCACCGCGCCCGGCTCGCGCAGCGTGGTCACGAGCGACTCGGCCGACCGTCCGCCTGGCACGGTCCCGTAGAGGGCGAAGCACAGCGCGGCCAGCACCGTGGACTTGCCCGCGCCGGTGGGCCCGTCCAGCAGGAACAGGCCGGCCGCGTTGAGCCGGTCGAAGTCGACGTCCTGCGCCTGGGCATAGGGCCCGAGCCCCTCCAGGCGCATCCGATGGATCCTCATGCGCGCACCTCCGCCGCACGGGCGGCCTCGAGGGCGTCCCGCAGCAGGTCCTGCTCCGCCTCGCTGGCCGGCCGCTGCCGGACGTGGTCCACGAAACCGACCGCGAGCGCGTGGTCCGAGGGTGCCTGCCGCAGGACCTGGGCGTAGGTCCGCTCCCGGGCCCGCCTCCCGCCGGCCGGTTCGTGGCGGAAGACGAGCACGGAGGGGAACCGGGTCTTCAGGCGCTCCAGGGCCCGCTCGGGGCGTTCGTCGTCGGTGACGGTGACCTGCACCCAGCACTGCTCCGCCCACGCGAACTCCGGGGACTCCAGCAGGTCCTCGATCGGCCCGGACAGCACCGCCAGGCGCCGTCCGGCGTCCCAGTCCACGGCCTCGACGTCGGTGACGGCCCCGCCCGTGACGTGGACGAGCCAGCCGCCCTTGCGGTGGCCCGCCTCGGCGAAGGAGTACGGCAGCGGTGAGCCGGAGTACCGCACGTGCTCTGCCAGCCGCTGGCGGCCGTGCAGGTGGCCCAGGGCCGCGTAGTCGAGCCCGTCGAACACGGAGACCGGCACCTGCCCCAGCGTGCCCACCAGCATCTCGGGCGGGGCGTCCGGCTCAACGTGCTCGCCCTCGCCGATGTCCCGTTCGGACTCGGAGCCGTGGCCCCCGGCCGCGAACAGGTGGGCCAGCACGACGGCGGCCACCGGCTCCGGCGTCTCGGCGCGGCGGGCGGCCAGATCGGCGTGGACGCGGCGGACCGCCTCCGTCAGCACGGCCGTGTGGTGGGGCTCCACGCCCCAGGCCGGTCCCTGGTGGCGCGGTTCGAGGTAGGGGATGCCGTAGACGGCCACGGTCTGGCCCGCACCGCCGTCGACCCCGGGCTCGGTGAGCAGCACGGGGCGGTCCAGCTCCGCCGCGTCCGCGCGCACGTGCACGCCCGCGGCCGCCAGGAGTCCGCCGCCGAAGCCGAGGCGCACCGCCGAGTCGTGGTTGCCGCTCGTGAGCACCACCTGGGCGCCGGCCGCGTGCAGCCGGGTGAGCGTCCGGTCCAGCAGCCGGACGGCGTCCGCCGGCGGCAGCGCGCGGTCGTACACGTCCCCGGCCAGCAGGACGGCGTCCACGCCGCGCTCCGTCACGGTCGCGACGAGGGCGTCCAGGACCTCCTCCTGGGCCTCGAGCAGTCCGGTGCCGTGGAACGACCGGCCCAGATGCCAGTCCGAGGTGTGCAGCAGGATCATGCGGCCCACTCTAGGGAGGGTGTGGACGGGATAAGCACGACGCGGTGCAGCTCGTACGATGGCGGCATGTCCGCCACCGCGCCCGAGCCCACCGCCTCCTCGTCCACGCCCCTGCCCGGCCCCGAGCACGCCGACCGGGTCCTGGCCCTCCTCGCGGCCGGTGCCGCCGGGGACGCGCTGGGCGGCGTCGTCGAGTTCACCCCCGCGTCGGGGATCGCGGCGGTGCACGGCCCCGCCGGCGTCACCGACGCCGCGGACCTGCTCGCCCAGCAGGGCGCCCACGCCCTGCCGATCACCGACGACACGCAGCTGACGCTGTACGTGCTCGACGGCCTGCTCGAGTGGATCGAGTGGCAGAACGACGGCGTCCCGGCCGATCCTGCGGCGTGCGTGTGGCTCGCGTGCCTGCGCTGGTTCGCCACGCAGGACGGCGCGCTGCCCGAGGGCGCTCCCCCGGCCCCGCCCCGCTGGATCGACGCGCACGCGGAGCTGAAGGTGCGCCGCGCGCCGGGCACCGCGTGCCTGAGCGGGCTCGCCGAACCGGGGATGGGCCTGCCGGGCGACCCGCACAACCCGGGTTCGAAGGGCTGCGGGACGGTCATGCGCTCGGCCCCGTACGGAATGGTGCCGGGGCTCGAGGACCCGCACGTCGTGTCCCTTGCCCGCCAGGGGGCCGTCCTCACGCACGGCCACCCCACCGCGTGGGTCGCGGCGGCCGCGTACGCCCTCGTCATCGCGGCCCTGCTGCGCGGCCTGGACCTGGCCGCCGCGGTCGCGCACGCCCGCGCGTGGCTCGACACCCTGGGCGAGGAGGCCGAGGAGACCCGCGCCGCCGTCACCGCGGCGGTCGACCTGGCCGGCACCGTCGACGCCGACCCCGGCGCCCCCGGCGCCCTCCCCACCGCGCTCGGCGAGGGCTGGGTCGCGGAGGAGGCCCTGGCCATCGCGCTGTATGCCGCGCTCACCGCGCAGGCGGCGCACCCGGCCGATCCGGCGGCGGCGCTCGCCCTGGCGCTGCGGATCGGCGTGAACCACGACGGCGACTCCGACTCCACGGCCTCGCTGGCCGGGCAGGTGCTCGGCGCGGCGCACGGCACCGCCGTGTTCGGCGCGCACGACCCCGCGGACCGCGCCGCGGCCGAGGCCTCCGTCCCGGGGTGGATCGCCGAGCGCGAGGTCGTCCTGGAGGCCGCCCGGCGCTGGAGCGCCGCGACCACCTGAGTGGTTCAGCGCGCGGCGTCCGGCCAGTTCCCGTCGAGCATCTGCAGGAACTCCCCCTCGGAGACCAGGGCGATGGCCTGCCCACGGTCCCGCCGGCGCAGGGCGTCCCGCGTCTTGCGGTGCGCCAGCGCCGTGGTCACGGCCTGCGGTGCCCCGTCCTCGGCGCGCGGGCGGTGCAGGTCCGCGGCCTCGAAGCCGTCCCCCACGACGAGCATCGTGGTGGCCGCGCCCACCCGGTTCGCGGTCTGCGCGCCGTGCGCGGCCGCGCGCGTCTTGGCACTCTGACGCGACATGCCGATGCCGCCCGTGAACACCACGGTCTGGCCGAACAGGGGGTGACCCGGGTCGGCGGTCGGGTTCGGGGGCGGATTGACGCCCTCGTCCGGCCAGCGCATGAAGTCGGGCATGGCGCGTTCGTCCCGCAGCGGGACCCGCGCGTCGAAGACGCCCTCAGTGCGCCGGGCCTGGCGGGTGGCCTTCGACTCGGCGCCCGATCCCGCCGCCCGGGGGGCGAGGACGCTGACGCCCAGCCCCTGGGCCCGCATCAGGCGGTCGACGCCGCGGCCGGCCGGCGCGTCGGTCAGCCCGGGCAGAATCTCCGCGTCGGCCGGCGGCGCCCCCAGCACGCGCCGGCCGATGTCCACGAGGATGGCCGCGCAGGCCTCGGCGTCGGCCAGTGCGTCGTGGTGGCGTCCCGGGGTGAACCCGGCCTCGCGCGCCGCGGAGGGCAGGGCGTACGAGGGCAGGTCGTAGACGCGGCGCGCCAGCACCAGGGTGCACACGAACTCCAGGCCCGGCACGTCCCGGCCGGAGACCTCGAGGCCGGACTCGATGACGCCGACGTCGAAGCCCGCGTTGTGCGCCGCGAGCACGTCCGTCCCCACGAAGTCCGCGAGCTCGTCGTACACCTGCGCGAACCGGGGGGCGTCCAGGACGCGGTCCTCGGTGATGCCGTGGATGCGCACGTTGCGGGGATCGAACCGGTCGAAGCCGACGGGCGGACGGATCAGCCACTCCGCACGGTCCACCATGACCCCGTCCCGCACCCGGACGGCGCCCACGGCACACGGGGAGCCGCGGAAGCCGTTGGCGGTCTCGAAGTCGATCGCGGTGAAGTCCAGCCCCGGCACGGGGGCGCGCCCGCCGCTCACGGGCGCGCGTCGAGCGCGTCCACCAGGTAGGGCAGCAGGGCGCGGAAGGCGTGCCCCCGGTGGCTGATCGCGTTCTTGTCCTCGGGGCTCAGCTGCGCGGTGGACACGTCCCGGCCCTCGGGGCGCAGGATCGGGTCGTAGCCGAAGCCGCCGTCCCCCACGGGCTCGCGCAGCAGGGTGCCGGGCAGGCGGCCGTGCTCGACGTGCTCGACGTGGATGGCCCGGGCGCCCGCGGCGTCCGGGCCGCTGGGGACCGCGAGCGCGGCGGCGCACACGAACTGGGCACCCCGATGCTCGTCCGGCACGTCGGCCAGCTGGGCCAGCAGCAGCTCGAGGTTGGCACGGTCGTCCCCGTGGCGCCCGGCCCAGCGGGCCGAGAAGATCCCGGGGGCGCCGTGCAGCACGTCCACGGCCAGACCGGAGTCGTCCGCGACGGCGATCAGCCCCGTGTGCGCGGCCACGGCGCGGGCCTTCTTCAGCGCGTTCTGGGCGAACGTGACGCCGTCCTCGACGACGTCCGGGGCGCCCACGGCGCCCGCGTCCACCACCGCGGCCTCCACGTCGAGGCCGGGCACGGCGCCGGCGAGCAGCTGCCGCAGCTCGCGCACCTTGCCCGCGTTGTGCGTGGCGAGCACGACGCGGGCGCCCTCCGGCAGGCCTGCCGACGAGGAGGCGGGCGCGCTCACGCCCGGTCCTCCGTGGCGGCGGCCAGGGTCTCGGCCTGGACGCGGGCCAGCTCACCCGTGCCGATCAGGGCCAGGTCCAGCAGGGTGTCCAGCTCGGCGCGGGTGAACGGCGCGCCCTCGGCGGTGCCCTGCACCTCCACGAACTCCCCGGCCCCGGTGACGACCACGTTCATGTCCGTCTCCGCCTTCACGTCCTCCACGTACGGCAGGTCGAGGACGGGCACCCCGTCCACGATGCCCACGGACACCGCGGCGACGGAGTCCTTGAGGACGGCGGCGCCCTTCGCGAGGATCCCCTCGCGCCGCGCCCAGGCCACCGCCTCGGCGAGGGCGACGTAGGCGCCCGTGATGGCGGCGGTGCGGGTGCCGCCGTCGGCATCGAGGACGTCGCAGTCCAGGACGATGGTGTTCTCCCCCAGGGCGGACAGGTCGATGACGGCGCGCAGGGACCGGCCGATCAGGCGGGAGATCTCGTGGGTGCGCCCGCCGATCCGGCCCTTGACGGACTCCCGCTGGCTGCGCTCGTTGGTGGCCCGCGGGAGCATCGCGTACTCGGCGGTGACCCAGCCGGTCCCCTCGCCCTTGAGCCAGCGCGGCACGCCCTCGGTGAAGGAGGCGGTGCACAGCACGCGGGTGTTCCCGAACTCGATCAGGGCCGAGCCCTCCGCCTGCCGGGACCAGCCCCGGGTGATGGTGATGGGGCGCAGCTCGTCGACGGCGCGGCCGTCCGGGCGGGGGGCGGTGGGGGCGGGAGAGCTCATGGCCTCCAGTCTAGGCACGCCCTCAGACGCCGTAGCTCAGCCCCGAGACGGCGACGGCCAGCGGGCCGTCGTACACCGCGCGGGCCTCCTGGACGGCGCGCTGCGGATCGTTCCACACCGGCAGGTGTGTGAGCAGCAGCTTCCGGGCCCCGGCCTGCGCCGCCGTCTCGCCGGCCCGTCGGCCGGTCAGGTGGACGCCGTCGATGCCGTCGTCCCGGCCCTCGTGGAAGGCGGCCTCGCACAGGAACACGTCCGCGTCCCGCGCGGCCTCGACGAGCCCCTCACACGCGTCGGTGTCCCCGGAGTAGGTGAGCACGCGGGTGGTGACGTCGCCGTCGTCGTCGACGCGGTCCACCTCGACCCGGATCGCGTAGGCCTCGTCGATGGGATGGCGCACGGGGACCGGGGTGAACCGGAACGGACCGAGCCGCTCGGGGCGGCCGGCGGCCCAGCACCGGAACTCGAAGTCCTGGTGCATCCCCGGCTCGGGGTCCATCCCGTACGCCTCGGCGATGCGGTCGGCGGTGCCGGCGGGTCCGTAGACGGGCAGCCGGCCGCGTCCCCAGCCGGCCGGGTTCCAGCGGATGGCCACGTGCATCCCGCACAGGTCCATGAAGTGGTCCGGGTGCAGGTGGGAGAGCAGGATGCCGTCCAGGTCCTCGAGCTCGACGTAGCGCTGCAGCACGCCGAGGGCGCCGTTGCCGAGGTCGAGCAGGATCCGCCACGTGCGCGGGGTGACGCCGTCCTCGGCCACGCCCTCGGCGGTGAGGAGGTAGCACGAGGCGGGCGAGCCCGGGCCGGGGAAGGACCCGGAGGCCCCGATGATGGTCAGCTTCACGTCACACCCTCCTGCTCGGGGCCCGGCCGGACGGAGGCCGCCGAGCGCGTCGGGACCGGCGCGGCCGCGGGGCGGGGCGCGCCGATCGTCTCCAGGCGTCGCACGGACTCGACCTCGGGTCCGAGGAAGCGGCGCGCGAGGGCCTGGAAGTGGTCGGGGTCGCCGGTGGCGGCGAAGCGGTGGCGGGTGGCCTGGCCGGAGCCCGCGGCCGAGTGGGGGTGCTCGAGGCCGAGGCGGACCAGCTCCCGGTAGAGGTCCTTGGCGGTCTCCTCCGCGGAGGAGACGAGCGTGACGTCCTCCCCCATCACGAGGGAGAGCGCGCCGGTCAGCAGCGGGTAGTGGGTGCATCCCAGCACGAGGGTGTCCACGCCCGCCGCACGCAGCGGGGCCGTGTACTCCCGGGCGGTCTCCAGCAGTTCGGGGCCGGTGGTGATGCCGGCCTCCACGAACTCCACGAACCGCGGGCACGCGACCGAGGTGATCTCGAGGTGCGGGGCGGCCGAGAACGAGTCCTCGTAGGCGCGGGACCCGACGGTCGCCTCGGTGCCGATCACACCGATCCGGCCCGTGCGGGTGGCTGCCACGGCGCGGCGCACGGCGGGCTGGATCACCTCGATCACGGGGATGCCGTGGCCTCCCGTGTAGCGCTCGCGGGCGTCGCGCAGCACGGCGGCCGACGCGGAGTTGCACGCGATCACGAGCGCCTTGACGCCGCGCGCGACGAGCTCGTCCATGATCGCCAGGGCGAGGGCCCGTACCTCGGCGATGGGCCGCGGGCCGTACGGCGAGTGCTCCGTGTCGCCCACGTAGAGGATGGACTCGTGGGGCAGCTGGTCCATGATCGCCCGGGCCACGGTCAGCCCGCCCACGCCCGAGTCGAACACGCCGATCGGCGCGGCGGCGTCCACGGCGGCGCGCTGGCCGCTCACTGCTCGCCCTCCGCGTCCCCGGCGCCCGGCGCGGACTCGTCCGAGCCCTCGGGCAGCTCGCTGAGCATCTCCGTCATGAGCGTCTCCAGCAGCCACGAGGTGAAGTTGTAGAGCAGGGCCATGGTGGACTCGACGTCCTCCGCGCTGCGCCAGTCGTCCACGGCGTGCACGCGGGCGGCGTCCTCCTCGGTCTCGACGCCCAGGCGGGCCGCGAGGACGAGGCGCACGTCGTTGAGCGCGCGGCCGAAGGCCGGCGCCTGGTCGTGCGGGACCTCCACGCGCGTCGAGCGCAGCAGCTCGAGTGCCAGGCGCGCGTCCGCGAGCTTCCCCTCCGACAGGGCGTCCTCGGTCAGGGCCCGGTGGGCGCCCTGTTCGGCGGCGCCGGCCTGGGGCATCGCATCCGGCAGGAGGCGTGCGACGGCCGGGTCGGTGGGGGCCGAACGCTGCGGCTCCGGGTCCTGGCTCAGGTGCAGCCCGGAGACCAGCCCCCAGAACGCGGCGTCGGACGCGTCCAGCCCGGCCACGGGGCCCGCGTCCTGCGCGGCGGACACGGACGGCGGCGCCGCCGGGGGATCTTCGGGCGTGTCGACGCCGTCCTCGGCGGCCGGGGCCTCGGCGGGGTCCGCCTCGGCGGGGCGCACGTCCGCGCGTCGGCCCTCGAGCAGGGCGACGACGTCCCTGACCAGCCCGCGCAGCAGGCGCACCTCCGGCAGCTCCAGCTGCGCCGTGTACCCCCGCCGCGTCCAGCGGAACCGTTCTGCCATGCCCCTCCTCAGTCCTCCGCCTGCTCCAGCGTGGCCCACAGCCCGTAGCCGTGCATCGCGCCCACGTGCAGCTCGGCCTTCTCCTTGGTGCCCGTCGCCACCACGGACCGGCCCCGCTCGTGGACCTCGAGCATGAGCCGCTGCGCCTTGGCCGCGGAGTAGCCGAAGTGGGTGCGGAACACGTAGGCCACGTAGCTCATCAGGTTCACCGGGTCGTTCCACACCACCACGTTCCACGGCCGGTCCCGGGCTGTGTCCTCGTGAGGCCGCTCCAGCAGGGCGGTGTCGGTGGCGCCGGCGGGGACGGACTCACCCGGCGCCGGACGCACGGCGCGCGGCGCGGACGGATCGTGGCGGGTCAGCACGGACATGCGCCCCAGTGTACGAGGCGGGCG
>NZ_LOSQ01000027.1:117289-200202 GCF_001595485.1 Micrococcus sp. CH7
GCCACGGTCCACTAGGGTGGGGGCGTGAGCCAGAACCCCGTGCCCAGCGCCCCGCGGACCGCCGACGACTGGCAGATCCCCACGGCGCTGATGACCGACCACTACGAGCTGACCATGCTCCAGGCCGCGCTGAAGGCCGGCACCGCGCACCGCCGCTCCCGCTTCGAGCTGTTCACCCGACGCCTGCCCAGCGGCCGCCGCTACGGCGTGGTGGCCGGCGTGGGCCGCGCGCTGGAGGGCCTGTCCCGCTTCCGGTTCGACACGCCCGAGCTCGACTTCCTCGCGGACACCACCGCCCTCGACGACGCCACGCTGGCCTGGCTCGCCGACTACGAGTTCACGGGTGACATCGTGGGCTACGCCGAGGGCGAGGCCTACTTCCCGCACTCCCCCCTCCTGCAGGTGGAGTCGACGTTCGCCGAGGCGTGCATCCTGGAGACCTACCTGCTCTCCATCTACAACTACGACTCCGCCGTGGCCTCCGCAGCCTCCCGCATGACGGCCGTCGCGGACGGCCGCCCGTGCGCCGAGATGGGCTCGCGCCGCACGCACGAGGAGTCTGCCGTGGCCGCCGCCCGCGCCGCGGCCATCGCGGGCTTCACCGCCACCTCGAACCTCGAGGCGGGCCGCCGGTACGGCATCCCGACCGTCGGCACCGCCGCCCACTCCTTCACCCTGCTGCACGACTCGGAGCGCGCCGCCTTCGAGGCCCAGGTCGCCGCGCTCGGGGCGGACACCACCCTCCTCGTGGACACGTATGACGTGGAGCAGGGCGTGCGCACCGCGGTCGAGGTTGCCGGCCCGGCCCTGCGGAACGTCCGGGTCGACTCCGGCGACCTCGTGATCCAGGCCCACCGCGTGCGCGAGCTGCTCGACGAGCTGGGCAACACCGAGACCGGGATCATGGTCACCTCGGACCTGGACGAGTACGCGATCGCCGCCCTGCGCTCCGCCCCCGTCAGCTCGTACGGCGTGGGCACGCGCCTGGTCACCGGGTCCGGCGCGCCCACCGCCTCCATGGTCTACAAGCTCGTGGCCCGCCAGGACGACGACGGCACGTGGGTGGACGTGGCCAAGGCCAGTTCCGGCAAGGCCAGCCGGGGCGGCCGCAAGGAGGCCGCGCGCCGCCGCGACCCGCGGGGCCGGGCCACCGCCGAGGTGATCGGCGTCAACCGCGGCGCCGCGCCCGACGCCGACGACCGTCCCCTGCTGCACCGTTTCGTGCACGCCGGCGAGCTGGCCGAGGGCTGGACCGGCCCCGAGGCCGTCACCCGCGCCGCCGAGCGGCACGCCGCCTCCCTGCGCGAGCTGCCCGCCTCGGTGGGCCGCCTGCAGCCGGGCGACCCCGCCATCCCGACCATCTTCCTGGAGGACTGACCCATGGAGAACCTGAACCGCGCCCTGGTGATCGTGGACGTGCAGAACGACTTCTGCGAGGGCGGCGCCCTCGGCGTGACCGGCGGCGCCGCCGTCGCGGCCGGGGTCAGCGAGCACCTGGCCGAGCACGCGGACGCCTACGCGTCCGTGGCAGCCACGCGCGACTGGCACGTCGACCCGGGCACGCACTTCGCCGCGGCCACCGGCGCCGAGCCGGATTTCCGCACCACCTGGCCGGTGCACTGCGTGGCCGGCACCGCCGGCGCCGAGCTGCATCCCGACCTGGACGCCGAGCACCTCGACGCCGAGTTCCTCAAGGGCCTGCACACGGACGCCTACTCCGGCTTCGACGGCGCCCTCGGCGAGCCCGACGCCGTCCCGACCGGGGCCGCGGGCGAGCGCCCCTCCGGGACCGTCGGCCCGTACGGGGCCACCGCCGTGGCCGCGGCCGCCGTCGAGTCCGGCGCCCCCGGCCTCGACGAGTGGCTCCGTGAGCAGGGCGTGGACGCGATCACCGTGGTGGGCATCGCCACGGACCACTGCGTGCGCGCCACCGTGCTCGACGCCCTCGACGCCGGCTACGAGGTCACCGTGCTGACCGACCTGGTGGCCGGCGTCGACGAGGCGGCCGCCCAGGCCGCGCTCCACGAGATGGAGGCCGCCGGGGCCATCCTGGCGACCTCGTGAGCGGGTTCGGCCCCGAGCGGCACCGGCGTCGCCTCTGAGGCGCCGCACGCCGAGACAGTGACGAATGTCACTCGATGCGGCATGATGGAGGCACGCGGCCCCGGCGGGCGTGCCGGAGCCGGTGCCCGACGCAGACGAGGAGAGCAGCCATGACCGACTCCCCCATCGCCGCAGACCGGGACGGCATCCGCTACCTCTCCGGGGTGATCCCCGCCGCCGACGGCGGCCGTCTGGTCGGTCTGGCCCGCGTGGTCTCCGACGGCCACACCATCGCCTACCTGCAGGACATCCTCGTGGATCCGGGGCACCAGCGCCGCGGCATCGCCTCCGAGCTGCTGCGCCGCGTTTTCGCCCGGTTCGGCCAGGTGCGTCAGCACGTGCTGCTCACGGACACCGAGGAGCGCCAGCGCGCCTTCTACGAGGCCCATGGATTCCGCGAGTCCCGTGACGTGGAGGGTGACGAGCTGCGCGCCTTCGTGCGCTTCCAGTCCCGGGACGGCTGAGCCCGGCGCTCAGGCCGACACGGCCTGCCGCTCCCCCCGGGCGGGGGCGGCGGCGAGATCGCCGAGCCGCTCGGCCTCGTGCGGGCCGGGCTTCATGGCGCGCAGCGCGTTGACGATGGCCACGACGTCCACGAGCTCCTGGAACAGCGCGCCGACCAGAGCCGGGATGGCGCCCGTGGCGGCGATGACCATCAGGACCAGGGAGAGCGCGATGCCGACCCAGATCGACTGCGTGGCCACCTGCAGGGTGCGCTGGCCGGCGGCCACGGCGACGGCGACCTTGGAGACGTCGTCGGCGAGCACCACCACGTCGGCGGACTCGGAGGCGGCGGTCGAGCCGCGGGCGCCCATGGCCACGCCCACGTCCGCGGCGGCGAGCACGGGGACGTCGTTGACGCCGTCGCCGACCATCATCACCGGGCGCTCCGGGCGCTCGGAGAGCAGGCGGACCTTGTCCGCGGGCAGCAGGTCCGCGTGGACCTCGTCGATGCCCGCCTCCCTGGCGATGTGCCGTCCGGTGGCCTCGGCGTCGCCGGTGAGCATGAGGACCTGTCGTGCGCCGAGGCGGTGGAGCGCCTGCACGGTGGCGGCGGACTCGGGGCGGATGCGGTCGGCCAGCAGCAGGACGCCGGCGAAGGCGCCGTCCACGGCCACGTAGACGGCGGACTGACCGGGGGCGAGGTCGGCGGTGACGGTGTCCGGGGCGGCCTGCGTGACGTAGGCGCGCTTGCCGACGACGACGCGCCGACCCTCGAGCACCGCCACGACCCCGTGGGTGGCCTCCTCCGTGGCATCCTGCGCGGTCGCCAGGGACAGCCCGCGCTCCTCGGCCGCCGCGCGGATGGCGTCGGCGAGCACGTGCACGGAGTACTGCTCGGCGGAGGCGGCCAGGCGCAGCAGCTCGTCCTGGGCGAAGCCGGCGGCCGGGCGCACGCCGACCAGCTCGGGGCGGCCGGCGGTGAGGGTGCCGGTCTTGTCGAAGCCCACGGTCTGCACGGAGCCGAGGGCCTCGATGGTCCCACCCGACTTCACGATCACCCCGGACGTGGCGGCGCGGGACATGCCGCCGAGGAAGGCCACCGGAGCGGCGATGAGCAGCGGACACGGCGTGGCCACCACGAGCACCTCGGCGAAGCGGACCGGGTCCTGGGACAGCCACCAGGCCAGGCCGGCGATCAGGTAGGCGACGGCGGTGAACGGCACGGCGTAGCGGTCGGCCAGGCGCACCATGGGGGCGCGGGACTCGGCCGCCTGCTGCACGAGGGAGACGATGGCCGCGTACTGCGAGTCGGCCGCGGAGGCGGTCGCCTCGAGCACGAAGGCGCGGGTGCCGTTGAGCGCGCCGGACATCACGGCCGAGCCGGTGCGGTGCGTGACGGGCAGGGACTCGCCGGTCAGGGAGGACTCGTCCAGGTCCACGGCGACCTCCCCGCCGTCCTCGGCGGAAGCCACGGTGCCGTCCACGGGAAGCACCTCGGCGGGACGCACCAGGAGCCGGTCGCCGGCACGCACCTCCTCCACCGGCACGTCCTCCACGGAGCCGTCCGGGCCCAGGCGATGCGCGCGCTGCGGGGCGCGGTCCAGCAGGGCGGACAGATCCCGCCGAGCGCGGCCGGCCGCGTAGTCCTCGAGGGCCTCCCCACCGGTGAGCATCAGGCAGACGAGCACGGCGGCGAGGTGCTCCCCCACCAGCACGGTGGCGACGATCGCGGTGACGGCGAGGATGTCCACACCCCAGTGCCCGCGCATCAGGTCCCTGACCATGCCCACCGAGGTCCACGCGGCCACCACCAGGGCATACGCCGAGGCGATCCAGCGCGCCGGATCCTCCGCCCCCGCCAGGTGCAGGCCGAGGGTGAGGGCGACGACGACCAGCGTCGCGAGCACCCACGGGTACCGCGCGGCGAAGCCGAGGACGGCGGGGCGCGACGACGACGGGGACGGGGCGGACACGGGCATGGCGACTCCTGACATCGTGCCCCCATTCCAGCCCGTCCCCGTGCCGGGTGCCAGCCAGGGGAGGCGAACCTCGGCCCGCGGGCGCCCCCGCGCTCCCGGCGGACCTCAGGTCCGGCCGACGAACCACCCGCGCAGGGTGCTCAGCCGCTTCTCCAGCTGCTCGCGGGAGGCCTGGGCCACGGCGGGGCCGCCGGAGATCTCCCGCAGGCGGTTGTGGATCACCCCGTGCGGCTGGCCGGAACGGGCCGCCCAGGCGGACACCGTCTTGGACAGCTCGGAGCGCAGCTCCTTCATCCGCCGGTGGTCCACGACGTCGGCGGGCTCGGCCGCCTGCGCACGCGGCCGGCGCTGGATCTGCTCGGCCTGCCGCTGCCGCAGCAGGGCGGAGACCTGCTCGGCGTCCAGCAGGCCCGGGATGCCGAGGAAGTCCTGCTCCTCCTCCGAGCCGACGGCGCCGCCGAGGCCGAACTCGCCGCCGTCGAAGAGCACCTTGTCGAAGCTCGCCCGGGACTCGAGGGCCTCGAACTTCTCCCGCGTCAGCGCGTCCGAGCCGCTCTCGGCCCGGTTGGCCTCCGCGATGAGGTCCTCCTCGGGGGCGTCCTCGAGGTCCTCGACCTCGACGGCGCCCTCCTTGCGGTCCAGCGCGTGGTCCCGCTCGAGCTCCATCTCGTTGGCCAGCAGCATGAGCGCGGGCACGGACGGCAGGAACACCGAGGCGGTCTCCCCACGCCGGCGGGAGCGCACGAAGCGGCCCACGGCCTGGGCGAAGAACAGGGGCGTGGACGTGGACGTGGCGTACACGCCCACGCACAGGCGGGGCACGTCCACGCCCTCGGACACCATGCGCACCGCCACCATCCACCGCTCGTCCGACGCGGCGAACTCCTCGATGCGATCCGAGGCGCCCTTGTCGTCCGAGAGGATCACGGCCGGCCGCTGGCCGGTCAGCGCCTCGAGCTGCGCGGCGTACGCGCGCGCGTCCTGGTGGTCCGTGGCGATCACGAGACCGCCGGCGTCGGGGACGTTGCGGCGCACCTCGGTGAGCCGGCGGTCCGCAGCGCGCAGCACCGAGGGGATCCACTCTCCCGCCGGGTCCAGCGCGGTCCGCCAGGCGGAGGCGGTGATGTCCTTCGTGGCGGCCTCGCCGAGCTGGGCCTCCATGACCTCGCCGGTGGAGGTCTTCCAGCGCATCTGGCCCGAGTAGGCCATGAAGATCACGGGGCGGACCACGTGGTCGCGCAGCGCCGGCCCGTAGCCGTACGTGTAGTCGGCCTTGGAGCGCTCGATGCCGTCCTGGCCGAGCTCGTAGCGGACGAAGGGGATGGAGGCGGTATCCGAGCGGAAGGGCGTGCCGGTCAGGGACAGCCGCCGCGTGGCCGGCTCGAACGCCTCACGGATGCCCTCGCCCCAGCTCAGGGCGTCGCCGCCGTGGTGGATCTCGTCCAGGATCACCAGCGTCTTGGCGGCCTCGGTGCGGTTGCGGTGCAGGACGGGCTTGTTCGCCACCTGGGCGTACGTCAGCGCCACCCCGCGGTACTCGGCGCCGTGCCGCCCGTCGGCGTTCTTGAAGTTCGGGTCGATGGCGATGCCGACGCGCGCGGCGTTGTCCGCCCACTGGCGCTTGAGGTGGTCCGTGGGCGCGACGACGGTCAGCCGTTGCACGACGCCGGAGTCCAGGAGGATCTTGGCCACGCGCAGCGCGAACGTCGTCTTGCCCGCGCCGGGGGTCGCGACCGCCAGGAAGTCCTGCGGGGCGGTCTGGAGGTAGCGCTCCAGCGCCTCCTGCTGCCACTGGCGCAGCTTGGGGGCCGTCCCCCACGCCGCGCGCTCGGGCATGGCGGGGGGAAGGTCCTCGCCGATGTGGAACAGGTCGTGCTGGACGCTGCCGTCCGGGGTGCCGCTCGTCAGGGAGCGGCCGTCAGCCACGGCCGCGGCCTCCGAACCAGCCACCGCGCTTGCCGCCGCCGTCGCCGTCGCCGCCGTCCTGCGGCTCGCGCAGGCCCTCGTAGATCTCCTTGCACGTGGGGCACACGGGGAACTTGTTCGGGTCCCGGCCCGGCACCCACACCTTGCCGCACAGGGCGATCACGGGGGCACCGGTGACAGCGGACTCCGTGATCTTCTCCTTGCGGACGTAGTGGGCGAAGCGCTCGTGGTCGCCCGGCTCGATCTCCTGCCGCAGCTCCTCGCGCTCGAGGACGGACGTGCCGCCGCCGGCGGGCGCGAAGGGGTCGTTCAGGTCGGGTTCGCCGGTCACACTCATACGGGCCAGTCTAGCCGCGCCCCTCAGAAGGCGGCCACGGCCTGGTAGGTCTCGGCCTGCGCGCGGTCGTACCAGCGCGCCCCCAGGCGCACGCCCAGCCACAGCGCGACGGCGCCCCACACGAGCCCGAGGGCCACCGTCACCCAGCCCCACACGGCGGCCCCGGTGACGAGCCGGACGATGAAGGGCACCAGGAACGGCACCGCGAGCGCCAGGCTGACCAGCATCGCGGCGCCCTGGACGAGCATCGTGCGCATGGCCGCGCCCTGCGGCGTCTTGAACGGGCTGTCTCCCGGCTTCGGCACGGGGTACACGAAACGGGCGGAGACGAACGCGGACAGCCCGGCGGTCGTCCCGAACAGGCCGAGGGCCAGGCCCAGCATCGGCGCCAGCAGGGACCAGTCCCCCGCCGCCGCCACCGTCGCCGTCGTCACGAGCAGGATCATCGGCACGCCCCAGCCCGCCAGGCCCAGGACCCGGCCCCAGCGGTCGTCCACGCCCCGCACGCCCGAGACGACGTGCAGGTGGAACGCCGTGTGGTCGTAGGCGATGTCCGCGGAGATCGAGTAGGCCAGAGACCAGGCGGTGATCGGCCCGAGGACCAGCAGCAGGCCCAGTCCGGGACCCCCCTCCCCGGCCATGCCCCCGGTGAACCACAGCAGGACGGCCATGAGCGGGATGATGATGAGCCCGGCCGCGTACCGCGGGTCGGCCAGCCAGTAGCGCTGGGCGCGGGCCGCGATCGCGGTGCGCGGGCCCGTGGCCGGTCGGCCCAGCCAGCGCAGCGGCGTCGGGTCCGCTCCCGCGGCGACGCGGCGGGACCGACCGCCGCCCA
The DNA here is from genome assembly GCF_001595485.1 of Micrococcus sp. CH7. Lineage (NCBI taxonomy): Bacteria > Bacillati > Actinomycetota > Actinomycetes > Micrococcales > Micrococcaceae > Micrococcus > Micrococcus sp. CH7. The sequence goes on from NZ_LOSQ01000027.1 coordinate 124,914, forward strand.
CGGCCACCGGCTCCACGGTGCAGCGCACGGCCAGGTGCCACAGGGCCAGGGCGGCCAGGCACCAGGCGGCCGCCACCGCGAGGTGGAGCGCGACGGCGGCGCCGCGGCCCTCGGCAGCCGCCCACGCCGCGGCGGGGCCCGCCCCGAACGGGGTCCACGCCGCGCCGCGGGCGATCTGGGGCGCGATCGCCAGGAAGTCCTCGAACGACGCGATGGCCCGCGAGAGGGCGAGGCCGCCGAGCATGAGCGGGATGAACAGCAGGACGGAGACGACGTCCCGCACCCGACGCCGGCTCGCGTAGGCGGCCAGGAGGCCGGCGAGACCGGAGCCGATCGCCACGGCGGTCACCGCGGTGAGCGCGCCCCCGACCAGGCCCACCGCCAGCGCGGCCGGCCGGTCCCACCAGCTGGCCCCCAGGCCCACCAGCACGGCCAGCGTGGCGAGCCCGACCGGCGTCGTGAAGGCGCTCAGGACCAGCCCGGCGATGAGGGTGCGGGCCGGGACGGGGAAGAGCACGAAGCTGTGCGGGTCGAGCGTGGCGTCGACGCCCGTGACGAACGGCGGGATGACGAGCCAGGCGAGCACCACGACGGCGGCGGCCAGCACGGTCGTGGCGCCGCGGGCCTCGTCCGGCAGGGCGGGCAGGCCCGTGACGAGCAGCGTCACCGCCACGGCGGCCATGCCGAGCACGTACAGCGCGCCGAGCACGCTCATCACCAGGGTGAACGGGGACCGGCGCCACTGGTTCAGGGTCAGCGTCCAGCGCAGTCGGACGAGCGTCAGAGCCATGCCAGCCCCTCCGAGCCGTGGCGGCCGCCGACGAGGTCCACGAAGCGGTCCTCGAGGTCGCGCCCGTCCCGGACCTCCTCGAGCGTGCCGGCGGCCCGCAGGGTCCCGGCCGCGATCACGGCGACGTGGGTGCACATGCGCTGGACGAGGTCCATCACGTGGCTCGAGACGATCACGGTGCCGCCCCGCTCCACGTACGAGTGCAGGATGTCCCGGATGTTCGCGGCGGAGACCGGGTCCACGGCCTCGAACGGCTCGTCCAGGACGAGCAGGTCCGGGGCGTGGACCATGGCGGCCGCCAGGGACACCTTCTTGGTCATGCCGGCGGAGTAGTCGGCCACGAGCTTGCGGCCGGCGTCCTCCAGGTCCATCACCCGCAGCAGGTCCGCGGTCCGCTCGGCCACGGTGTCCGCGTCGAGCCCGTGCAGCAGCCCGGCGTAGGTCACGAGCTGCGCGCCCGTGAGGCGGTCGAAGGTACGCACGCCGTCGGCGAGCACGCCGACCCGTCGCTTGGCCTCGAGGGGCTGCTCCCACACGTCGACGCCGTGGATCCAGGCGCGGCCGCGGTCCGGGCGCAGCAGCCCGGTGGCCATCGACAGGGCCGTGGTCTTGCCCGCCCCGTTGGGCCCAACCACCCCGAAGAACGATCCGGCCGGGACGTCCAGGTCCAGCGCGTCCAGCGCCAGCTTGTCCCCGAACCGCTGGGTCAGCCCGCGCGTGACGAGGGCGAGGTCCGGATCGGGGGCGTCCACCGCGCGACGACGGGCGGCGGCCGCCAGGTGGGCGGGGGCAGGCTCGGGCGCATGCGGAGTCATGCCTGGGACGTTACCCACCGTCAGGCGGACACGGCGTCCTCCTCAGGGATGAACTGTGGGTCCCTCAGAACAGCGCTGCGGCCAGCCGACGCCGCGAGGCCGGCACACGGGGATCGTCCGTGCCCACCACGGTGTAGAGGTCCACGAGGTGGGCGCGCGCCGTCTCCCGGTCGTCGCCGGGGTGGAGGGCGATGAACCGCACGAGTCGGGCGAAGGCGTCCTCCACGTGGCCACCGAGCACGTCCAGGTCGGCGACGGCGAGCTGGGCGGCGACGTCGTCCGGGCCGTCCGCGGCGGCCGCGCGCACCGCTGAGGCGTCGGCGTCACGGGTGCGCAGCATGAGGCGGGCCGCGGACAGGCCCTGCTGGGCCACGGCGTCCGCGGGGCTGTCGGCCAGCGCCGCCTCCCACGCCGAGACGGCCCCGGGCAGGTCGTCGGCGGCGAGGGCCTCGTGGGCGGCCCGGTGCAGCGGCGGCACGGGCGGGGCCTCCGCAGCCGCGGCGTCGGCGTCCTGGCGCGCCGGAGCGACGGGGGGCACGGTGCCGGCGACGCCGTTCTGACGGGCCACCTCGAGGATCTCCCCCATGAGCTGGCGCAGCGTCTCCTCCGGCACCTCCTGATTGACCAGCGGCACCGGCTGCCCCGCCACCACGGCCATGACCGCGGGGCCGGCCCCCAGGCCCAGCGCCTGCAGCACGGCGGGCTCCTTCGCCACGTCCAGACGCGCGAGCACGAGCCGTCCCGCCTGGGCGTCGACCGCGTCCGCGAACTGCCGGTAGAGCGCCTCGCTCGCCGCGTCCCCGGGCACATGCAGGTGCAGCAGCACCGGCACCTGGGCGGAGAGCTGGACCAGCTGCTGCAGCAGACCCTGGTCGGCGTCCGCGATCACCCACGAGCCGCCGCCGGCGCCGGCGTCGGCCCCCGGCGCGGTGCGCCCGGCCGGGGCCGGGGTGCCGAGCGAGGACAGGTCGACGGCGCCGCGCAGGTGGGACGGGGCGTCGGAGGGGGGCTGGGCGGTCACGTCGGTCACGATCCTTCCGGTCCGGGTCCGCCCCGTCGCCGGGGCGAGGGGCGTTGTCACTGCGCCCCACGGTAGCCTCCCGGGCGCGGCGCGGTCAGGCCGGGGCCCTGACGTACGCTGAGCGCGTGGAGGAGAAGGAGACCGCATCCGGCCCGGACGTCGCCGGCGTCGCCGACGTCCGTGGCCCGGCCGAGCCCGAGGGCGCGGAGCAGCCGTCCCTGGCCGGCATGCCCGTGGAGCCGGTCGGGGTGGCCGCCGCGCCGCCGTCGCACGGGCCGACGCCCGCCGGGCGTCGTCGACTGCCCCGCCTGGGCTCCGTCCTGCGGCGGCGCCGACCCTTCCTCGAGGAGGACCGGGTGGACCCCGAGTCGGTCCCCGTCGACGGCGCCGAGGATCCGGCGGTCGCGGCCGTGGCCGTCGAGTCCCCCGTGCTGACCGGCTTCCTGCTCGCGGTCGGCGTGGCCCTGGCCATCGGCGTCGTCTCGGTGCTGCGCACGAACGGACAGCTCATCGTGTGGATCGCCGCGGCCCTGTTCATCGCCCTGGGCCTGGATCCGCTGGTGCGCCGGGTCGAGTCCTGGGGCGCGCCCCGCTGGGTCGGCGTGCTCACGGCCGCGCTCGGCCTGGCCGCCGTGGCCGGGGCGTTCGTCACCCTCCTCGTCCCCACGGTGATCGAGCAGTCCACGCAGCTGGTCCAGGACCTGCCGGCCATCATCGACGGGGTGATGACCGCCGAGTGGTTCGTGCAGCTCGACGAGGAGTTCCACCTCCAGGAGGCCGTCCGCGCCCAGACCGAGCGCCTCGCCGCCGACGGCGTCGCCGTCACCGACCTGTTCGGCGGGCTCCTCGGCTTCGGCCAGACCGTGCTGAACGCCGTCTTCTCGGTGCTCGTGGTGGTCGTGCTGACGCTGTACTTCCTCTCCTCCCTGCCGCACATCAAGTACTGGGCCTACCGGCTCGCACCGCGCTCGCGCCGGCCCCGCATCGAGGCGCTGTCCGAGCAGATCACCTCCTCGGTCGGCCACTACGTGATGGGCCAGTCCTTCGTGGCCGCCCTCAACGGCGCGGTGGCGTTCACGGCGCTGGCCATCGCCGGCGCCCCCTTCGCCGTCCTGCTCGCCGCGATCGCCGCCTTCATGGCGTTCATCCCGCTGGTGGGCGCCGCGATCGGCGGCACGCTGCTGACCCTCGTGAGCCTGCTGACCTCGTGGCAGACCGCCGCCGTGTTCGCGGCCATCTACTTCGTCTACCTGCAGATCGAGGCCTACGTCATCTCGCCGCGCGTCATGGCGCGCGCGGTGTCCGTGCCGGCGGCCGTGGCCGTGATCGCGGTGATCGCCGGAGGCGCGCTGCTGGGCGTCCTCGGCGCCCTCATGGCGATCCCGCTCGCCGCCGCGCTGCTGCTGCTGGTCCGCGAGGTCTTCATCCCCCGTCAGGACGCCCGGTAGGCCCACGACGGCGGCGCGGCCCGGACCGTCGCGGTCAGCGGCCCGGGCGGGTGCGCCAGCACACCGGGTGCCAGTGCCGCCGGTCCGCCCCCGCGTCCTCGTCCCCCATGATCCAGTCCGCGCGCCAGGCCACGAGGTGCGCCTGGCCCTGCCGGATCACCCGACCGCAGCCAGGGCACGTGTAGTCCTTCACCGCGCGCCACGCGGGGATCTGCCGGACGTGCCAGCCGCCGTCGGACCCGGACTGGCGCGAGTAGCCCGCGTCCAGGCCGAGGAGCTCCTCGAGCGGGTCGGCGCGCCCCGGCGACGGCCGGGACCGCCGGGAGGCGCCGGAGGCCCCGCGCTCACTCCGCCGAGGCGCGGACGAGCGGCGGGGGCGGTTCGAACGGGGCATGCCTCCATGCTGGCACACGAGCGGGTGGGCGCGGTCCGCCTAGGATGGACCGGTGCGACTCGTCATTGCCCGCTGCTCCGTGACCTATGAGGGCCGCCTGAACGCCCACCTGCCCACCGCCACCCGCCTGCTCATGGTGAAGGCGGACGGCTCGGTGCTGGTGCACTCCGACGGCGGTTCCTACAAGCCCCTCAACTGGATGTCGCCGCCCGCGACCCTGCACGTGGAGGAGCCCTCCCCCGATCAGGCCGACCAGGGGGTGACGCAGGTCTGGCGCGTGCAGGCCAAGAAGTCCGACGACCGGCTCGTCGTGCTCATCGAGGAGGTCCTGGCGGACGACTCCCACGAGCTCGGCGTGGACCCCGGCCTCGTCAAGGACGGCGTGGAGGCGGATCTGCAGCGTCTGCTGGCCGAGCAGATCAGCCTGCTCGGCGACGGCCACACCCTCGTGCGCCGCGAGTACATGACGGCGATCGGCCCCGTGGACATCCTGGCCCGCGACGCCGACGGCGGCACCGTGGCGGTCGAGCTCAAGCGCCGTGGGGACATCGACGGGGTCGAGCAGCTCACCCGCTACCTCGAGCTGATGAACCGGGACCCGCTCCTGGCGCCCGTGCGCGGCGTGTTCGCGGCCCAGCAGATCAAGCCCCAGGCCCGCACCCTCGCCGAGGACCGCGGCATCCGCTGCGTCACCCTCGACTACGACGCGATGCGCGGCGTGGACGACGCCGAGTCCCGCCTGTTCTGAGGCGCCGGGCGGGCTCAGCGGCGCCAGAAGGACGACGCCGCGGACGGCCCCGCCTCGCTCCAGGCGCGCAGGGCGCCGGCGTCGTCGGGGTCGACGACGACGCGCACCGGACGTGTGCCGGCGCTCAGCTCCAGGACGGCCCGGCCGGCCTCGTCCGCCGGGAGGCGGTCGATCTGCAGGCGGCTCCGGTCCGCGCTCCAGCGCTCTCGCGAGAGGCGCCAGCCCCCGGTGAGGCGCAGGCGGGACTCGTCGTACACGCCGATCACACGCTCACGCCCCGGGCCCTCCCGCTCCAGGACCGCAGGGAAGGCGGCCGTGACACGGGCGAGGGCCCGGCGCCGCATCACCAGGGCGAGTGCCGACAGCACGATGACTGCCACCACGGTCGCCGAGGCGATGAGCACCGGGCCCTCCACCGTCAGGTCCTGCCGCGCCGCGTCAGGCCGCCGCGGCGTCGCCCAGCCGGGCGGACGTCGCGGCGATCACGACACGGTCGTGGTCCACGGAGAAGAAGCCGCCGCGGGCCTGCGCGGTGACGGTGCCGCCGTCCGTGGTCCGCACCACGACCTCGCCGTCGCCGAGGACGGCGAGCATCGGGGTGTGGCCCGGGAGGATGCCGATCTCACCGTTGACGGTGCGCGCCGACACGGCCGACGCGGCGCCCGACCAGATGGACCGCTCCTCGGAGACGATCTCGACGTTGAGCTCAGCCATGATCGATCAGCCCTCGGCCTGGATCTTGGCCCACTCGCGCTCGACGTCGTCCAGGCCGCCCACGTTGTAGAAGGCCTGCTCCGCGACGTGGTCCAGGTCGCCGTCGGCGATGGCCTTGAAGCCCTCGACGGTGTCCTTGACCGGCACGGTGGAGCCCTCGACGCCGGTGAACTGCTTGGCGGTGTAGGTGTTCTGCGAGAGGAACTGCTCGATCTTGCGGGCGCGGCCCACGGTGATCTTGTCCTCCTCGGAGAGCTCGTCCACACCGAGGATCGCGATGATGTCCTGCAGCTCCTTGTTCTTCTGCAGGATCTGCTTCACGCGGATGGCCACGTCGTAGTGGTCCTGGCCCACGTACTGCGGGTCGAGGATGCGCGAGGTCGAGGCCAGCGGGTCCACGGCCGGGTACAGGCCACGGGACGCGAGGTCACGGGTCAGGTTGGTGGTCGCGTCCAGGTGCGCGAACACGTTGGCCGGGGCCGGGTCGGTGTAGTCGTCCGCGGGGACGTACACGGCCTGCATCGAGGTGATGGAGTGGCCGCGGGTCGAGGTGATGCGCTCCTGGAGCACACCCATCTCGTCCGCCAGGTTCGGCTGGTAGCCCACGGCGGAGGGCATGCGGCCCAGCAGCGTGGAGACCTCGGAACCGGCCTGCGAGAAGCGGAAGATGTTGTCGATGAACAGCAGCACGTCCTGGTTCTGCACATCGCGGAAGTACTCCGCCATGGTCAGCGCGGACAGGGCCACGCGCAGACGCGTGCCCGGCGGCTCGTCCATCTGGCCGAACACGAGGGCGGTGTCCTTCAGGACGTCCGCCTCGTCCATCTCGACCCAGAGGTCGTTGCCCTCACGGGTACGCTCGCCGACGCCGGCGAACACGGAGGTGCCGCCGAAGTTGCGGGCCACACGGGTGATCATCTCCTGGATGAGCACGGTCTTGCCCACGCCGGCGCCGCCGAACAGGCCGATCTTGCCGCCCTTGATGTAGGGGGTCAGCAGGTCGATGACCTTGATGCCGGTCTCCAGCATCTCGGTGGAGCCCTCGAGGGAGGCGAAGTTCGGCGCCGGGCGGTGGATCGGCCAGCGGTCCTCGGCCTGCAGCTGCGAGGACGGCATGTCCAGGGTCTCGCCGAGCACGTTGAAGATGTGGCCCTTCACGGCGTCGCCGACCGGCACCGAGATGGGGGCGCCGGTGTCCACGACGTCGGTGCCGCGCACCAGGCCGTCGGTGGACTGCAGGGAGATGGCACGGACCATGTTGTCGCCGAGGTGCTGGGCGACCTCGAAGGTGACCGTGCGGCGCTGGCCGTTGAGGTCGATCTCAGTGGTCAGCGCGTTGTAGATCTCCGGCATCGCGTTGGCCGGGAACTCGGCGTCGATCACGGGGCCGATGACGCGGGACACGCGTCCGGTGGCACCGCCGGTGGGGGTCCCGGTGCCCTGGTCAGTGATGGTGGCAGTCATCTCTCTCACTTCTATCGTGTGTGGATGGCGAGTCTGGTGAGTCCCGAACGGGCTCAGGAGTTGTTGAGCGCGTCCGCGCCCGCGATGAGCTCGGTGAGCTCCTGGGTGATCTCGGCCTGACGGGCGTTGTTCATCAGGAGCGTGTAGTCCTTGATGAGGCTCGTGGCGTTGTCGCCCGCCGACTTCATGGCGCGCTGACGGTTGGCGAGCTCCGAGGCCGCCGACTGCAGCATCGCGTTGAAGATGCGCGACTCGATGTACTTGGGCAGCAGCGCGTCGAGGACCTCCTCCGCGTCCGGCTCGTACTCGTAGAGCGGCAGCACCTCCTCGGCGGTGGCGGCCTCCTCCTCGACGACCTCGAGGGGCAGCAGGCGCACCACGTGGGGGTTCTGCTTCACGAGCGAGACGAACTCGGTGAACACGACGTGGATCTCGTCCACGCCGCCGTCTGCCGTGTCCGTGAGGAACGCGTCCACGAGCACCTCGCCGATCTCGGAGGCGCGCTCGGCGACGGGGGCGTCCGTCTGGCCGGTCCACAGCTGCTTGTAGTCGCGGCCGCGGAAGTCGAAGTACGTCTGCGCCTTGCGGCCGACGACGTACACGTCCACGTCCTTGCCCTCCTCGCCGAGGCGGGTGAGGAGCTGCTCGGCCTTGCGCAGCACGTTCGCGGAGTACGCGCCGGCGAGGCCGCGATCCGAGGACATGATGAGCACGGCCGCCCGGGTCGGGTTCTCGGGCTCCGTGGTGAGGACATGATCGATGTCGTGCTGGCTCGACACGGCCGAGACGGCGCGGGTGATCGCGTTCGCGTAGGGCAGCGACGCGCTGACGCGCTCACGTGCCTTGGTGATGCGGGACGTGGCGATCAGCTCCATCGCCTTGAAGATCTTCTTCATCGACGACGTCGACGCGATCTTCTGACGGTAGACCCGGATCTGGGCTCCCATGGTGGTCCTTTCCCTGGCGGGAGGGCGGCCCGGCGTCGTCCCCGTGGGGTCCGACGCCGGACCGCTCCCTCACCGACCGGCGGTCAGCGCTTCTGCTTGGTGATCTGCTCCTGCGCGACCTGGTCCTGCTCGATCGCGCGGTGCTCCTCGTGGCCGGCCTGCACGCCGCCGTCCTCGGAGGACTGGAAGCCCTTGGAGAACTCGGCGACGGCCGACTCGAGCGCGGACACGGTGCCGTCCTCGAGCTTGCCGGTGGAGGCGATGTCGGTCAGGACGGAGGTGTGGCGACGCAGGTGGTCGATGAACTCGCGCTCGAAGCGCAGCACGTCCTGCACCGGCACCTCATCGAGGTGGCCCTTGGAGCCGGCCCAGATGGACACGACCTGCTCCTCGACCGGGTAGGGCGAGTACTGCGGCTGCTTGAGCAGCTCCATGAGGCGCTCACCGCGGGCGAGCTGGCGGCGGGTGGCCGGGTCCAGGTCCGAGGCGAACATGGAGAACGCCTGCTGGTCGCGGTACTGCGCCAGGTCCAGCTTCAGCGTGCCGGAGACCTTCTTCATGGCCTTGACCTGGGCGGCGCCGCCCACGCGGGACACCGAGATGCCCACGTCCACGGCGGGACGCTGGTTGGCGTTGAACAGGTCCGACTGCAGGAAGATCTGGCCGTCGGTGATGGAGATGACGTTGGTCGGGATGTAGGCCGACACGTCGTTCGCCTTGGTCTCGATGATCGGCAGGCCGGTCATGGAGCCCGCGCCCATCTCGTCCGAGAGCTTGGCGCAGCGCTCGAGGAGCCGGGAGTGCAGGTAGAAGACGTCGCCCGGGTAGGCCTCGCGGCCCGGCGGGCGGCGCAGCAGCAGGGAGACGGCACGGTAGGCCTCGGCCTGCTTCGACAGGTCGTCGAAGATGATCAGCACGTGCTTGCCGCCGTACATCCAGTGCTGGCCGATGGCCGAGCCGGCGTAGGGGGCGAGGTACTTGAAGCCGGCCGGGTCGGACGCCGGGGAGGCCACGATGGTGGTGTACTCCAGGGCGCCGTGCTCCTCCAGCGTGGCGCGGACGCCGGCGATGGTGGAGGCCTTCTGGCCCACGGCCACGTAGACGCAGCGGACCTGCTTCTCGACGTCGCCCGACTCCCAGTTGGCCTTCTGGTTGAGGATCGTGTCGACGGCGATCGCGGTCTTGCCGGTCTGGCGGTCACCGATGATCAGCTGACGCTGGCCACGGCCGATCGGGATCATGGCGTCGATGGCCTTCATGCCGGTCTGCAGCGGCTCGTGGACCGACTTGCGCTCGGTCACGGTCGGCGCCTGCAGCTCGAGGGCACGGCGGCCCTCGGCCTCGATCGGGCCCAGGTCGTCGATGGGCTGGCCCAGCGGGTCCACCACGCGGCCCAGGAAGGCGTCGCCCACCGGGACGGAGAGGATCTCGCCGGTGCGCTGCACCTCCATGCCCTCGCGGATCTCCTGGAACTCGCCGAGGACGACGACACCGATCTCGCGGGTGTCGAGGTTCTGGGCCAGGCCCTGGATGCCGTTCTCGAAGCGCAGCAGCTCGTTCGCCATGACGGAGGGCAGACCCTCCACACGAGCGATGCCGTCCGCCGCGGAGATGACACGGCCGACCTCGGTGCGATCGGTGCCCGACGGTTCGTACGATGCCGCGAAATCGTTCAAGGCATTGCGGACATCGTCAGCGTTGATGGTCAATTCGGCCATCTGCAGTCCCTGCTCTCTGTGCTTGGTGATCATCGACGTGACGATGATGCTTACGTTCGTGGGTGTTCCGGATGCGGGCGGGAGCCGGCCTCAGCCGGCCATCCGCCGCTGGAGGTCGTGGAGGCGCGAGGCCATGGACCCGTCGACGACGTCGTCGCCGACCTGGACGCGGATGCCGCCCACCACGTGGGGGTCCACCGTCACGTCCATGACGAGATCGCGGCCGAAGGCGCGGCGCAGGCCCAGGGCCAGCCGCTCCTGCTGCTCGGCCTCGAGCGGCCGGGCCACGGTCACCTCGGCGATCCACTGGCGCTGCCGCTCGGCGACGACGTCCGCGGCCTTGCGGATGGCGGCGGACGGCTTCAGGCCGCGCGGAGCCGCGACGGCGCGCTCGACCAGCAGTCGGCCGGCCGGGCTGGCCGACTCGCCCAGGAGACGACCGGCCAGAGCGGCCCGCGCCTCGAGGGGTGCGTGCTGATCGGTGAGCGCCCGCTGCACCTCGTGCGAGTCCTCCACCGTGCGGTTGAAGGCCAGCAGCTCGCCCGAGAGGGCGGCCAGGCCCGCGTGTCCGCCGCGTGCGGCCTCCGCGGCGGCCGCGTGCGCGGCCACCGTCTCGAGGGCGTCCCCGAGATCGCGCTCCGCCGACCAGCGGCGGCCGGCCAGGTCCTTGAGGACCTGCAGTGCACCGGGGGTCACCCGGGCGCCGAACAGCGAGTCGACGAGGCCGTGACGGCGCTCGGTGGTCCAGGCGGGGTCGGTCAGGGCGCGGCGCAGGGCGCCGTGCTCGTCCACCACGTCCAGCGCGCCGAACAGCTCGCGTGCCAGGGCCACGCCGCCCTCGTCCAGCACCGGACCGACGGCCTCCAGGGAGGCGGCCAGGGAGTCCCTCGATGCGCCCGTCATCATTCGGCGACACCTGCGCTCTGGTGACGGTCCAGGTCAGCCAGGAAGCGGTCGACCACGCGCTGCGAGCGGGCGTCGTCCTCGAGGGACTCGCCCACGATCTTGCCGGCCAGGGTCGTGGCCAGCGAGCCGACCTCGCCCTTGAGCTGCGCGGCGGCCTGCTGACGCTCGGCGGCGATCTGCGCCTGCGCCTGCTCGGAGATGCGCGTCGCCTCGGCGGTCGCGCGCTCGCGCGCCTCGGCCACGATCTCGGCGGCCTCGGTGCGGGCATCCTCGCGGATGCGGTTCGCCTCGGTGCGGGCGTCCGCCAGCTGCGACTCGTAGTCCGCCATCATCGCGTTCGCCTCGGCCTGGGCCTTCTCAGCCTTGGCCAGACCGCCCTCGATCGCCTCGACACGGTCCTGGTAGGACTTCTCGAGGGTCGGGACGATGAACTTGATGACGATGAACATGAGCAGGGCGAAGCCCACCACGACGACGAGGATCTCCCACGGGTTGGGGATCAGGGGGTTGGCCCCCTCAGCCGCCGCGAGGATCAGTCCGTTGCTGATCATGTTTCAACCATCCTTCGGTCAAGAGTCCTGTGGAGAGGGAGCACCGACGGTCTCACCGTGCGGGCGCTCCGTGGACGCGGCGCGTCAGGCGCCGATGACGAAGGCGAAGACGAGGCCCAGGATGGCGAGGGCCTCGGCGAGCGCGAAGCCCAGGAGGGCGATCGGCTGCAGGATGCGCTGGGCCTCCGGCTGACGGGCGACGCCGTTGATGTAGGCGGCGAAGATCAGGCCCACGCCGATGGCGGAGCCGATGGCGGCGAGGCCGTAGCCGATCATGTTGAGCGAACCGTGCAGTTCCATGGTGTTCCTTTCACGAGGCCGAGGTGTCCGGCCGGGTTGTGGAGGGTCGGCCTCCCGGGTGGTCCTCCTGCGGAGGGCCGGGAAGACTGGTGGCGGGCTCTCCCGCCGTACCGCGGCCGCCTGGGTCGTGCCCGAGGCGGCCCCGGAAGATCAGTGGTCGTTCGCGTCGATCGCGCCCTGGATGTAGATCGCGGTCAGCAGCGTGAAGACGAAGGCCTGCAGGTACATGATCAGCAGCTCGAGGAAGTACAGGGCCACCGAGCCGAGGATGACCAGGATGCCGGTGCCCTGCAGGGCCAGGCTGCCGGTCTGCGTGATCAGGTAGGCGGCGCCGGCGCCGGCGAGCATCACGATCATGTGGCCGGAGAGCATGGTGGCCATCAGACGCAGGGAGTGGGTCAGGGGGCGCACGATGAAGTTGGAGATGATCTCCAGCGGCACGAGCAGCGGCAGGATCCAGCCGGGCACACCGGAGGGCACGACGGCCAGCTTCAGGTAGCGCACGCCGTGGCGCTTGATGCCGACGCCGATCCAGATCGCGTAGACGATGAGGGCCAGGCCGTAGGCGGCGCCCGCGTGGGAGAAGGTCGGCAGCTGCAGCACCGGGATGGCGCCGAACAGGTTGTTCAGCAGCACGAAGAAGAAGATGGCGAAGAGCAGCGGGACCCACTGCTTGAAGTTCTTCTCGCCCAGGATGTCCTTCGCGATGTCGTTCCGGACGAAGGAGTAGCCGGACTCGGCGAGCCACTGGGCCTTGCCGGGCACGAGCCGGGGACGGCGCATGGCCCACGCGAAGAAGGCGGTGATGAGCACCACGGAGAGCAGGACGAGCAGCATCTGCTTGCCGAAGCCGGTGCCGTACTCCGCACCCCAGGGGAAGATCTCCGGGAGGTGACCATCAGAGATGGTGGGGGGCACGAATGATGCGTTGGCCAGCACGAGGGTCAGCACGCGGTTCCTCTCCGAAGTGATGCAGTCGACGGGACCGCAGCCTCGTCCCCGGACCACAGGCGGGCGCCGCGACATTGCGGGGGTACCGGTGCGATGCGAGACACGGATGGCGGCAGATGGGCGCCGTCGAAGTGTTCGCCTCCAACGATACCAAACGGTGACCCGTGCTCCGTACCGCAGAAGGGGCCCACGGCATGGCCCGCGGCTCCGTGTCTTCGCCCCTCGGACGGGTCAATCGGCGTAGATCCCGCGGCGGGTCCGGGCGAAGACGAGGACCTCCGCGGCCTGCCAGACGAGGATCGTCACGAGGGCGGAGATCGCCGCCGCGTCCGGCCGGACCCAGTGGGGGCGGGGCAGGACCCCCAGCAGCACCGCGAACACCGCGATCTTGAGCACGAACAGCCCCACGCTGACCGGCAGCGCCGCCTCGCGCGCCCGGTCCCAGACGAGTGCCGTCGTCACCCCGGTGAGCGCCGAGAGCGCGAGCACCGCGCCGCCGCCCAGCAGGGCGCTCCCGGCCGCCTCCCCGCCGGCGGAGAGCAGCCACGCGGCGCACGTGATCGCCAGGGCAGCCCCCGCCGCGGCCAGGGACCACCCGAGGATCCCCCACCAGCCACGGCGGTTCTCCCAGCGGCGCCGGCGTCGGCGACCTCCCGCCCCGGTCACGCGTCCCCCCGCTCGTCCGGGTGGGCCGCGGCGTCGTTCCGGACCGCGCGACGGCGCTCCACGATCGGATGCAGGGTGAGGTAGCCGGCTCCGGCCAGGGCCACGGCGAGCACGGGCAGGACGATCATGTGGTCCACGAAGTTCAGGGACACCGCGCCCCAGGCCACGAGGAACGCCCAGAGCCAGAGCAGCGCGACGGCCTGCGCCTGGGTGTAGCCGCCGTCCACGAGCTTGTGGTGCAGGTGCCCGCGGTCCGCCGAGAAGGGGCTGGTGCCCTTGGCCGTCCGCCGCAGCACGGCCAGGGCGAGGTCCGTGAGCGGCAGTGCGAGGACGGCGACGGGCAGCAGGATCGGCATGTAGGCGGGGACGTTGCGGAAGCGCATCCCGTCCAGGGCGTTCACGTCCGCGGTCACGGCGACCGCGGCCGCGGCCATCAGCAGGCCGATGAGCATGGCCCCCACCTCGCCCATGAAGATGCGGGCCGGGGCCAGGTTCCACGGCAGGAAGCCCACGCACGCGCCGACGAGCAGGGCCATGAGCAGGGTGGCGAGGTTGGCGTAGTCGAACTGGTTGATGGTCCGCGTCAGCAGATACGAGTAGACGAAGAAGGCCGAGCCGCCGATCAGCGCGACGCCCGCCGCCAGGCCGTCCAGACCGTCCACGAAGTTGATCGCGTTCATCGTCAGCACCACGGCGAACACCGTGAGGATGACCTGCGTGGTCTCGTTCCCCACCGGGATCCAGCCCACCGGCATCGCCTCGATGCGGATCCCGCCCAGGGCCACCGCGAGCCCGGCCAGCACCTGGCCGGCCATCTTCACCCACCAGCGCAGGTCCCACATGTCGTCGGCGATGCCCACGACGAGCACGACGGCGACGGCGACCAGGAGCCCGCGCATCGCGGCGTCGTCCGCGTAGATCCCCTGGAGGAACGGCACGACTCCCCCGACGGCGAATCCCACCAGCACGGCCGCGGCCATGGCCACGCCGCCCAGCTTCGGCACGGGGTGCCGGTGCACGTCCCGCTGGCGCAGCGGGGTGAACACGCGCGCACGCAGCCCCAGCCGGCGCATGAGGGGCGTCAGGGCCCCGCAGGCGACGGCCGTGACCACGACCAGGACGAGATACGCGCGCATGGGGGCCGGTCAGGCCTCCCGGTCGGCGGGACGCGCCGCGGCGGCGTCGTCGGCCGCGATCCGTTCGGCGGCGACCGGCGGCTCCTCGCCCTCGGCGAGCAGGTCCGGCACCACCGCGCGCAGCTCCTCCAGGGGCACGGAGCCCTGCCGGGCCACGCGGAACGGGGTGACGGTGCAGTCCACGATCGTCGAGGGATCCCGGCTCTCGCGGGGGCCGGCGTCGAGGTAGAGGGCCACGGACTCCCCCAGCATCGAGCGGGCGGCGTCGGCGGTGGTGGCGGCGTCCATGCCGGTGCGGTTCGCGCTGGAGACGGCCATGGGGCCGACGGCGTAGAGCAGCTCGCGGGCCACCGCGTCGTCCGGCACGCGCAGGGCGACGGTGCCGCGGGTCTCGCCGAGGTCCCAGGTCAGCGTGGGCTGGGACTTGAGGATGAGCGTGAGGGCGCCGGGCCAGAAGCGCTCGGCGAGGGCCTCGGCCTCCTCCGGCACGTCGTACGCGAGGCCCGCCATGACGCGGCGGTCCGCGATGAGCACGGGCGGCGGCATGGTGCGGCTGCGGCCCTTGGCGGCCAGCAGCACGGCCACGGCCAGCGGGGAGAACGCGTCCGCTCCGATGCCGTAGACGGTGTCCGTGGGCAGGACCACGCAGCCGCGGTCCGCGAGGACCTCGCGGGCGCGGGCCACGGCATTCTCGAGGGCGGCCGGATCCGAGACGTCGATGAAGTCACTCACGTCGGTCATTCTTCCACCTCCGCGCCCGCCGCGGCGTCGCAGGACCGGCGCGCCGTCAGGAACCGGTCTCGTCCGGTGAGGTCCTGGTGCACGCGGACGCCCGTGAACCGGGGGTCCGCGCCGAGGGTGGCCAGGAGCGCCGGGCCCTGCGTCTCGTGGTGCTCCATGGCGAAGAGGCCGCCCGGGGCGAGCAGGTCCGCCGCCCGGTGCGCGATGGCCCGCGGGACCCGCAGCCCGGGCGCGTCCCCGCCGTAGAGCGCCCGCGCCGGGTCCAGTCGGGCCTCGGGCTGGGCGGGCACCTCGGCCTCGGGAACGTAGGGCGGGTTGCTCACGACGACGTCCACGCGGCCCTCGAGGTCCGGGCATGCGACAAGGGCGTCGCCTTGTCGCAGGTCGACCCCGCGCGGGGCGAGGTTCCGCCGGGCCCAGTCGGCCGCCGTCGGGTCGAGCTCGACGGCGGTGACGGCGAGTGGGCGGCCCCGTGCCTCGCCCCACGCCGCGACGGCCGCAGCGATCGCGCCGGAGCCGGTGCACAGGTCCACCACCACGCCCGCCGTGGGCCGCACGGCCAGGTCGGCCACGACGGTCTCCACGAGCAGCTCGGTCTCCGGTCGCGGGATGAAGACCCCCGGGCCGACCGGCAGGTCGAGCCCGTGGAAGTGCGCGACGCCGGTCAGGTGCTGGACGGGCTCGCGGGCGGCGCGGCGCCCGACGAGGGTCTCGAACGCCGCCGCCTGCGCGGGCTCGGCCACGGCGCCGGCGAACACCCGGGCCAGCAGCGCGCCGCGGTCGAGGCCGAGCACGTGGGCCAGCAGCAGCTCGGCGTCCACGCGCGGCGAGTCGATGCCCGCCGCGGTCAGGCGGGCGGCGGCGTCGCGCAGCAGCGCGGACCAGGCCGGTGCGCTCACGCGTCCGCGCCCAGCGCGGCGAGCCGGCGCTCCTCGTCGAGGGCGAGGCAGGAGGCGATCACGGCCTCGAGGTCGCCGTCGAGGACCGCGTCGAGGTTGTGCGCCTTGTAGCCGGTGCGGTGGTCCGCGATCCGGTTCTCCGGGAAGTTGTAGGTGCGGATGCGTTCCGAGCGGTCCATGGTGCGCACCTGCGCGGCGCGCGCCGCGGAGTCCTCGGCGTCCTGCTCCGCCCGCTGCCGCTCGAGCAGCCGCGACCGCAGCACGCGCAGCGCGGCCTCGCGGTTCTGGATCTGGGACTTCTCGTTCTGCATGGAGACGACGATCCCCGTGGGCAGGTGCGTCAGACGCACCGCGGAGTCGGTCGTGTTGACGGACTGGCCACCCGGCCCGGAGGAGCGGAAGACGTCCACCTTGAGGTCGTTCGGATCGAGGTGGACCTCGTCCGGGGTGTCCACCTCGGGCAGCACGAGCACCCCGGCGGCGGAGGTGTGGATGCGGCCCTGGGACTCGGTGACGGGCACGCGCTGCACGCGGTGCACGCCGCCCTCGAACTTGAGCCGGGCGTAGACGCCGTCGGCCGGGTCGGCCGCGCTCCCCCGCACCGCCACGTGGACGTCCTTGTAGCCGCCCAGGTCGGAGTGCGTGGCGGAGAGGACCTCCGTCTTCCAGCCCCGGGATTCGGCGTAGCGCAGGTACATGCGCAGCAGGTCACCCGCGAACAGGGCGGCCTCCTCGCCGCCCTCGCCGCCCTTGATCTCGAGGATCACGTCGCGGGCGTCGTCGGGGTCGCGCGGGATCAGCAGCCGGCGCAGCCGTTCGGCGGCCTCCGTCTCGGCCGCCTCCAGACCGGGCACCTCGGCCGCGAACGCCGCCGCGTCGTCGTCGCCGGCCGCGGCCAGCTCCCGCGCATCGGCCAGCTCCTCCGCGGCCGCCGACCAGGCGCGGTGGGCCGTCACCACGGCGCCGAGCTCGGCGAACCGCCGGTTCAGCCGCCGGGCGAGCGCCGGGTCCTGCTGCACTGCCGGGTCGGACAGGCGCGCCGTCAGCTCGCGATGCTCCGCCAGGAGCCGATCCACGGCCTCGCGCCGCTGCTCCGAATCGAACACGTGCGTGCCTCTCCTCCTCCGGCCTCAGGGGGCCGGGCTCTCCGACGCGGACGGCCCCGCCCCGTCCGGCGGAGACGAGCTCCCCCGGACGGGACGGGGCCGTGCGACGGGACGGTCAGTCGTCGCCCTTGGACCCCAGCGTGGTCTTGGAGACCAGCATGAGGAACTCGGCGTTGGACGCGGTGTCCTTGATCTTGTTGGTGAGCAGGTCGAGGGCCTGCTGCTGCTCGAGGCCGGAGAGCACCCGGCGCAGCTTCCACATGATCTTGACCTCCTCCTGCGAGAGCAGGGCCTCCTCGCGGCGGGTGCCGGACGCGTTGACGTCCACCGCCGGGAAGATGCGGCGCTCCGCGAGGTGGCGGGACAGGCGCAGCTCCATGTTGCCGGTGCCCTTGAACTCCTCGAAGATCACCTCGTCCATGCGCGAGCCGGTCTCGACCAGCGCGGTGGCCAGGATGGTCAGCGAGCCGCCGTTCTCGATGTTGCGGGCGGCGCCGAAGAACTTCTTCGGCGGGTACAGGGCCGAGGAGTCCACACCGCCGGAGAGGATGCGGCCCGAGGCCGGGGCGGCCAGGTTGTAGGCGCGGCCCAGGCGGGTCATGGAGTCGAGCAGCACGACGACGTCGCGGCCCATCTCCACGAGGCGCTTGGCGCGCTCGATGGCCAGCTCGGCGAGGGTGGTGTGGTCGTCCGCCGGGCGGTCGAACGTGGAGGCGATGACCTCGCCGTCCACCGACCGCTGCATGTCGGTGACCTCCTCGGGGCGCTCGTCCACGAGCACCATCATGAGGTGGACCTCGGGGTTGTTCGTCTTGATCGCGTTGGCGATCGACTGCAGGATCATCGTCTTGCCGGCCTTGGGCGGGGAGACGATGAGGCCGCGCTGGCCCTTGCCGATGGGGCTGACCAGATCGATCACGCGGGGGCCGATCAGCTTGGGATCGGTCTCCAGGCGCAGGCGCTCCTGCGGGTACAGCGGCACGAGCTTGCCGAACTCCACGCGCTGCGGGTGCTCGACGGCGGGCTGGCCGTTGACCGAGGAGATCTTCACCAGGGCGTTGAACTTCTGACGGTTGGAGCCGCCGCCGTGGTGCTGCTGCTTCTCTCCGTCGCGCGGGGCGCGGATCGCGCCGACGACGGCGTCGCCCTTGCGCAGACCGTACTTCTTCACCATGGCCAGGGAGACGTAGACGTCGTTCGGGCCCGGCAGGTAGCCGGAGGTGCGGACGAACGCGTAGTTGTCCAGCACGTCGAGGATGCCGGCCACGGGCTGCAGGACGTCGTCCTCGGTCAGCTCGGTCTCGTCGACCTCGGGGCCGCCGCGGCCACGGCGGTTGCGGCCGCGCTCGTTGCGGTTGCGGCGGTTGCGACGGTTGCGGCCGCCCTCGTCGTCGCGGTCGTCGCGGCGGCTGCGGTCCCCGCGTCCGCCGTCGCCCCGGCCGCCGTCCTCGGACTTGTCGCCGCGCTGCTCGCGCGAGCCGTCACGGCCGTTCTCACGGTCCCGGTTGTTCTCGCGGCCGTTCTCACGGTCGCGGCCGTTGTCGCGGTCCCGCCCGTTGCGGCCGTTGCGGCCGCGGCCGTTCTCGCGCCCGTTGTCGTCACGGTCCTCCCGGTCGCCGCGGCGGTCCGCGCCGTCCTCGCCCTGGGCGCCGTCGGAGCGACGGTCCTGACCCTGCTGGGCGTCGTCGTCGCCGGCGCGCCGGCGATTGCGGGAGCGGCGTTCGGACTGCGGGCGGTCCTCGCCCTCGTCGCGGGCCTCGGACCCCCCGGACCGATCCTGGTCCGAGGCGGTCTCACGGGGGGCCTGCTCCGTCTGGTCCTCGCGAGCCTCGGCCTGGGGCTGCCCGTCCTGGGCGGCGGCGGCCGGAGCGGAGGTGTCGGCGTCGGCGCGGCGCGAGCGGCGGCGGGCCGGGCGCTCGGCGGCCGGGGCCGCGTCCTGAGAGGACGCGGCGGCCGGGGCGGCCTCGGCGGCGGGGGCCGCGGTGGCCTGGGCCGCGCGCTCGGCGGCGTCGCGGTCCGCCACGGAGCCGCCGCGCTGGTGGTCGGAGATCGCGGTCACCAGGTCGGCCTTGCGCATGCGCGAGCCGCCGGCGATGCCGAGCTGAGAGGCCAGGGCCTGGAGCTGGGCGAGCTTGAGCGAGGCCAGGCCACCGCCGTTCGTCGGCGTGGTCTGTTCCGTGGATTCGGTCACGAAGGTTCCTTCTCCCTCGAATGCGGCCCGGCGGCGCGTGGCGCGTCGGGCTGCGGTGTGCATCCGGTCGGGCCGCGCAGCGGCGCCCCAGAAAACCGGGTTTCATGGTGTGAACTCAGCAGTGGCGCCTCCCCTGATCGTGCGCAGTCGCTGCGTGACGGGGCGGAGGCGTCCGGACTCGACCGAGCCGGAGGGGGTCCCGCACGCCGGCCGTGCGCAGCACGGGATGGATCGCGGCGGGGTTCCGGCCGACGGCGCACGGTGCATCCGGCCGTCACTGGCCCGGGCACCGGAGACCCGGGCCGCGCGAGGCGGTGGGGTCAGCCGTGGTGGAGTGATTCCACCCTAACACCGTCCACGGCCACGCACGGCACCAGCACGCGCCAGGCGGCCGCCCCGTCCGCCGTCAGAGCACGCGCCGCCTCCGCGGCGTGCTCGGCCGCCTGGACGCCGTCGCACAGCGCGAGCACCGTGGGACCCGCGCCGGAGACGACGGCGGCATGGCCGCGCCCGCGCAGCCCCGCGACCAGTGCGGCGCTGGCCGGCATGGTCACGGCGCGCGGCTCCTGGTGCAGCCAGTCCCGCGTGGCGGCCAGCAGCAGCGCGGGGTCCTCCGCCAGCGCGTGGACGAGCAGCGCGGCACGGCCGGCCTGGGCCGCCGCCACCGCGTGGGGCACCTCGGCGGGCAGCACGCCCCGGGCGACGTGGGTGGACAGCTCGGTGTCCGGGATCGCGACCACCGGCACCACGCGCTCGTGCAGCCGCAGCGGCGCCGTGGCCGGGCCGGGCACGTCGTCACGGGTCCAGGAGACGGTGGCCCCGCCCACGAGCGCGGGGGCGACGTTGTCCGGGTGCCCCTCGAAGCGGGTGGCCGCCTCGAGCAGGTCCGCGGGCGCCCGGCGCAGCGCGGCCGGCAGCAGGGCCTCGGCCGCGGCGTAGGCCGCGACGACGGCGGCCGCGGACGAGCCGAGCCCGCGGGCGTGCGGGATCCGGTTCACGGCGCGCAGGTGCAGCCCCGGCGCGGTGAACCCGCGGTCCCGCAGGTGCTCGTGCGCCAGGCGCAGGATCAGGTGCGCGCCGTCCCGCGGCAGGGTGGCCGCGCCCTCCCCCTCGACCTCCGCGACGTCGGGGCCCGCCACGACCGTGAGCGTCACCTCGTCGCGCAGCTCCAGGGCCAGGCCCATCGAGTCGAAGCCGGGGCCGAGGTTGGCGGAGGTGGCGGGGACGGAGACGGACGCGGCGGTCCCGGGCGCCAGCGACTGCGGTGCGGCCATGGCTCAGCTCAGGCCGAGCGCCTGGGCGACGGTGACCACGTCGAACGGCACCGAGCGCGGGGTCACGTCGGCGCCGTCGGCGCCGCGCAGGGCCCACTGCGGGTCCTTGAGGCCGTGGCCGGTGACGGTGATGACCCAGCTCTTGCCGGTCGGCACATTCCCGGCGGCGTGGTGCTTGAGCAGCCCGGCGACGCCGGCGGCGGAGGCTGGCTCGACGAACACGCCCTCCTTCGCCGAGAGCCAGCGGTGGGCCTCGAGGATCTCCTCGTCCGTCACGGAGTCGATCATGCCGCCGGACTCGTCGCGGGCGGCCTCGGCCTGCTCCCACGAGGCCGGGTTGCCGATCCGGATGGCGGTGGCGATCGTGTCCGGGTCGGTCACGGGGTGGCCCTGGACGATCGGGGCCGCGCCCGCGGCCTGGAAGCCCCACATCACGGGGGTCTTCGTGGCCACCGCGGGCAGCTCGGCATCCGAGGCGCCCTCGTGCGGGTTCACGTAGGGGGCCGCATACTCGCGGTAGCCCTTCCAGTACGCGGTGATGTTGCCCGCGTTGCCCACGGGCAGCAGATGGTAGTCCGGGGCGTCGCCGAGGGTGTCCACGACCTCGAACGCGCCGGTCTTCTGCCCCTCGATGCGGGCCGGGTTGACGGAGTTCACGAGGAACACGGGGTAGTTCTCGGCCAGCTTGCGGGCCACCTCGAGGCAGTCGTCGAAGTTGCCCTGCACCTGGAGGATCTCCGCACCGTGGGCCACGGCCTGGGACATCTTGCCCATCGAGATCTTCCCCTCGGGCACGAGCACGGCGCACGTGATCCCGGCCTGCGCGGCGTAGGCCGCCGCCGAGGCGGACGTGTTGCCGGTGGACGCGCAGACGACGGCCTTCGCGCCGTCCGCGACGGCGGCGGTGATCGCCATGGTCATGCCGCGGTCCTTGAAGGAGCCGGTCGGGTTCATGCCCTCGAACTTCACGTGCACGGTGCCCTGCACCAGCTCGGAGAGGTGGGGGGCGTGGATGAGCGGGGTGCCGCCCTCGCCGAGGGTGATCACGCGCGTGTCCTCGGTGACGGGCAGGCGGTCGGCGTACTCGCGGACGACGCCGCGCCACTGGTGGGCCATGGGTCAGTTCCCTTCGACTCGGAGGACGGACGCGACCTCGTGGACGACGTCCAGGGCGGCGAGCGCCTCGACGGTGGCGTCGAGGTCGCGCTGCCGCGCACGGTGGGTGATCAGCCGCAGGGACGCGCCGGGGGCGTTATCGCGCTCGGACGGGACCTGGCGCAGCGTCTCGATGGAGACGCCGTGCTCCTCGAACACCCCGGCGACGCGGCGCAGCACGCCGGGCTGGTCCGCCGCGCGCAGCACGACCATGAAGGAGGTGTGGGCCTCGGCCGGGTCCAGGGCGGGCAGGGCGGTGACGGGGGTGCGCAGGCGTGCCGGGCCGCCGCGCACGATGCGCTGGGCGATCGAGACGACGTCGCCCATCACCGCGGAGGCGGTGGGGGCGCCGCCGGCGCCGGGACCGTAGAACATGAGCTCGCCGGCGTTCTCGGCCTCCACGAAGACGGCGTTGAACGCCCCGCGCACGGAGGCCAGCGGGTGCTCCCGCGGCAGCAGGGTGGGGTGCACGCGCAGGACCGCGCCCTGGGCACCGTCGGCGGCGCGGCCGCGCTCGGCGATCGCCAGCAGCTTGATGACGTAGCCCGCCTCCGCGGCGGCGGCGTTGTCCTCGGACGTGATCGCGGTGATGCCCGCGACGGCCACCTGGTCCAGGGTGTACGGCGCGCCGAACGCGATGGTCGCCAGGATCGCGGCCTTCGCGGCGGCGTCGTGGCCCTCGACGTCGGCGGTCGGGTCGGCCTCGGCGTAGCCGAGCCGCTGGGCCTCGGCGAGGGCGTCGTCGAAGTCCGCCCCTTCGGAGTCCATCCGATCGAGGATGAAGTTGGTGGTGCCGTTGGCGATGCCCATCACGCGGGTGACGCGGTCCCCGCCCAGGGAGTCGCGCAGCGGGCGCAGGATCGGGATGGCGCCGGCGACGGCGGCCTCGAAGCTGAGCTGCGCGCCGGTGGCGGCGGCCGCGGCGTACAGTTCCTCGCCGTGCTGGGCCAGCAGCGCCTTGTTGCCGGTCACCACGGACGTGCCGGCGGCGAGGGCGCGCAGGATCAGGGTGCGGGCCGGCTCGATGCCGCCCATCAGCTCGATGACGACGTCCGCGCCGTCCACCAGCGCCTCGGCGTCGGTGGTGTAGAGCGCCGGGTCCGCCTGCCAGTCGCGCGTCGCACCCGTGTCCCGCACCGCGATGCCCGTGAGCTCGAGGTCAGCGCCCACGCGGTCCCGCAGGATGTCGGCGTCCTCGGTGAGGATCCGGGCGGTCTGGGACCCCACGGTCCCGCCGCCCAGCAGGGCGACCTTGAGGGCGTTGGGGGCGTCGGTGTGCTGGGGCATGGTCCTCCGGGGTCAAGCATCGGGGTCGGTGCCGCGCGATCACGCGGTTCGGCTGGCCTCGAATCTAGCGCGGCGCCCCGGCTCGTCCCGCCGCGCGACACTCGGTGTCCGCAGAGCGGGACGGACCCACCCGGGCCCGCGGCCGGCTTCCGGGTGCGCCTCGCCCGCTGCCTCAGCGACCGAGGCGCGGATCGGCCTCGCGGGCGAACAGGTCCTCCTGCGTCTCGCGGCGGATGATCACCCGCGCCTGCCCGTCGGAGACCGCGACGACGGCCGGGCGGGCCAGCGCGTTGTAGTTCGAGGACATCACGTGCGTGTACGCGCCCGTGGCCGGCACGGCCAGCAGGTCGCCGCGGCCCAGGTCGGCCGGCAGGTACACGTCGCGGACCAGGATGTCGCCGGACTCGCAGTGCTTGCCCACCACGCGGGAGAGCACCGGCTCGGCCCCCGAGGTGCGGCGCGCGGAGACGGCGGTGTAGTCGGCGTCGTAGAGCACGGGACGCGGGTTGTCGGACATGCCGCCGTCCACGGCGACGTAGCGGCGGGCCGCGGTGCCGCCGTCGGGGGCGTCCACGTCCACGGTCTTGGTCACCCCGACCGTGTAGAGGGTCAACCCCGCGGGGCCCGAGATGGCCCGCCCCGGCTCGAGAGAGATGCGCGGGCACGTCAGGCCGAGGCGCTCGACGGTCTTCTGGACGTCGTCGGCGAGGGCGTCGGCGATCTCCGCGGCCGGGCGCGGCTCGTCCACGGCCGTGTAGGCGATGCCGTGGCCGCCGCCGAGGTCGAGCTCGGCCAGCTCCACCCCGTGCTCGGCCTTGACCTCGGCGAGGAACTCGAGCACGCGTCCGGCCGCCAGCCCGAAGCCCTCGGCCTCGAAGATCTGGGATCCGATGTGGCAGTGCACGCCCAGCAGGTCGATCGACTCGGCCGCCAGGGCCGCGGCCACGGCGACGGCGGCCGGCGAGCGGCCGGCCACGTTGCCGTCCCGGTCGGTCGAGGCCGGGGCCAGGGAGAGCCCGAACTTCTGGTCCTCGTGCGCGGTGGCGATGAAGTCGTGGGTGTGCGCGTGCACGCCCGGGGTCAGCCGGAGCATCACGGGGGCGCGGCGGCCGGCCTCGGCCGCGAGCGCGGCCAGGTGGGTGAGCTCGTCGAGCGAGTCCACGATGATCCGACCCACGCCCGCCTCGAGGGCGGTGCGCAGCTCGGCGTCCGACTTGTTGTTGCCGTGCAGGCCGATGTGGGCCGGGTCGACGCCGGCGGCCAGCGCGATCGCCAGCTCGCCGCCGGAGGCGGTGTCCACGCGCAGGCCCTCCTCGGCGGCCCAGCGGGCGGTGGAGAGGGTGAGCATGGACTTGCCGGCGTAGTAGACGTCCCCTCCCCCGCACAGGTCGGCGAACGCGGCGTCGAAGCCCTCGCGGAACGCGCGGGCGCGGGCGCGGAAGTCGTCCTCGTCCACCACGAGCAGCGGCGTGCCGAACTCCGCGGCGAGCGCGCTCGCGCGCAGGCCCTGGACGGTGAGCTCGCCGTCGGCGGCGCGGTCCACGCCGGCGGCCCACAGGCCGGGCACGAGCGCGTCCGGGTCCCCCGGCGCGGGAAGCCAGGCGGGCGCGAGCGGGGAGGCGGGGGCGGGCTGCGGCGTCGTCATCCGGGCGCTCACATCTTCTCCGGGGCGGTCACGCCGAGCAGGCCGAGGCCGTTGGCCAGCACCTGGGCGGTGGCGTCGTTGAGCCACAGGCGAGTGCGGTTGAGGGTCTCCACGGGACGCGGCGTGCCGTCGTCGGTGGGCATGGGCACGATCCGGCAGGCGGCGTACCACGAGTGGTAGGCCCCGGCGATCACCTCGAGGTGGCGGGCCACGCGGTGGGGCTCGCGCAGGCGCGCCGCCGCGGCGACGACGGCCGGGAACTCCGCCAGCTGGGCCAACAGCTCGGACTCGGTGGCGTGGGTGAGCAGGGCGGCGTCGAACTCGGAGCGGTCCACGCCGTGGGCCTGCGCGGTGCGCGCCGCACCCGAGGCACGGGCGTGGGCGTACTGCACGTAGTAGACGGGGTTGTCGTTCGTGGCGGAGCGCAGCAGCTCGGGGTCGATCGTCAGGGGCGAGTCCGCGGGGTAGCGGGCCAGGTCGTAGCGCAGGGCGTCGCGGCCGAGCCACTCCACGAGGTCCTTGAGCTCGATGATGTTGCCGGCGCGCTTGGAGAGCTTCGCGCCGTTGACCGAGATGAGCTGGCCGATGAGGATCTCGATGTTCGTCGCCGGGTCGTCGCCGGCGGCGGCGGCGATCGCCTTGAGGCGGTTCACGTAGCCGTGGTGGTCGGCGCCGAGCAGGTACACCTTCTCCTCGAAGCCGCGGTCGCGCTTGTGGAGGTAGTAGGCGGCGTCGGCGGCGAAGTAGGTGGGCTCGCCGTTGGCGCGGATGAGCACGCGGTCCTTGTCGTCGCCGAAGTCGGTGGTCTTGAGCCACACGGCGCCCTCGCGGTCCTCGATGTGGCCCTGCTCGCGCAGCCGCTGCACGGCCTGCTCGATCGCGCCGGAGTCGTGGAGCGTCTGCTCCGAGGTGAACACGTCGAAGTGCACGTCGAAGGCGGCGAGCGTGTCCTTGATGTCCTGCATCTGGAGCCGGTACGCGGCCTCGCGGACCACCGGGCGGGCGGCCTCGTCCGTCAGCTCGCGCACGTCCGGGTGCTCGAGGGCGACGGCGTCGGCCAGCTCCTGCACGTACGCGCCGGGGTAGCCGCCCTCGGGGACGTCGCGGCCGTGCAGGCGGGCGAGGACCGAGTCGGCGAACACGTTCATCTGGTTGCCGGCGTCGTTGACGTAGTACTCGGCGGTGACGTCCGCGCCCGAGGCGCGCAGCAGGCGGGCGATCGCGTCGCCCAGCGCGGCCCAGCGGGTGTGGCCGATGTGCAGCGGGCCGGTGGGGTTGGCGGAGACGAACTCCATGTTCACGGTGTGCCCGGCCAGGGCGTCGTTCCGGCCGTACTCCGGGCCGGCCTCGACGATCTCGCGGGCCAGGGCGCCGGCCGAGGCCGCGTCCAGGGTGACGTTGAGGAAGCCGGGGCCGGCGACGTCGACGGCGGCGATGCCCGGCTTCCCGGTCAGGCGCTCGGCCACGAGCCCGGCGAGGTCGCGCGGGGCCATCCCGGCCTTCTTGCCCAGCTGGAGGGCGACGTTGGTGGCCCAGTCGCCGTGCTCGCGGCTGCGGGGTCGCTCCACCTTCACGCGCGCGGGGGTGATCTCCCCCCGCAGCTCGGCGGGGAGGTCACCGGCATCGACGGCGTCGGTGAGGACAGCGGACAGCAGGGCGGAGAGGTCTTCGGGCTTCACCCGCGCAAGTCTACGGAAGGGCCGCCGCGCCCGTGCGCGTGCGAACGAACCCTGCGAGATGGCCCCCTCCGGCCCGCGGTGGGGGCCATCTCGCAGGGTTCGTCGGGGCGGGGGGTCAGGCGGGCCAGGCGGCGAGGCCGCCGGCGAGGGAGAGGACGCGCCCGCCGGCGCTCGGGTCGGCCCCGACGACGGCGTCCCGCGCCCGGGCCGAGCGGGCTCCGGCGGCGCAGTAGACCACCAGGACGCGGTCCTGCCCGGGCGCGAGGGCCGCCGGCTCCGCGAGGACGGCCTCGAGCGGGACGTGCCGATCGGCCACCGCCGCGGGGGCCTCGACCCGGCGCAGGCGGCGCTCCCAGTCCTCGCGGACGTCGAGCAGGGTCAGGGACGCGGCCCGGGCGGGGTCGGCGAGCAGGGCGGCCAGCGCGGCGGGGGCGATCTCCCCGCCCGCGGCGCCGCAGGCCTCCGCCGAGCCGGGGGCGCCGGCGTCGTCCGGGCGGGGGGCCCGGGCCGCGTGGGCGGACAGGTCCGTCACGGGGGTCCGCTCGGGGTCGGCCACGATCCGCAGCTCACGGAAGCGCATCGTCAGGGCGTCCACGGAGAGCAGCCGCCCGACCAGGGGCTCACCCACCCCGGAGAGCAGCTTGATCGCCTCGGCCGCCATGAGGGAGCCGATGATCCCGGGCAGCACCCCGAGCACTCCGGCCTGCGCGCACGAGGGCACCTCGCCGGGTTCGGGCCGCTCCGGGAACACGTCCCGGTACAGCGGCCCGCCCGGGGCGAACACGCTCACCTGCCCCGCGAACCGCAGGATCGCGCCCCACACCACGGGCACGCCCGCGATCTCGCACGCGTCGGCCACGAGGTAGCGGGTCGCGTAGTTGTCCGTGCCGTCGAGCACGAGGTCCACGGCGCCGACCCGCTCGAGCGCGTTGGCGGCGGTCAGGCGTTCGCGGTGTTCGACCACGCGCACCTCGGGGTGCAGGCCGCGCATCGTCGCGGCGGCGCAGGCGGTCTTGGGGCGGCCGAGGTCCGCCTCGGCGTGGATCACCTGGCGGTGCAGGTTGGAGCGGTCCACCACGTCGTCGTCGATCACGTGGATCTCCCCCACGCCCGCGGCGGCGAGGTAGGTCAGCACGGGCGCGCCGAGGCCGCCGGCGCCGACCACGAGGACGCGGGAGCGCAGCAGCGCCAGCTGGGCCTCGGGGCCGAAGCCGTCCAGGCTCAGGTGGCGGGCGAAGCGCTGCAGCTGGGTGTCGGACAGTGCGGTGAGGTCGCGGGGCTCGCGGGCGGCGGGGTCCGGGGCGGCGGTCACCGCTCGTCCTCCTCGGCCGTGACCCGCCCGGCCATCGGCGAGGAGGCCAGGGCGTGCTCGCGGCGGGGGATGCGTCCGGCACGGCGGGCGTGGAAGCCCGCCTCGAGCGCGAGCCGGCACGCATGGGCCATGCGGGCGGGCTCGGCGGCGCGGGTGATCGCAGAGGCGGCGAGCACGGCGTCGCAGCCGGCCTCCATCGCCAGGGCGACGTCCGAGGCGGTGCCCACGCCGGCGTCGAGCACGATCGGCACGGAGGCGCGCGAGACGATCAGCTCCAGGTGTGCGCGGTTGAGGATGCCCAGCCCCGAGCCGATCGGCGAGCCCAGCGGCATGACGGCGGCGGCGCCGGCCTGTTCGAGGCGCAGCGCCATGGCGGGGTCGTCCGACGTGTAGGCCAGGACGGTGAAGCCGTCGGCGGCGAGCCGCTCAGTGGCCTCGAGGGTCTCGACGACGTCGGGCAGCAGGGTGCGCTCGTCGGCGATGACCTCGACCTTCACGAGGTCGGTCTCGAGCGCCTCGCGGCCGAGCCGGGCGGTGAGCACGGCGTCCCGGGCGGTGTAGCAGCCGGCGGTGTTGGGCAGCACGTCGATGCCGAGGCCGTCCAGCAGCGCGACCAGGCCGTCACGGGTGTCCGCGGACCAGCGGCGCAGCGCCACGGTGGTGAGCGTGGTGCCGGAGGCGACGAGGGCGCCCTCGAGCGCGGTGAGGTCGGTGATGCCGCCCGTGCCCATGATGAGCCGGGAGGCCAGGTCGTAGCCGCCGATCCGCAGCGGCGGGATCGCGGGGGCGGCGGGCGGGGTACGGTGCTCGGCCATCGCTCAGCCCCCCTGCACCGCGGTGACGACGTCGACCTCGTCCCCGGCGGCCAGCGCCCGGGTGGCCCAGGCCGACCGGGGCACGACCTCGCCGCCGACCGCCACGGCCACGCCGAGCCGCCGCCCGTCCGCGGCGGCGCCGTCGTCGCCGACCGCGCGCCCGGTGACGTGCGCGACGACGTCGCGGACGGTGGCCACGGCCAGCTCGGCGGGCTCTCCGTTGAGGGTCAGGGTGAGGGTGCTCATGCGATCTCCTTCAGGCGGGCGTGCAGCAGCTCGAGGATCCGCCCGGCCGCCCAGGGGGCGAGCAGGATCCCGTGACGGTGGAAGCCGGTGGCGACGACGGCGCCCGGGGCCTCGGGCACGGCGAGCACGCGCGGGGCGTCGTCGGGGGTGCCGGGGCGGGCGGCGGTGGTGATCTCGACGAGCTCGCACTCGCGGACGGCGGGCAGGATCGCGGCGGCGTCGGCGAGCAGGTCCAGCACGGCCCCGGCCGAGGTGCCGGCCAGCCCGTCCTCGCGGGCCGAGGCGCCGACCACGAGGGTGCCGTCCGCGCGGGGCACGAGGTAGACCTGGCGCCCGTGGACGAGGCCGCGGACGGTCCGGGTGATCAGGTGCGACTCCCCCGGCAGCAGCTGCTCGGGGCGCACCCGCAGGCGCAGCACGTCGCCGTGGACGGGGCGCAGCGGGACCTCGACGGCGGTGGCCGCGCCGCCGATCCCGCGGTGGCCCAGGCCCGCGGCGAGGACCGCGCCGTCGGCGGTGAGGACGTCCCCGTCGGCCAGCGTGAGGCGCACTCCCTCGCCCTCCGGGTCGGCGGCGGTGACGCATCCGGCCAGGAACCGGGCGGCGGGTCCGGCGCCGGCCGGGAGCGGGCCGCCGTCAGGTCCGGTCTCGGCGCGCAGGGCGGCGACGCAGGCGGCGGCGAGCCGTCGCGGGTCCACCTGATGGTCGTCCGGGGCGTCGAAGCCGGCGGCCAGGCCCGGGGCCAGGGCGGGCTCGGCGCGGCGCAGCGCGCGGACGGAGACGGGCTCGACCCGGCGGCCGAGGATCGAGGCGTGCTCGAGCACGTGGTCCCACGCGCGGGCGTCGGAGAGGTCCGCGGCCACGATCCAGGCACCCTGCGGCAGGAAGCCCGTCTCGACGTCGGTGAAGGCGGCGAGCAGGTCCACGAGCGCCGGGTAGGCCTCCCAGCCGGCCTGCAGCAGCGGGGCGAGGTCGTCCTGGCTGAACTGGGTCTCGGCGAGCGGGGCGAGCATCCCCGCCGCGGCGTGGGTGGCCCCGGCGACGGCGTGCGGACGCCCGGCGGTGTCCAGCTCGGGGGCGATCAGGGTGACGGCGTGGCCTGCGGCGCGCAGACGCACGGCGGCGGTGAGGCCGATGATCCCGGCCCCGACGACGGCCACGTGCACGGACCGGTCCTCCTCACGGCGGCATGACCCGCATCGAGTGGTGATGGTCGGCCGCGCCGGCGCGGTGCGCCCCTGCGGCCCTCTCAGCCCGGCGTGTGCGGCCCGGGCTCCCATGGAACTGCGGCCAGTCTGCCACAGTGGGCGCATGCACTCCCCCGATCCGCTCCTGATGGCCGCGGCCGACCACGACGACGGCGACACCGGCGCGGGCCGCCGCGCCCGACTCGCCGCCTCCCGGCTGTACGTCTGCACCGACCTACAGCGGTTCCTGCGCCCGGACGGCACGCTCGACTCGGCCGCGTTCGCTCACTTCTGCGCGGCGGCGTTCCGCGGCGGGGTGGACGTGATCCAGGTGCGGGACAAGGCCGTGGACGTGGCGGTCGAGCTGGCCGCGTTCGCCGTGCTCGTCCCGCTGGCCCGGGAGCACGGGGCGCTCTCGGCCGCTAACGATCGCGCCGACGTCGCCGCCCTGGCCGGGGTGGACGTGTTCCACACGGGCCAGACCGACCTGACCACCGCACAGTGCCGCGCCCTGCTGGGCCCGGACACGGTGCTCGGCCGCTCGTGCCACACCGAGGCGCAGGTGCGCGCCGCCCGCGCGGAGGACGGCCTGGACTACTTCTGCACGGGGCCGGTGTGGGCGACGCCCACGAAGCCGGGCCGGGCCGCCGTCGGGCTGGAGCTGCCCTCCCTCGCCGCGCGCCTGGACGCCGAGGACCCGGCGGGGGCGCGGCCGTGGTTCGCCATCGGCGGCGTCGACGCGGACCGGCTGCCCGAGGTCCGCGCGGCCGGGGCGGAACGGATCGTGGTGGTCCGCGCCGTGACGCAGGCCGGGGACCCCGAGGCCGCGGCCCGGACGCTGCGCGCGGGCCTGCCCGGCTGACGCGCCCCGCGGGGAGGTCACGGACGGGCCATCCTGATGGTGTAGAGTCGACGAGTCCGCAACGCGCTCGACGCGTCGCGACCCCCGCCTCCGTAGCTCAGGGGATAGAGCGTCTGCCTCCGGAGCAGAAGGCCGCAGGTTCGAATCCTGCCGGGGGCACGAGCGAACAGAGCCGGACCCCCGTGGCGACACGGGGGAGCCGGCTCTTCCGCGTTCTGCGGCCCCGGACGCTCGAGCGGAGCGGGAGGTCCGGGTCAGCGGCATTCGAGGCGGGAAATCGACCTCATGGAACGTCCCGCGGTGCGCATTCGCCGGATTTCCCGCCTCGATCGTGTCGAAGCCCGGAGGTCCGGCGCACATCAGCGCCGCTGCGCATGACCGTGGTCGACGGGACCGTGCCACGTCGGCCGCGAGGCGTCCCCGACCGCGAGCGCCTCCCCCGCCCGCATCGCGTCGGCCAGCCACGGCTTGGCTCGCTCGAGTGCGTCCTCCCAGCTCAGGCCCGCGCCGGCCAGCGTGGCCAGAGCCGAGGAGAGGGTGCAGCCGGTGCCGTGCGAGGCGCGGGTCGTCACGCGCGGGCCGCGCACCTCGTGCACGGCTCCGTCCACACGCACGACGGCGTCCGGCACCTCCGCCGCCTCGGCCTCGTCCAGGTGCCCGCCCTTGAGCAGGACGGTCACGTCGTGCTCGGCGGCCAGGCCCCGGGCCGCGTCGAGGGCGGCGTCCCAGCCCGTCGCGTCCCGCCCGGTCAGCCGGGCCAGCTCGGGCAGGTTGGGGGTCACCAGGTGCGCCGCCCGCAGCAGCCGGGACCACGCGGCGCGCCCGTCGTCGTCGCCCACCGCGGTGAGAGCGTCCCCGCTCGAGGCCACCATGACCGGGTCCAGCACGACGACGGCGGGCAGGGTCTCCTCGAGCCAGCCGGCGACGGCCCGCATGAGCTCCACCGTGCCGAGCATGCCGATCTTCACGGCGTCCACGGCGATGTCGGCGGCGACCGAGTCGAGCTGGGCACGCACCACGTCCACCGGCAGCGGGTGGACGGCCTGCACGCCCTGCGTGTTCTGGGCGGTGATCGCGGTGATCGCGGTCATCCCGTAGCCGCCCCACGCGGCGATGGTCTTCAGGTCGGCCTGGACACCCGCGCCGCCGCCGGAGTCGGAGCCGGCGATGCTGAGCACGCGGGGGACGGCGGGGGTCATGCGGGGCTCCTTCGGGTCGGGGCGGATCGGCCGCCCGGGCCGGGCCGATCCCGCCCATGAGAATGTAGTCGCATGTCCCCCGTCACAGAGAGCTCCCCCGCGCACCCCGGCCGAGCCGAGGAGTCGGCGCCGCTGCGGCCGACCTCCCCGCTCGGGATCGCCGCCACGTTCATCGGCACCACCATCGGCGCCGGGTACGCCTCGGGCAACGAGATCCTGCAGTACTTCGTGAGCTTCGGCCTCTGGGGCGGCACGGGGGCGCTCGTGATCGCCGGCACGCTGTTCTTCCTGCTCGCGGTGATCGTGCTGCGGCTGGCGCAGAAGCTGCGGACCACGGACATCCACCGGATCGTGAACCCCACGACCTCGCGCGTGCCCACCTGGTTCGCGGACCTGTGCATCACCACGTCCCTGCTGGGGACGCTGGTGATCATGCTGGCCGGGGCCGGGGCGGCGGTGCACACCGCGTTCGGGCTGCCCTCGCTCGTGGGCTCGCTCGTGATGGCGGCCGTCTGCGTGGTCTCGGTGCTGGCCGGCATCACGGGCCTCGTGCGCGTCCAGGCCGTGGTGGTCCCCCTGATCATCGTGGTCGCCGTCGGCGTCGCGGTGTGGGGGTTGGTGAACCCGGGGGCCGCGGTGGACGACGTCGCCGCGCTCGTGACCTCGTCCCCGCTGATCAACCAGTGGTGGCTCTCGGGTGTGCTGTACGTGGCGTTCAACATCCAGCTGGCCTACGCGGTGCTCGCCCCGATCGGCGAGGAGAGCTCCTCGTCGGGGCGCTCCCTCGTCGCCGGGGCCGGGCTCGGGGCCCTGGGCCTCGTGGTGATGGCCGGCGCGGTGATGGCCGCGCTGACCGCCCACGCCCAGCTCATCGGCCGCGCCGAGCTGCCCATGGTCGAGCTGGCCGCCATGATCGGCGGCTGGGCCGCCCTGCTGTACACGGTCGTCCTGCTGCTGGCGCAGTTCACGACGGCGGTCTCGTGCCTGTACGGCGGGGTGGAGCGCATCGCCCTGCTGTCCTCGATGCGCCGCGTGCCGGGCTGGGCCATCGCCGTCGTCACGGCCCTGGCCGCCACCCTGCTCTCGAGCGTCGGCTTCTCCGACCTCGTGGGCACCGTCTACCCCGTCCTCGGCTACGCCGGCATCGTCATCATCGTGATGCTCATCGTCACGTGGATCGTCGAGCGCACCACGGTGCGCCGGCGGGCGGCCCGCGCGGCGCGCGCCTGAGCGGCCCGCCGCATGGCCGCTGCCGACGGCGGTGAGGCCTCGCAGGGGACGTGCTAGGGTCGCTCGCATCCCACGGGAGCCCCACGGCACGGGGCTGAGACCGGGCTGACGCCGCCCGGAGACCGTCTGAACCTGTCCGGGTCATTCCGGCGAAGGAAGAAGGAGCCGCGGCCATGTCCGTTTCCGAGCGCACCCCCCTGCCCGCAGCCGAGTCGACGGCCGAGGTCGTCGCCGAGGAGAACTACCCCACGCACCGTCTGGGCTGGCTCGAGGATGCCGAGCACGGCATCCGCGTGCCCGTCACCGAGGTCCACCAGGACGACTCCCCCGACGGCACGCCCAACGCGCCCCTGACCGTCTACCGCACCATGGGCCCGGGCTCCGTGCCCGAGCGCGGCCTGCCCGCCCAGCGCGCCGAGTGGATCCGCGCCCGCGGCGACGTCGAGGAGTACGAGGGCCGCGAACGCGACCTGCTCGACGACGGCCGCTCGGCCGTGCGCCGCGGCGCCGCCTCGCAGGAGTGGGCCGGCGAGCGCCGCGCCCCGCTGCGCGCCAAGGAGGGCGCGCGCGTCACCCAGATGCACTACGCCCGGCGCGGCGAGATCACCCCGGAGATGCGCTACGTCGCCCTGCGCGAGGGCGTGGACGTGGAACTGGTGCGCTCCGAGGTCGCTGCCGGCCGCGCCATCATCCCGGCGAACGTGAACCACCCCGAGTCGGAGCCGATGATCATCGGCAAGGCGTTCGCCGTGAAGGTCAACGCGAACATCGGCAACTCGGCGGTGACATCGTCGATCGCCGAGGAGGTCTCGAAGCTGCAGTGGGCCACCCGCTGGGGCGCGGACACCGTGATGGACCTGTCCACGGGCGACGACATCCACACCACCCGCGAGTGGATCCTGCGCAACTCCCCCGTGCCGATCGGCACCGTGCCGATCTACCAGGCCCTCGAGAAGGTCGGCGGCGACCACCAGGCCCTGACCTGGGAGATCTTCCGCGACACCGTGATCGAGCAGTGCGAGCAGGGCGTGGACTACATGACCGTGCACGCCGGCGTGCTGCTGCGCCACGTGCCGCTGTCCGCGGACCGCGTCACCGGCATCGTCTCCCGCGGCGGCTCGATCATGGCCGGCTGGTGCCTGGGCCACCACAAGGAGAACTTCCTCTACGAGAACTACGACGAGCTCTGCGAGATCTTCGCGCGCTACGACGTCGCGTTCTCCCTGGGCGACGGCCTGCGGCCGGGCTCCGTGGCCGACGCCAACGACGCCGCCCAGTTCGCCGAGCTCGACACGCTGGCCGAGCTGACGGAGCGGGCGTGGGCGTACGACGTCCAGGTCATGGTGGAGGGCCCCGGCCACATCCCGCTGCACCTGGTGCGGGAGAACGTGGAGCGCCAGCAGGAGCTGTGCAAGGGCGCCCCGTTCTACACGCTCGGCCCCCTCGTCACGGACATCGCCCCGGCGTACGACCACATCACCTCGGCCATCGGCGCCACCGAGATCGCCCGCTACGGCACCGCGATGCTCTGCTACGTCACGCCCAAGGAGCACCTGGGCCTGCCGAACCGGGACGACGTGAAGACGGGTGTGATCACCTACAAGATCGCCGCGCACGCCGCCGACGTCGCCAAGGGCCACCCCGGCGCCCGCGACCGCGACGACGCCCTGTCCAAGGCGCGCTTCGAGTTCCGCTGGCGCGACCAGTTCGGCCTCGGCCTGGACCCCCAGCTCGCCGAGGAGTACCACGACGAGACGCTGCCGGCCGAGCCCGCCAAGACCGCCCACTTCTGCTCGATGTGCGGGCCGAAGTTCTGCTCCATGCGCATCAGCCAGGACATCCGCAGCGAGTTCGGCGGCGCGTCCGAGCAGGCGAGAATCGCCGAGGCCGGCATGGCCGCGAAGTCCGCGGAGTTCCGGGCCGCCGGCGGGTCCGTGTACCTGCCCGAGCCGAGCCTGCGCCGGCCCGAGGGGGACGCGGTGCTCGCGAGGGACTGAGCGGTCCGTGCCGCGACGCGGGGGCCAGGGTGCCGGCCATGAGCACCTCCCCCGCGCGCGGTGCGAACCTGCCCTGGGCGCGCTCCCGGGCGGCGTCGCCCCGACCGCGGTCGTTCCCAGCGTCTCCCCCTTCGCCACACGTGGCGGCTGCGGGCCGGGCGGCTCGAGTGACGAGGTCTGGCCGTGCCTCCTGCACAGGTGTCCGCAGACGGGGCTGCGTCCCCAGGCGTCGCGTTCCGGCGCCGGATGTCCGGGGCCGCTCCTAGGCTCGGGTGCATGAGCGCGCACCACGCCGACGACGGCCTCCCCACCCCCGCCGAGGATCCACCGGCGGGCGGGCGACAGGCGCCGCCGAGTGGCGTCGTCGTGGGTGAGGACGGGCGAGCCCGCCCGCCGTGGGCGGCACGGGATCCGCTGCTGCGGGAGTACTACGACACGGAGTGGGGCCTGCCCGTCACGGACGAGCAGGGCCTGTTCGAGCGCCTCGTGCTCGAGGCGTTCCAGTCGGGCCTGAGCTGGCGGACCGTCTTGGCCAAGCGGCCGCGGTTCCGTCAGGTGTTCGCGGGATTCGACGTGGACGCCGTCGCGGCGTTCGGGGACGCGGAGGTCGAGGCGCTGCTGGCGGACCCCGGCGTCATCCGGAACCGGCGCAAGATCGAGGCCGCGGTCGCGAACGCGCGGGCCGTCGTGGGGATGCGCGGCGAGCGGTTCGCCCCGCTGCACCCGGGCTCCCCCGGTGCGGGCCCCGACTGGCACGGCGACGGCGACCGGCCGGCCCGCGGTCTGCCGGGGCTGGTCTGGGCTCACCAGCCTGCAGCGACCCCACGGCCGGAGACGGTGGCGCTGATCCCCTCGGCCTCGGACGAGTCGCGCGCGCTCGCGAGGGCGCTGAAGGCGCACGGCTGCCGCTTCGTCGGGCCGACCACGTGCTTCGCCCTGATGGAGGCTGCCGGGGTCGTGGACACCCACCTTCTCGGCTCGTGGCGAAGAGGGGCGTCCGGGATCTGGGAGTGAGCGGGAGCCTCCGGCAGGATGGGGAGCTCAACGCAGGACGTCCACACGAAAGGGTGACGGCTGATGACCACCACCTCCGCCTCTCAGGGCTACCGCACGATCAACCCGGCCACCGGGGAGCTGCTGAAGTCCTTCGACAACGCCACGGATCAGCAGATCGCCGACGCCCTCGACGCCTCGCAGGCCGCCTACGAGCAGTGGTCCCAGAAGTCGGTGGCCGAGCGCGCCGCCATCGTGAAGCGGATCTCCGAGCTGCTGGCCGAGCGCTCCAAGGACATCGCCGCGCTGATCACCACGGAGATGGGCAAGTCCCTCGGCGCTGCAGTCGGCGAGGTGCGCTACGGCGCCCAGATCTTCGGGTACTACGCGGACGAGGCCGAGGAGCTGCTCGCGGACCAGCCGATCAAGCAGTTCTCCGGGCAGGAGGCGTTCGTCCAGCGGCTGCCGCTCGGCCCGCTGCTGGGGATCATGCCGTGGAACTTCCCGGTGTACCAGGTGGCCCGTTTCGTGGCGCCGAACCTCGTGCTCGGCAACACCATCCTGCTCAAGCACGCCGAGATCAACCCGCAGGTGGCACAGCTGCTGGAAGAGCTCTTCACCGAGGCCGGACTGCCGGAGGGCGTGTACCAGAACGTGTTCGCCACCCACGACCAGATCTCCACGATCATCGCCGATCCGCGCGTGCAGGGCGTGTCCCTCACCGGTTCGGAGCGGGCCGGCGCCGCCGTCGCCGAGCAGGCCGGCCGGCATCTCAAGAAGGTCGTCCTCGAGCTCGGCGGCTCCGATCCGTACATCGTGCTCTCCGCGCCGGACGCCCGCGCGGCCGCCCGCGACGCACTGGCCACCCGGATGGGCAACTGGGGCCAGGCCTGCAACTCGAACAAGCGCATGATCGTCATGGAGGACCTCTACGACGACTTCGTGGACGAGCTGGTCCAGCGCTCCTCGGCGATGCAGCCCGGCGACCCGACCTCGCGCGACGCCGACGTCTACGGCCCGCTGTCCTCGGAGTCCGCGGCCGACGGGCTCGCCGAGCAGATCGCCGCGGCCAAGGAGGCCGGCGCCACCGTCCACGTGGGCGGCGAGCGCGTCTCGGGCCCCGAGGGCGAGGGTTTCTACGTCTCCCCGGCCGTGATCACGGACGTTGACCAGGAGAACCCCGCCTACACGCAGGAGCTGTTCGGCATGGCCTCCGTCGTCTACAAGGTGTCCTCGGCCGAGGAGGCCGTGGCCCTGGCCAACGACTCGCAGTACGGTCTCGGCGGCGCCGTCTTCTCCACGGACCTGGACGAGGCCAAGCGCGTGGCCGACCAGCTCGAGGTGGGCATGGCGAACGTGAACCTCGCCTCCGCCGCCGGGGCGAACCTGCCCTTCGGCGGCGTGAAGCGCTCGGGCTTCGGCCGCGAGCTCGGCCCCCTGGCCCTGGACGAGTTCGCCAACAAGCGCCTGTACGCGGTGCAGGGCCCGCTGGAGGGCTGACCCCGGGCCGGGTCGGCCGGGCGGGTCTCCCGCTCCGGCCGGCCCGTCGGCCCCTCAGCCGCGCAGCGGGACGGTCGCCAGCACCTCGTGCAGCGGGCCGCCGGAGCGGCCCTCGCCGAGCCGGGACGCCACGACCTCGACCTCGTCCGCCGTCCACTGCGGGCCGCGGTACACGGCGAGCGCGTGCACGGCCTCGGCCAGCAGCACGGTGCTGGGCGCCGACGGTCGAGGCTCGCCCCGCCTCCGACACCTGGGCCGCGGTGCGGCCGCCGAGACCCGCGCCACGGTGAGGTGGGCGCGCCGGCGGTCCCGGCCGTCGTCGTCGGCGAGCCACGGTTCCGCCAGGAGCGCGCCGAGCTCCCGGACCTGCCCGCCCACCCCCATCCAGAGCGTGCGGTGGGAGAACTCCCCCGCCCCGGCCAGGTGCAGGTCCAGCGGCGCGTGTCCCGCCGCGATGCGGCCGGCGTCGGCGACGACGTCGTCCACGGCCCCGGCGGGCACCTCCGGGTGGAACGCCAGCGTCAGGTGCCGCTGCTCCCGCTCGGTCCAGCGCAGCGCGCGTCCCGCCCGGTCCCGGACGCCGTCGAGGGCCGGCTCGACGTGGTCGAGCACGGCCCTCGGCGGACGGATCGCGAGGAAGAGCCTCACGCCTGCGCGCGCGGATCCGCGGCGGCTGCGGTCGAGCCCCCGGCGGCGTCCCGCGCCATGGTTGCCGGGGCCACGTCCGGGTGCGGCTCGCGGCCGGCCACGATGTCGATCGCGCCGGTGAACTCGGCGTCGATCCGCCGCTGCACGCG
Organism: Micrococcus sp. CH7; assembly: GCF_001595485.1. Lineage (NCBI taxonomy): Bacteria > Bacillati > Actinomycetota > Actinomycetes > Micrococcales > Micrococcaceae > Micrococcus > Micrococcus sp. CH7. The sequence goes on from NZ_LOSQ01000027.1 coordinate 163,598, forward strand.
GCGCGAGCGCTGGGTCACGAGGGACACCACCACACCCACCACGAGGGCGGCGACGAAGCCCGGCAGCAGCTCGTACAGGCCGAACCACTCCCACGTCTCGGCGCTGGCCTCGGACCACACCCAGGCGACGGCGGCGCCGGTGAGCATGGCGGCCATCGCCCCCCACGAGGTGAACCGCGGCCAGTACAGGGCGAGCAGGATCACGGGGCCGAAGGCGGCGCCGAAGCCGGCCCACGCGAAGGAGACGAGCTCGAGCACGGAGGAGTCCGGGTTGAGGGCGAGCAGACCCGCCACGAGCGCCACCACCAGCACGCCGATGCGGCCGAGCCACAGGGTGAACGTCGGGGAACCGGTGCGCCCGCGCAGCATGTAGAGGTCCTCCACCAGGGCGGAGGAGCACACGATCAGCTGCGAGGAGAGCGTGGACATGATCGCGGCGAGGACGGCGGCCAGCACCAGGCCGGCCACGAACGGGTGGAACATGATCGAGGCCAGCACCAGGAACACGGTCTCCGGGTCCTCGAGCGTGGTGCCGGGGTTGGCCTGGAAGTAGGCGATGCCGACGAGGGCGACCATCACGGCGCCGAACACGGACAGCGCCATCCAGCCGATGCCGACGCGCCGGGCGACGGCCGCGTCGTGCGGGGTGCGCAGGGCCATGAAGCGGACGATGATGTGCGGCTGGCCGAAGTAGCCCAGGCCCCAGGCGAGGGAGGACAGGACGCCGATCAGCGTCGCGTTCTCGAACATCGAGAAGTGGTTCACCCCGCCGCCGGCGGCGTCGGCGGCGCGGATGCCCTCGACGACGGCGTCCCAGCCGCCCATGGTCAGGATCACGACGATGGGCACGGCCAGCAGCGAGAGGAACATGAGGACGCCCTGGGCCACATCCGTCAGCGAGGCGCCGAGGAAGCCGCCGAACAGGGTGTAGAGCACCGTGATGCCCGCGACCACGAGCATGCCGGTGAGGTAGTTGATGCTGATGCCCTGGGCGTAGAAGGAGTCGGGGCCGAAGGTCGACTCGACGAACTTGCCGCCGGCCACCATGCCCGAGGAGACGTAGAAGGTGAAGAACACGAGGATGATCAGGCCGGCCACGATCCGCAGGATGTGCGTGCGGTCCTTGAACCGGTTCTCGAGGAAGGATGGGATCGTGATCGAGTTCCCGGCCACCTCGGTATAGGAGCGCAGGCGGGGGGCGACCACGCGCCAGTTCACCCACGCGCCCACGGTCAGGCCGACCGCCATCCAGCCCTCGACCAGGCCCGCGGCGTAGATCGCGCCGGGCAGGCCCATCAGGAGCCAGCCGGACATGTCGGACGCACCCGCGGAGAGCGCCGCGACGGACGGCTTCATGTCGCGTCCGGCGAGCATGTAGTCGTCGAGGTCGGTGTTCTTGCGGGAGGCGTACAGGCCGATCGCGATCATCGCGAGGAAGTAGAGGCCGATCGCCGCTAACAGGAAGACGGTGTTCGTGTCCATGGGCTCCAGAGAATCACATCCGGACTCACAGCCCCAGTCCCAGATCCGTCCCGGATTCGCCCCGTCCGGGTCGGCCCGGGCCCCGCGCGCCTAGGATGGAGGCCGTCATGACGCAGACTCCCCCGCCCTCCACGCCCGCCGCGCAGCCGTCCGCGACGCCCCACGACGCCGCCGCGATCACGTTCCCCGAACACCTGCCGGTGGCGGAGCGTCGCGAGGAGATCATGGCCGCGATCCGCGACCACCAGGTGGTGATCGTCGCGGGCGAGACCGGCTCGGGCAAGACCACGCAGCTGCCGAAGATGTGCCTGGCCCTCGGGCTCGGGGAGGCGGGCTCGATCGGCCACACCCAGCCCCGGCGCATCGCCGCCCGCTCCGTGGCCGAGCGCATCGCGCAGGAGCTGGGCGAGGAGATCGGGCAGACGGTCGGCTACCAGGTCCGCTTCACGGCGCAGACCTCGAAGGCGACCCGGGTCAAGGTCATGACGGACGGCATCCTGCTGGCCGAGATCCCCCATGACCCGCAGCTGCGCCGCTACTCCGTGATCATCGTGGACGAGGCCCACGAGCGCAGCCTCAACATCGACTTCCTCCTGGGCTACCTGCGCAACCTGCTGCCCCAGCGGCCGGACCTGAAGGTGATCATCACCTCGGCCACCATCGACCCGGAGCGCTTCGCCCGGCACTTCGGCCGGCCGCTGGCCGAGGGTGAGGACCATGCGGACGCGGTGGAGGCCGACGACGGCGGCCGCGTGGTCCCGGCGCCGATCATCGAGGTCTCGGGGCGGACCTACCCCGTCGAGATCCGGTACCGGCCGCTGACCGACGAGCCCTCCCCGGACGACCCCGAGGACGACGCGGACGATGCCGCCGAGACCCGCGACCCCCTCGACGCGATCGGCGACGCCGTCCTCGAGCTGGCCGCCGAGCCGCCGGGCGACATCCTCGTGTTCCTGCCGGGCGAGCGGGAGATCCGCGAGGCCGCGGACCACCTGACCGGCGTCGTCGCCGGCACCACGCGCCTGGCCGGCACGGAGATCCTGCCGCTGTTCGGCCGCCTGTCCATGGCGGAGCAGCACCGCGTGTTCGGCCGCGCCGGGGCCGGGGTGCGCCGGCGGATCGTGCTGGCCACGAACGTCGCCGAGACGTCCCTGACCGTGCCGGGCATCAAGTACGTGATCGACACGGGCACCGCGCGCATCTCGCGGTACTCGAACCGCACCAAGGTGCAGCGCCTGCCGATCGAGCGCGTCTCCCAGGCCAGCGCGAACCAGCGCTCGGGCCGGTCCGGCCGCACCTCGGACGGCATCGCGATCCGCCTGTACTCGGAGGAGGACTACCTCTCCCGCCCCGAGTTCACGGACCCGGAGATCCTGCGCACCTCCCTGGCCTCGGTGATCCTGCAGATGCTCTCCCTCGGCGTGGCCCGCACCCCGGGCGACGTGAAGGAGTTCCCCTTCGTCCAGCCGCCGGACGGCCGCCAGGTCACCGACGGCGCCACCACGCTCACCGAGCTCGGCGCGCTCGAGGCCGGCGGCGCCCGCGCGGGCACCATCACCCGGGTCGGACGCCGCCTGGCCCGTCTGCCGGTGGACCCGCGGCTGGGCCGCATGATCCTGGAGGCCGGTGAGCGCGGCTGCGTCCGGGAGGTCATGGTGATCGCCGCGGCCCTGACCATCCAGGACCCCCGCGAGCGCCCCACGGAGCAGCGCGAGGCCGCGGACGAGCTGCACCGCCGGTTCGCGGACGAGAACTCGGACTTCTCCGCGATCCTGAACCTCTGGGCCTACCTGCACGAGCGGCAGAAGGAGCTCTCCGGCTCCCAGTTCCGCAAGCTGTGCCGCCGTGAGCACATCAACTGGCTGCGCGTGCAGGAGTGGCAGGACCTGGTGCGCCAGCTGCACCAGCTCGCCAAGGACGTGGGCCTCACCGTCGAGGCCGGACCCGTGGACCCGGTCGGCCGGCACGAGGCCGTGCACAAGTCCCTGCTCACCGGCCTGCTCTCGCAGATCGGCGCCTACGACGAGCGCCGTCGCGAGTACGTGGGCGCCCGCGGCACCCGCTTCGCCGTGTTCCCCGGCTCCGCCCTGTTCAAGAAGCGCCACCCGTTCGTCATGGCCGCCGAGCTCGTGGAGACCTCCCGGCTGTGGGCGCGCACGGTGGCCCGGATCGAGCCGGAGTGGGCCGAGGAGGTCGCCGGCCACCTCGTCAAGCGGACCTACAACGAGCCGCACTGGTCGCGGCGGGCGGGTTCCGTCGTCGCGCGCGAGAAGGTGACGCTGTTCGGCGTCACCCTGATCCCGGACCGCTCGGTCCGGTACGGCCGGATCGACCCGGAGCTCTCCCGCGAGCTGTTCATCCGGCACGCCCTCGTGGAGGGCGACTGGCGCACGCGTCACCGGTTCTTCGCCCGCAACCGGGCTGCGCTCGAGGAGGTCGACGCCCTCGAGACGCGCCTGCGCCGCCGCGACCTGCGGATCGGGGACGAGGACCTGTTCGCCTTCTACGACGCGCGGATCCCGGGAAACGTCGTCTCCGAGCGGCACTTCGACGCGTGGTGGAAGAAGGCGCGCCAGGATCAGCCGGACCTGCTGGACCTCGACGTCGCCGCCCTGCTCACCGCCGACGCCGAGGACCTGGACACCGACGCGTTCCCCACCACGTTCGCGTATCCGATGCCCGGCGGCGACGTGGAGCTCGACCTCGAGTACACGTACGACCCGACCGGCGCGGCCGGCACCGACGGCGTGACCGTGGCCGTGCCGATCCTGCTGCTCAACCAGGTCTCCCCCGGCCCCTTCGCGTGGCTGGTCCCCGGCCTGCGGGTCGAGCTCGTCACCGCCCTCATCAAGGCGTTGCCCAAGGCCGTGCGCAAGAACCTCGTGCCCGCCCCGGACGTGGCCCAGCAGCTCGTCGCGGACCTCGAGGCCCACGCCGACCCGCTGCGGGACGAGCTGCCGGACGCGCTGTCCGCGGCCGTGCGCCGGGTGCGCGGCGTGGTGGTGGAGCCCGGACTGTGGGCCCCGGACGCGGTGCCCCTGCACCTGCGGATGGACTACCGCGTCGTGGACGCCCGCGGCGCCGTGATGGGCGCCGGCCAGGACCTGCCCGCGCTGCAGGCCCGGCTCGCGCAGGCCAACCGCTCCGCGATCGCCGCCCGGCTCGCCGGCACCGACGACCCCGCCTCGGCCCGGCCGGGGCCGCGCGGCAAGGGCCGCGGCGGCCGTGCCCAGGCCGACGCGCGGGCCGGGGCCGAGGGACGCCGTCGCCCGGAGGGCCCCGGGCGGTCCGGCGCGACGCCGGCCTTCGAGGAGCGGCACGGGCTGACCTCGTGGAGCATCGGCACGGTGCCGAAGACCGTCTCCACCGCGGCCGGGGCGCGCGGCCCCGCCATCACGGGCTACCCGAGCCTGGTGCCCGAGACCACGCCCGACGGCGGCCCCGCGGCCGGCCTGACCGTGGCCCGGTCCGCGGAGGACCAGGCGGCCTGGCACCGGGCCGGGGTGATCCGGCTGCTGCTGGCCACCCTGCCCAGCCCACAGCGCTACGTGCTGGACCACCTGGACAACAGGGAGAAGCTCACCTTCACCCAGAACCCGCACGGCTCGGTGGACTCCCTCGTCGCGGACTGCACCCAGGCCGCCGTGGACCGTCTCGTCGGGGACGAGCTGCCGTTCGACGAGGCCGCGTTCCGCGCCCTGTTCGACCGGGTGCGGGCCGACCTGATCGACACGGTCTTCGCCGTCACGTCCCTGGTGGAGCAGGTGCTCTCCCGGGCCGCGCAGGTGCGACGCCGGCTCAAGGGCTCGGTCTCGCTCGCCCTCGCGCCGGCGCTGTCGGACGTGAAGGCACACCTCGAGCAGCTCGTGTTCCCCGGCTTCGTGGCCACCACGGGCTGGGAGCGGCTGCAGCACCTGCCGCGCTACCTGCAGGGCATGCTGACGCGCCTGGACCGGTTGGACGCCGGCGGCCACCTGCAGCGCGACGGGCAGCACATGGCGGTGGTGCAGGGGCTCGAGGACGAGTTCGACGCCGCCGTCGCGGCCCACCGCGCCCGGTTCGCGGGCACGCCCGTGCCCGCGGAGCTGGAGCGGGTGCGCTGGCTCATCGAGGAGCTGCGCGTCTCGTTCTTCGCCCAGGAGCTGGGCACGGCGGTCTCGGTCTCCGAGAAGCGGGTGCGTCAGGCGCTCGCCCGGGCCACGCGCGCCTGAGTCGGGCCCGGGCGGCGCGGGCCGTCAGTCCTGCGGGACGACCTCGCCGTGGCCCAGGTCCCGCAGGGCCGCGCGGAGGCGGGCGGCGGCGTCGTCCAGGTCCGCCGGATCGGGGGCGTTGTCCACGCGAGCCAGGTCGAAGTCGGCGAGCGAGGTGGAGGGCCACACATGCACGTGCAGGTGCGGGATCTCATAGCCGGCGATCATGAGCCCGGCCCGGCGGGCGGAGAACGCCGCCACCTGCGCCTTGCCGATCTGCTGGGCGACCGTCGTCAGGTGCGTGACCAGCGCCGGGTCGACCTCCACCCATTCGTCCACCTCCTCACGGGGCACCACGAGCGTGTGCCCCGGCTGGAGCGGCGCGGCGGACAGGAACGCGACGCACGTCGGGTCCTGCCACACGAAGCGGGCGGGCAGCTCGCCGGCGATGATCCTGCTGAAGACGGTGGCCATGGGGGGTCCTCCTGGGGGTCGGCGGGGCGGGGCCCCGGGGCTCGTCAGTCCCGGCCGGACGCGCCGTCGGGCTCGGGGCCGACCGCGACGGCGTTGGACGGGTCCTGGACCCATGCTGACCACGAACCCGGGTAGAGCGCCACTCCGGGTCGCCCCGCGACGGCCAGGGTGAGCACGGCGTGCGCCGCGGTGATGCCCGAGCCGCAGTACACGGCCACGGGAGTGGCGTCGTCCACGCCGACGGCGTCGAACCGCTCCGCCAGCTCTGCGGCGGGCCGCAGGCGGCCGTCCTCGGCGATGCTCTCCGCCGTGGGCACGTTCCGCGCCCCGGGGATGTGCCCGGCCACGGGGTCGAAGGGCTCGACCTCCCCGCGGTAGCGTTCGGCCGCCCGCGCGTCGAGGAGCAGACCGCCGGAGGCCATCGCCTCGGCGCCGGCCGTGTCCACGACGGGCATGCGGCCCCACGACGGCCGGGCGGTGCCGGGCACCGGGATGACCTCACCGGGCTGCAGGGGCAGGCCCGCGGCGCGCCACGCCTCGAGGCCGCCGTCCAGGAGCACGGAGTCCCGCAGCCCCGCGTGGCGCAGCAGCCACCAGGCGCGCGCGGCGGACAGGCCGTGGTCGTCGTCGTAGACCACGATGGTGTCCCCCTCGTCGATCCCCCACATCCGCACGGTCTCCGCGAACTGGCGCGCGTCCGGCAGGGGGTGGCGCCCCGCCGCCGGACCGGCGTGGCCGGCGAGCTGGCTGGGCAGGGAGACGTAGACGGCGCCGGGCAGATGGCCCTGGAGATAGGCGGCGTGGTCCGGCCCGCCCCCCGTGGCCCGGAACCGGACGTCGAGCAGGATCACCCGGTTCGGGCGGCATCGGCCCGGCTGGGCGTAGGCCGGGCCCCCGGGCACCGGCGGCAGGTCCTCGACGGGGGCCAGGCCGAGCCAGCCGGCCAGCACGTCCACCGTCACCAGGGTGGGCGGCTCGGCGGCCTCAGGGTCGACGCCGTCGATGTCCGCGTCCGGGTCGCCGCCGGCGTCATGGGACGAGGACGGGGCCGCCGTGGGCGCCGGGACCACGCGGCCCTGCCCCTCGTCGACGACGATCAGCGGGTCGGGTCGATCGGGGGCGGCGCCGTCGCGGTCCGGGACAGGGGATGGGTCCGGGCTCTCGCTGTGCACCCGGACACCCTACTCCACGCCCCATTCGGCGCCGCTGATAACCTGGAGGATGGCCCGCGCGGACCTGTTCCGGACCGCGCGGAGGAGGCGGCAGCCGCCGCAGAAGGAGTCGTGAGCACCGTGAGCGCCCCCCAGCCCAGCCCCCGGGCCGCCCGTCCCCGGGCGACCCGGCAGAAGGCCGCCGTCGACCGAGCCCTGAACCGCATCCCGGACTTCGTGAGCGCGCAGGAGCTCCATGCCCGCCTCCAGGACCAGGGCGAACGCGTCTCGCTGGCCACCGTGTACCGGACCCTGCAGCAGCAGCTCGACGACGGCCTCGTGGACATGCTCCGCCGCGACGACGGCGAGACCGTGTACCGCCGGTGCGAGGACGAGGGCCACCATCACCACCTGGTGTGCCGGATCTGCTGGACCACCGTCGAGGTCACCGCCCCCCACGTCGAGGCGTGGGCCACCGCCGTCGCCGCGGAGCACGGCTTCACGGACGCGGACCACACGGTGGAGATCACCGGCGTCTGTGCCCGCTGCCGGGCCGAGGGGCGCACCCGCGCGGCCTGACCCCGGGGCCGGGCCCCGGTCAGTGGCGGATGCCGCCCGCGGGGTCGTCCAGGAAGTCCGCCGGGTCCTCGACTGCCTTGGAGGGCCCGTGCAGGGCGCCCCGGCCGTAGGCGATGTCCAGGTTCTCGACCGTGAGCACGTTCCGCGGCGGGCCGGAGGCCACGACACGCCCGCCCATCAGGACCACATGGTCCGCCTCCGCAGCCTCGTCGAGATCGTGGGTCGTGTAGACCACGGACACCCCGCGCGTCGGCTCCTCGTGGAGGAGGTCGTCGATCGTGCGGGCGGAGACGATGTCGAGGCCCGTCATCGGCTCGTCGAGCAGCAGCACGTCGTGGTCCTGGGCGAGGCCCTGGGCCACGTAGGCGCGCTGGCGCTGGCCGCCGGAGAGCTGGTCGAGGTGCCGCCGCGCCAGGTCCGCGACCTGCATGCGCTCCATGGCGGCCCGCACGATGTCCCGGTCCTGCTTCCGGAACGGGCGGAACCACCCGAGCGTGGGGTACCGGCCCATCCCGACGACGTCGCGCACCGTCACCGGCACTCCCTGGGGCACGCCGATGGACTGCATCACGAAGGAGGTGCGCTGCGAGCGCCGCCGCGGGTTCTCGCCGAGCACCTCCAGCGCACCGGAGGCCGGGTCGCTCAGGCCCGCCAGGGCGGTCAGCAGCGTGGACTTGCCGGAGCCGTTGGGCCCGATCACCGCGATCAGCCGCCGGGCCGGCAGGGTGAAGTCGGAGGGCCGGACGGCCACGTGCGAGCCGTGGCGCAGTTCGAGCGCCCGGGCGACCGCGAGGGGAGGCGTGGCCGCCGCGGCGCCCGCGGGGAAGGACGCGTTCATCGGGCGACCTCCGCTCCGGGCAGGGCCACGACCGGCGTCTCCTGCTCACGCTGCGCGCGCGAGCGCACGTGCCGGCCCAGGAGCGCCAGCACGGCGGCGCGGACGGCGAGCACGACGAAGAACAGCAGGATCGGCATGAGCGCCATGGTGGCCGAACCCGCCGTGCCCAGCCGGTAGCTGAGGGTGAGCCCGGTGACGACGCACGCCGCGCCGATCACGACGGAGACGAGCATCATCTGGGGGACGCTGCGCGTCAGCAGCGCCGCCGTCGCGGGCGGTCCCACGAGGAGGCCGAACACGAGCACCGTGCCCACCGCCTGGAACGAACCGATCACGGCCGCGCCGATCATCACCAGCAGCAGCGTGTGCGTCAGCCCCGGTCGCATGCCCAGCGAGCGCGCCTTGACCTCGGAGAAGCTCAGTGCCAGCAGGGGCCGGTAGAGCAGCAGGGCCAGGGCGATCACCACGACGGCGATGACCGCCTGGGTCACGATGCCGTCCACGCTGACCCCCAGCACATCGCCGAACAGGATCGACGTGAGCGATCCCGTGTAGGAGTCCGACTTGGAGATGATCACCACGCCCAGGGCCATCATCCCCACGAAGAGCAGGCCGATGGCGGTGTCCTCCTTGAGGGTGGTGGCCCGGTGCACCAGCGAGATGCCCGCCATCATGACGACGGCGGCCACCGCCGCACCGAGGTGGGGGCTGCCACCGGTGACGACCGCCAGGGCGATGCCCGGCAGGACACCGTGCACGAACGCGTCCCCGAAGAAGCTCATCCCGCGCAGCACCAGCCACGTGCCCACGACCGAGCACATCACCACGGCGATGAGTCCGCCGACGAGGGCGCGCTGCTGGAATCCCATCTGGAAGGACTCGAGCAGCCAGTCCATCCTCAGCCCTCCAGCGCGTCGGCGAGGGTGCGGGCGTTGAGGAGCATGGCCTCGGCGTAGTCCGCCTCCGGGGTGTCCTTCGGGCCGACGCCGCCCTCGTAGACCTCGATGACCGGCAGGTCGCCGGCCTCCTCGGCCACGGTGTCCACGAGGCTGTTGCGCGCGCCCACGGACGTGATCACGGCGTCTGCGCCGCCGTCGCGGATGGACCGGGCGAGCTCGGCGATCTCCTGGGAGGAGGGCTCGCCGTCGGTGGAGCCGCCCGGGACGACGACGCCGGACACGGTGAAGTCGTAGGCCTCGCTGAAGTAGCCGTAGGCGTCGTGGTCCGTGACCAGCGTGCGGCGGTCCTCCGGGACCCCGGCGAGGATCTCCCGGACCTGCGTGTCCGTCTGCTCGAGCTCCCCGCGCACGGTCGCGCCGCACTCGGCGAACCTCTCGTCACCCCGCTCCTGGGCGAGCGTGTCGCCCATCAGCTCGGCGGCCCTCGCCATGCGGGCGACGTCCATCCAGACGTGCGGGTCCTCGGACCCGTGGTCATGGCCCTCGTGGCCCGCCCCCTCCTCGGCGTGGTCATGGCCGCCGAAGGGCAGCGGATCCAGCTGGGGCGCCACCTCGACGACGGTCGCGCCGTCCGCCTCGGCGTTGGCGAGGGCGGACTCCATGCCGCCCTCGAGGCCGAGGCCGTTGGAGAACACGAGGCCGGAGGAGACCATGTCCTTCACCTGCGCGGACGAGGCGGAGAAGTCGTGCGGATCATCCCCCGGGCCCATCACCGTGACGCTGCGGGCGTCGGCGCACGCGACCACGCGGTCGAGCACGGAGCCGAGCTGCGTCGTCGTGGCGACGGCCACGGGCGCGCCCGCGGCCGAGCCGGACCCGGCGGCAGCAGAGGCGCCCGCGGCCTGCTCGCCCGCGGAGTCGCCGCTGGTCCCGCCGCACGCGGCGAGGCTCAGGGTGAGCGCGGTGAGGGCCCCGGTCAGGGCGGGCAGACGACGGCGGCGGAGCATGGGGCGACCTCGTTCGTGTCGGGAGGATGTGTGAAATCGGTTCTCAACAGTAGCACCGCGCCGCCCGCGCGACGCTCACGCGGGCCGGAACCGACGTGGCGACTGCGTCACGTCGTTGATCTCCCCGACGAGCTCCTCGAGCACGTCCTCGAGGAAGAGGATGCCCGCGGTCTCGCCCTCGGGCGTGATGACCCGGGCGAGGTGGGAGCCCGTGCGCTGCATGAGCGCGAGTGCGTCCTCGACCTCGTCCTCGAGCCGCACGTTGGCCAGCGAGCGCACGCGCGTGAGCGGGATCGGCTCGTCGTGTCCCGACGGGCCCACGGTGAGGACGTCCTTCAGGTGCAGGTAGCCGGTGTAGCCGCCGTCGGGGTCCTCGACCACGAACCGGGAGAAGCCCACGCGGCCCACGGTCCACTCGAAGTCGTGCGGCGTGATCCCCTCGGGGACGGTGACGACCCGCTCGAGCGGCACCATCACGTCCCCGGCCCGGTGGTCCGAGAACTCGAGGGCCGAGTGCAGCACGCCGGACTCGTCCTCCAGGGTGCCCGAGCGGGTGGACTCGGCCACGATCGACTGCACCTCCTCGAGCGTGTAGGAGGAGGCCACCTCGTCCTTCGGCTCGATGCGCAGGGCGTGCAGCACGAGGTTGGCCGTCCAGTTCAGCGCGGCCACGACGGGATGCAGCAGCTTCGAGAGCCACACGAGCGGCTGGGCCAGCAGCATCACGGCGCGGTCCGCGAACGAGACGGCGGCGTTCTTGGGCACCATCTCGCCCAGGGTCACGTGCAGGAAGGTGACCACCAGCAGCGCGAGCACGAAGGCGGTCACGTCCGCCGCCGCGGACGGGACCCCGAGGGCGGCCATCGGGACGACGAGCAGGTGGTGCAGCGCCGGCTCGGACACGTTGAGGATGAGCAGGGAGCACACCGTGATGCCGAGCTGGCAGACGGCCAGCATCTGGGAGACGTGCTCCATCGCGTAGAGCGCCACCTGGGCCTGGCGGGAGCCGGCCTCGGCCCGCGGCTCGATCTGCGCCCGGCGGGCGCCCATGACGGCGAACTCGCCCGCCACGAAGAAGGCGTTGGCGGCCAACAGGACCACCAGCCACAGCAGTCCGACGACGTCCCCGTTCATGCGCGCGTCTCCTCGTCCTCAGCGGCCGGGTCGAAGCGCACGCGCTCGATGCGGCGGCCGTCCATCCGCTCGACCGTCAGGGTGCCGCCGTCCACGTCCACCACGTCCCCGACCTCCGCCAGGCGCCCCAGTCGGGCCAGGATGTACCCGCCGACGGTCTCGTAGGCCCCGTCCTCCGGCACCACGAGGGCCGGGATCTGGGTCCGCACCTCGTCGGGCCGCAGCTCCGCCGGGAAGTACCAGCGGCCGGAGGCCGTCTGGAGGACCCCCGGGGTGACGCGGTCGTGCTCGTCCGCGACCTCGCCGACGATCTCCTCCACCACGTCCTCGAGCGTGACCACCCCTGCGGTGCCCCCGTACTCGTCCACGACGACGGCCATCTGCAGGTTCGCGTCGCGCAGCTCGGCCAGCAGCTGGTCCAGGTGCACGGTCTCCGGCACGCGGATGACCTCCGTCATCAGTGCACCGGCCTCGAGGTCGGCGCGGCGCTCCCGCGGCACGGCCACGACCTTCTTCACGTGCACCACGCCGCGGATGTCGTCCGAGGAGTCGCCGATCACGGGGAACCGCGAGTAGCCGGTGCTGCGGGCCAGGTCCAGGACCTCGGGCAGAGCCTGGTCCTCCCTCACCGTCTCCACGCGGATGCGCGGGGTCATCACGTCCGCGGCGGTGCGGTCCGCGAAGCGCAGCGTCCGGTCCAGGAACGTGGCGGTCTGCGCGTCGAGCGTGCCCAGCTGGGCCGAGCGGCGGACCAGCGAGGAGAGCTCCTCGGGGCTGCGGGCGCCGGAGATCTCCTCCTTGGCCTCGATGCCCACGCGGGCCAGCACGCCGTTGGAGAACCCGTTCAGGACCAGGATCGCCGGCTTGAACACGGTGCTGAACACGAGCTGGGGCCGGGCGAGTGCGCGGCCGATCGCCATGGGCTCGGCGATGGACATGTTCTTGGGGATCAGCTCGCCGAGGAGCATCGAGAGCAGGGTCGCCACGACCATCGCGACGACGAGCGAGACGGTGCCCACCACGCCGGCCGGCAGCCCCACCTGGAGCAGCAGCGGGTCGATGAGCCGGCTGATCGCCGGGTCCATCACGTAGCCGGTGAGCAGTGTGGTCAGAGTGATGCCCAGCTGGCACGCGGAGAGCTGGGTCGAGAGTGACTTGAGACAGCGCAGCAGGGGCTCGGCGCCGCGGTCACCCGCGTCCACCATGCGCTGCACGGTGGGCACGTCGATCGCGATCATGGCGAACTCGACGGCCACGAAGAACCCGGTGCCCACGATCAGGGCCAGGCCGAGGATCAGCAGGAGCCACTCCACCCGACCTCACCCCCTCGACGGCGGGCCGGGCGGCGGTGCGGGGCACCGGGACTGGAAGGCTCCGATCCGGCCGCGTCCGCGTGGGCGGACGAGCGGTCTGGCACACAGGTGTCAGGGTGATCCATAGTCCGCCCAGTATAGGGGCGTCAGGCCCCGGCGGAACGAGCAGGGGCATGCGGCCGCCTCACCACGACGAGGCGACCGGCCGGCCCTCCTCGTAGCCCGCCGCGGACTGCAGGCCGACGACGGCGCGCTCACGGAACTCCGCCAGGTCGTGGGCGCCGGCGTAGGTCAGCGACGAGCGCACACCGGACGTGATGGTGTCCAGCAGGTCCTCCACCGAGGGGCGGCGCGGGTCCACGTACATGCGCGAGGAGGAGATGCCCTCCTCGAACATCGCCTTGCGGGCCTTGGTGAAGGCGTCCTCGTGGCGGGTGCGGTGCTGGACCGCGCGGGCCGAGGCCATGCCGAAGCTCTCCTTGTACCGCCGACCGTCCGGACCGTGCACGAGGTCGCCCGGAGACTCGAGCGTCCCCGCGAACCACGAGCCGATCATCACCGAGCTGGCTCCGGCGGCCAGCGCGAGCGCCACGTCCCGCGGGTGCTTCACCCCGCCGTCCGCCCACACGCGTGCCCCGAGCTCGCGGGCCGCGGCGGCGCACTCCAGGACCGCCGAGAACTGGGGCCGGCCCACCGCGGTCTGCATGCGCGTGGTGCACATCGCGCCCGGTCCCACGCCCACCTTGACGATGTCCGCGCCGGCCGCGACCAGGTCCCGGACGCCGTCGCCGGAGACGACGTTGCCGGCCACCACGGGCACGCCGGGGTCGAGGGCCCGCACGGCGGCGAGCGCGTCCAGCATGGTCCGCTGATGACCGTGCGCCGTGTCCACGACGAGCACGTCGACGCCGGCCTCGACCAGGACGGCGGCCTTCTCCCCCACCGCCCCGTTGATGCCGACGGCGGCGCCGACGCGGAGCCGTCCGTCGTCGTCGAGACCGGGCGTGAACAGGGACGAGCGCAGCAGGCCCGCCGCGGTGACGACCCCGCGCAGCACGGGGGCGGCGGTCCCCACCGCCGGGTCCACGACGGGGGCCATCTCCTGGCGCGCGGCGTGGAGGCGCTCGAAGGCCGCCTGCAGCGCCTCCTTGCTCGGGGCCCCGTCCGTGCCGCCGAGCTCGGCGAGCGTGAGGGTCACCGCCGGAGGGTGCATGACGGAGGCGGCCGAGGTGAAGCGGTCCACGTCCTCGCAGTCCTGGGGGCGGACCACGCCGAGCAGCCCGCCGTGCGCGTCCACCACGCAGACGGCCCCGTGGTTGCGGCGGTCCACGAGGTGGAGCAGGTCCAGCACCGTGTCCTGCGGGCCGACGGTCAGGGCGGTGTCCGCCACGGGGTGGGCCGCCTTCACCCGACGCACGACGTCCCGGATGACGTCCGCCGGGATGTCCTGCGGCAGGATCCCGAGACCGCCGCGCCGGGCCATGGTCTCGACCATCCGGCGCCCGGTGACGGCGGTCATGTTGGCGGAGACCAGGGGGATGGTGGCGCCCGTGCCGTCATCCGGGGCGATGTCCACGTCCATGCGACTGGCGACGTCCGAGTGCGAGGGCACGAGGAAGACGTCGTTGTACGTCAGGTCGACGGCCGGGTCGGTGAGGAAGCGCATGGTGTCAGTCTCCCAGACGCGGTGGACGCCGAGAGCCCCCCGCGCGTCCGCCGGGAGCGGAGTCGAGCCGAGGCCGCGGCATTCCGACCGGGGGCGTCGAAGAACTATGATGTCTCGAGGCGTTCCCGGCCCCACGCGCGCCGCGCGGGTGGCCCGGCGCAGCACATCGCATCCCAAGGCTCAGGAAGAGGCGTTACACAGTGCCAGAACTCACGTCGGACCGGCTCGCACAGGAGTTCCCGGGGAACGAACGGCTCGTGGCCGAGATCTACCGGAAGTACCGCGAGGACTCCGGTTCCGTGGACCGGCAGTGGGCACAGATCTTCGCCCGTCTCGAGGCCAGCGCCCCCGCCGAGGCCGAGCCGAAGGCCGGCGCCCAGACCGAGCCGAAGGCCGCCGCCCAGACCGAGCCGAAGGCCTCCGCCAAGGTGACCGAGCCGAAGGCGGCGACCGCCCCGGCCCGGGGTCCGCAGCCCAAGGAGACCTCGGTCAGCACCGGCCCCAAGCCCAAGAAGACCCCGGCGGCCCAGGCCGTGCCCTCCGAGCCCGCCGACACCACCGCCACCACCGCGGACGAGAAGCAGGAGAAGGCCACCGTCCTCAAGGGCATGGCCAAGGCCGTGGCCACGAACATGGACGCCTCCCTGTCCATGCCCACCGCCACCACCGTGCGCGACCTGCCGGCCAAGGTGCTGATCGACAACCGCGTGGTCATCAACAGCCACCTGGCCCGCACCCGCGGCGGCAAGGTCTCCTTCACCCACCTCATCGGCTACGCCGTGGTCCGCGCGCTCGCGGCCATGCCCTCGATGAACGTGACCTACGAGGAGCGCGACGGCAAGCCCACCATGGTGGAGCCGGCCCACGTGAACTTCGGCCTCGCCATCGACCTGCCCCGCCCGGACGGCACCCGCGCGCTCGTGGTCCCCAACGTCAAGGCCGCCGAGACCCTCGACTTCCGCGGCTTCTGGAAGGCGTACGACGACCTCGTCCAGCGCGCCCGCAAGAACAAGCTGACGATGGACGACTACGCCGGCACCACGGTCTCCCTGACCAACCCGGGCGGCATCGGCACCGTGCACTCGGTGCCCCGCCTGTCCCAGGGCCAGGCCGCCATCATCGGCGTCGGCGCGCTGACCTATCCGGCCGCCTTCCAGGGCGCCGCCGAGTCCACGCTGCACGACCTGGCGATCTCCAAGACGATCACGCTGACCTCCACGTACGACCACCGCGTGATCCAGGGCGCCGGCTCCGGCGAGTTCCTGAAGATCGTGCACGGCCTCCTGCTGGGCGAGGACGGCTTCTACGACGAGGTCTTCCACTCCCTGCGCATCCCCTACGAGCCCGTCCGCTGGGCCCAGGACGTGCAGGTGAACCCGGAGGAGCAGATCGGCAAGGTCGCCCGCATCCAGCAGCTCATCCACGCGTACCGGGACCGCGGCCACCTGCTGGCCAACGTGGACCCGCTCGAGTACTCGATGGCC
Source organism: Micrococcus sp. CH7 (assembly GCF_001595485.1). Taxonomy (NCBI): domain Bacteria; kingdom Bacillati; phylum Actinomycetota; class Actinomycetes; order Micrococcales; family Micrococcaceae; genus Micrococcus; species Micrococcus sp. CH7. The sequence goes on from NZ_LOSQ01000027.1 coordinate 179,815, forward strand.
TACCACCCGGACCTCGACATCCGCGAGCACGGGCTGACCCTGTGGGACCTGGACCGCAAGTGGCCCACCGGCGGCTTCGGCGGGGCGAGCAGCCTGACGCTGCGCAAGATCCTCGGCGTGCTGCGTGACGCGTACTGCCGCACCATCGGCGTCGAGTACATGCACATCCAGGACCCGGCCGAGCGCGCCTGGTTCCAGGAGAAGCTCGAGCAGCCGTACGCCAAGCCCACCCGCGAGGAGCAGCTGCGCATCCTGGGCCGACTCAACGCCGCGGAGGCGTTCGAGACGTTCCTGCAGACCAAGTACATCGGCCAGAAGCGCTTCTCCCTGGAGGGCGGCGAGTCCCTCATCCCGCTGCTGGACGGCATCCTCGGCGACGCCGCCGACGCCGGGCTGGACGAGGTCGCCATCGGCATGGCGCACCGCGGTCGCCTGAACGTGCTGACCAACATCGCCGGCAAGACCTACAGCCAGGTCTTCCGCGAGTTCGAGGGGGCCACCCCGGGCGGCGCCTCGGGCTCGGGCGACGTGAAGTACCACATGGGCACCGAGGGCACCTTCGTGTCCGACGCCGGCAACAGCACCCGCGTGTACCTCGCCGCCAACCCCTCGCACCTGGAGGCCGTGGACCCGGTCCTCGAGGGCGTCGTGCGTGCCAAGCAGGACCGCCTCGATCTGGGTGGCCAGCGCCCGGACTCCTTCTCCGTGCTGCCGATCCTCGTGCACGGCGACGCGGCCTTCGCGGGCCAGGGCGTCGTGACCGAGGTCCTGCAGCTCTCGCAGCTGCCCGGCTACCGCACCGGCGGCACGATCCACGTGGTCGTGAACAACCAGGTGGGCTTCACCACGCCGTCGACCCAGGCGCGCTCCGCGGTGTACTCCACCGACGTGGCCAAGACCATCCAGGCCCCGATCTTCCACGTCAACGGCGACGAGCCGGAGTCCGTGGTGCACGTGGCCCAGCTCGCCTTCGAGTACCGCCAGCGGTTCAACAAGGACGTCGTCATCGACCTCGTCTGCTACCGCCGCCGCGGCCACAACGAGGGCGACGACCCGTCGATGACGCAGCCGCGCATGTACAACCTCATCGAGCAGAAGCGCTCCACCCGCAAGCTGTACGTCGAGTCCCTCGTGGGCCGCGGCGACATCACGCAGGAGGAGGCGGACAGCGCCCTGAAGGACTACCAGCAGCAGCTGGAGCGGGTCTTCGCGGAGACCCACGAGGACGCGCCCGCCTCCGGCGGGGAGGGCCTCCGCCCGGCCGAGGACCGGGACGCGGCCCCGGAGGCGCCGGCGTCCACGGCCATCTCGGCCGAGACGCTGCGGGCCATCGGGCAGGCGCACCTCGACGTGCCCGAGGGCTTCACGGTCCACCCGAAGCTCGCGGCCCTGCTCGAGCGCCGCGCCAAGATGGCCGTCGACGGCGGCATCGACTGGGGCTTCGCCGAACTGGCGGCCTTCGGCTCGCTGCTCATGGAGGGCGTGCCGGTCCGCCTGGCGGGCCAGGACTCCCAGCGCGGCACCTTCACGCAGCGCCACTCGGTGTTCCATGACCGGATCACCGGCGACACGTGGGCGCCGCTCAGGCACCTCTCCGAGGACCAGGCGAAGTTCTGGGTCTACAACTCGCTGCTGTCCGAGTACGCCGCCCTCGGCTTCGAGTACGGCTACTCCGTGGAGCGCTCCGACGCCCTCGTGCTGTGGGAGGCCCAGTTCGGCGACTTCGTGAACGGCGCGCAGACGATCATCGACGAGTTCATCTCCTCGGCCGATCAGAAGTGGTCGCAGACCTCGTCCGTGGTCCTGCTCCTCCCCCACGGCTACGAGGGGCAGGGACCGGACCACTCCTCCGCCCGCATCGAGCGCTTCCTGCAGATGTGCGCCGAGGACAACATGCGCGTGGTCAACCCCTCCACGGGCGCCAACCACTTCCACCTGCTGCGCGAGCATGCCTACGCCCGCCCGCGCCGGCCCCTCATCGTGTTCACCCCGAAGCAGCTGCTGCGCCTCAAGGCCGCCGCGAACTCGGTGGAGGACTTCACCGAGGGCCGCTTCCAGCCGGTCATCCCGGACGCCGGGGTGGACGCCAAGGACGCCACGCGCGTGCTGCTGGTCTCCGGCCGGCTGTACTACGACCTGCTCGCCCGCCGCCAGAAGTCCGGTGACACCTCCACCGCGATCGTGCGGGTGGAGCAGCTCTACCCGCTGCCGCTCGAGGAGATCCGCAAGGCGCTCCGCGCCTACCCGGACGCTGACGTCGCGTGGGTCCAGGACGAGCCCGCGAACCAGGGCCCGTGGCCGTTCATGGCGCTGAACCTCGTGCCGCAGCTCGACGTCCCCGTGACCCTCGTGTCCCGCCCGGCCTCGGCCGCGACCTCCGCGGGCACCAAGGGCCGCCACGACCAGGAGCTCAGCACGCTGCTGGACGCCGCCTTCGGCCGCTGACCCGGACCGACCCTGCGCCGCCGCCGCACCCTCCGGTGCGGCGGCGGCGCCGGAACGGCCGACGAAAGGACACACTGTGCACAACCGCCGGATCCGGATCGCCGCCGTCGGCGACCATCTGCTGGCCGGTGCGGGCGACGCCCGCGCCATCGGCTGGTGGGGCCGCGTGCTCGCCCGCACCCAGGCCCCCGACGTGGAGCTGGAGAACTACGTGCTGGCCGTGCCGCACGAGACCACCGAGGACCTCAACGAGCGCTGGTGGGGCGAGGCCTCACGGCGCTTCTCCGAGGAGACGGAGAACCGCCTCGTCGTGGCCCTGTCCGACGCGGACCTGGACCTGGAGGCCACCTCCACCGCCCGTTCGCGGCTGAACCTGGCCAACGTCCTGGACACCGCCTCGCAGCGGAACATCCCGGTGCTCGTGGTGGGCCCCACGCCCACCCTGGACGAGCAGCGCAACGCCCGGCTCGCCGAGCTCAACGCGGCCTACCTGGATGTGGCCGACCGGCGCAACCACGTGTACGTGGACACGTTCACCCCGCTGGTGGGCCACGAGCAGTGGCGCTCGGACCTCGCCTCCGGCCAGGGCCGGCCGGGCCAGGCGGGCCACGGGCTCATCGCGTGGCTCGTGCTGCACCGGGGCTGGTACCAGTGGCTCGGTCTGCCCGAGCCCACGGCCTGATGTGACAGAATGGACCACCGACCGACTCGTTGAAGGGAGACGTCATGAGCAAGCGTGCACGCAAGCGTCGCGACCGCCGCAGGAACGGCGCCAACCACGGCAAGCGTCCCAACGCCTGATCCGCTGATCGGCGTCGCGGACCGGCCGGGTGCCACCCGGCGACCGCAGAGACCACGAAGGGCCGTCCCCTCAGGGGACGGCCCTTCGTCATCGTCGGGGCGCCCGATCGGGTGCCCACGGGTCCGCATGTCGCGGTGTCAGCCCCAGGTGACGGTCGTCGTCGAGATCTGGGTGATGCGGGTCATGATGGTGGCCCGCAGCTGCGCGGGCGCCTTCTCCTGACAGCACCGACGCACCGCCGAGCGGATGAGCTCCTCGAGCTCCTTCTGGTGCCGGCAGTCCGGACACTCCGCCACGTGGGCGCGCACCTGCTCGATGTCCTCGGGCGTCAGGGCGCCGTCCAGGTACTGGTACAGCCGCTCCAGGGAGGCGTCCTGGGCGACGCGGCACTCATGGCCGTGCTGGTCCGCGGTCATCGCGTGGCCTCCTTCGTGCTCGTCTCGGTCTGCTTCGTGCCGCCGCGCCCGGTCTTCTTCTTCGGCTGGGCCTTGATGCCGCGCGCGGCCGCGTAGTCCGCGAGGCGCTCGCGCAGCTGCTTGCGGCCGCGGTGCAGCCGCGACATGACGGTGCCGATCGGCACGTCGAGGATCTCGGCGATCTCCTTGTAGGCGAAGCCCTCCACGTCCGCGAAGTAGACGGCGAGCCGGAACTCCTCCGGGATCGCCTGCAGGGCGTCCTTCACCTGGGAGTCGGGCAGCCGGTCGAGGGCCTCCGTCTCGGCCGAGCGCAGGCCACCGGAGGTGTGCTCGGCGGCCCGGGCCATCTGCCAGTCCTCCACCTCAGGGTTGTCCGCCTCGAGGGGCTGGCGCTGCCGCTTGCGGTAGAGGTTGATGTACGTGTTCGTGAGGATCCGGTAGAGCCAGGCCTTGAGGTTGGTGCCGGGCCGGTACTGGTGGAACGAGGAGTAGGCCTTCGTGTACGCCTCCTGGACCAGGTCCTCGGCGTCCTGCGGGTTGCGCGTCATGCGCAGCGCAGCGGAGTACAACTGGTCCACGAACTCGAGGGCGTCACGCTCGAACCGGGCACGGCGCTGCTGTTCGGACTCGGCGGCGACGTCGATGTCGGCGCGGTCGTGCTCGGGGGCGTCCTCGGGCCGGGCGAATTCCGGCCGGCTGTTGTCAGTGCTCATCGCGGGCCAGTCTACGGTCCGGGAGGGATGCGTCAGCAGGGCGGCGCTCATGCGGGGCTCCTCTCCGGCTGCGGTCCGCGGCGAGCGGGACCGGTGCGCCGACACGGGTACGGGGTCGTCCAGTGGAGCGCCAGGAGCGTTCCAGGTATTCCCCCGCGACAGGCCGACCCCGGCCGACAGCCGCCGGATAGGCTGGTCCGGTGACCCGCCCCACGCGTGCCGCCGCGCACTCCCCCGCCCCCCGTCCCGACGCCGCCGAGACCTGGCCCGCGCCCGTGGCGCGCGGCCCGGTGCGCGGAGAGGTGCGGCTGCCGGGATCGAAGTCGCTGACGAACCGGCATCTCGTGCTCGCCGCGCTCGCCGACGGTCCGTGCGTCCTGCACGGCGTCCTCGAGTCGCGGGACACGGCATTGATGCGCACGGCGCTCACAGCGCTCGGGGCCCGGTTCGAGCCCCTGTCCGACGGCGGACTGCGGGTGCATCCGATGCCGGTCGGCGAGCCGCTGGCCGGGGATGTCGCCGTGGACTGCGGACTGGCGGGGACGGTCATGCGCTTCGTCCCGTTCGTCGCCGCGCTGCGGCCCGGCCGGGTCCGCTTCGACGGCGACGCCGGCGCGCGCCTGCGCCCGATGGCCCCGGTCCTGGACGCGCTGCGCCAGCTCGGGGTGGCCGTCAACGAGGAGGGCGAGCCCGGTCGCCTGCCCTTCACGATGACGACCCGCGCGGACGCGGCCACGGTGGCCCCCGACGGCGACGTGCCGGAGGTCGCGGTCGACGCCTCCGGCTCCTCCCAGTTCCTGTCCGCCGCGCTGCTGGCGGCCGCGGGGATGCCGCGCGGCCTCCGGCTGCGGCACACCGGGCAGACCGTGCCGAGTCCGGAGCACGTCGCGATGACCGTCGGGGTGCTGCGCGCGCTCGAGGTGGACGTCGCCGAGACGTCTCCCGGGGCGTGGACCGTGGCCCCGGGGCGCGTCCCGGCACACGAGGCGACCGTCGAGCCGGACCTGTCCAACGCGGGCCCCTTCCTGGCCGCCGCCGTGGCGACGGGCGGCTCCGTGACGGTGCCGGACTGGCCGACCCGCACGACGCAGATCGGCGACCGCTGGCGGCGGATCCTGCCGCAGTTCGGGGCGAGCGTGGCCCTCACGGTCGACCGCATGGATCGCTCCCGCGGCCGCCTCACGGTGACCGGGGCGGTCCACGACGACGGCACGCCCCGCATCACCGGCGCCGGTGAGATCGCGGACACGGCCGAGCTCGCCCCCACCGCGGCCGCGCTCGCCCTGCTGGCCTCCGGGCCCACCCGTCTGACGGGGATCGGCCATCTGCGGGGCCATGAGACGGACCGGCTCGCCGCGCTCACCGCCGAGGCCGCCCGCCTGGGGGTCACCGTGGACGAGGGAGAGACGTCGCTCGGCTTCCCGGGCACGGACGCGTCCGGACCGCTGTCGCCCGCCGCCCTCGAGACCTACCACGACCACCGGATGGCGACCTTCGCCGCCGTCGTCGGCCTGCGCGTGCCGGGGACCGGCATCGTGGACGTGGCGACCACCGCGAAGACGATGCCGGACTTCCCCGCACTGTGGACCGCGCTCGTGGCACCCGGCGACGCGGCCGAGGAGGCCCGCTGATGGCCCGGCGCCTCGATCCCTCGGCATGGGACGAGTCCGATGTCCGGGTGCGCCCGTCCAAGCGCGGCACCCGCCCGCGCACCAAGGAGCGGCCCAAGCACGAGGACGCCGAGATCGGCATGGTGACCACGGTGGACCGGGGCCGGTACGCCGTGGTGCTGCCCGATCGCCTGGACGAGCGAATCACGGCGATGCGCGCCCGCGAGCTGCGCCGCACGCCGATCGCCACGGGCGACCGGGTGGCCGTCGTCGGGGACCTCTCCGGGGACGAGGGCACGCTCGCGCGCATCGTCCGTGTCGAGGAGCGCAGCACGGTCCTGCGCCGGTCGGCGGACGACTCGGACGAGGTCGAGCGGGTGGTGGTGGCCAACGCCGACCTGCTGGTGATCATGGTGGCCGCGGCCAATCCGGAGCCCCGGACCGGCTTCATCGACCGCGCCCTCGTCGCCTGCTACGACGCGGGCATCCACCCGGTGCTCCTCATCACGAAGACCGACCTGCGTGATCCGGCCGCGCTGGTGGCGCACTACGAGGCGTTGGACCTGGAGGTGATGACCTCCGGTGCGGCGACCTTCGAGGCCGAGACCGGGGACACCGCCCTGGACGCCTCGCTCGTGGCCCGGGTGGCCGAGCGGCTGATCGGACACACCAGCGCGTTCGTGGGGCCCTCCGGCGTCGGCAAGTCCACGCTCCTGAACGCGCTCACCGGCGCGGAGCGGGCCACCGGCCACGTCAACGCGGTCACCGGCCGGGGCCGGCACACCTCCTCGTCCGCGCTCGCGCTGCCGCTGACGGGTGACGACGGCGCCCCCCTGCCGGACACCTGGGTGGTGGACACCCCCGGCATCCGGTCCTTCGGGCTGGGCTGGGTCGAGCCGGACCGCGTGGTGGAGGCGTTCGACGACCTCGCCGGCGGACTGGCGGACTGCCCGCGCGGCTGCACCCACACCGCCGACTCCCCCGGCTGCGGCCTGGACGCATGGGTGGCCGCGGGCCACGCCGGCCCCTCGGGAGCGGCACGCCTGGCCTCGCTGCGGCGTCTGCTCGGCAACCGGCTGGCCCCCTCGGGGGCGGAGGACGCGGCGTCGTCCGAGGACTGAGGCGGCCCGCGCGGTATAGCGTGGGCGGCATGGAGCGACCTGAGAACCCTGCGACCCGCGGCCGCGACCTCACGGAGGACCTGCGGCTGGCCCACATGCTGGCGGACAACGTGGACTCGATCACGATGTCCCGGTTCAAGGCCCAGGACCTCGAGGTCAGCACCAAGCCGGATCTCACCCCTGTCACGGATGCGGACCGCGCCGCGGAGGAGTCCATCCGCTCCACCCTGTCCCGTGCCCGGGCGCGCGACGGCATCGTGGGTGAGGAGTTCGGCGGATCTCTGAGCCGCTCCGGCCGGCAGTGGGTGGTCGACCCCATCGACGGCACCAAGAACTTCGTGCGCGGCGTGCCCGTGTGGGCCACCCTCATCGCGCTGCTGATCGACGGCGAGCCCGTCGTCGGCGTCGTCTCCGCCCCCGCCCTGCACCGTCGCTGGTGGGCCGCGGCCGGCCAGGGCGCCTTCGCGGGCACCTCGCTCACGCGTGCTCAGCGGATCACCGTGTCCGGCGTGGACCGGGTCGAGGACGCGTCGCTGTCCTTCTCCTCGATCGAGGGCTGGCGCGAACGCGGCTCGATCCGCGCGTTCCTGCAGCTCACCTCGGACGTGTGGCGCGTGCGCGGCTTCGGCGACTTCTGGTCCTACATGCTCGTCGCCGAGGGCGCCGTGGACATCGCGGCCGAGCCCGAGCTCGAGCTGCATGACATGGCCGCTCTGGTGCCGATCGTGCGCGAGGCCGGCGGCCGCTTCACCTCGCTGGACGGCGAGGACGGCCCGTTCGGCGGGCACGCGCTGGCCACGAACGGCCTGCTCCACGACGACGTCCTCGCCCGCCTGCGCACGGGTGACGAAACCGAGGACGGCGCCTGATGGCCGCGCGGGGGGAGCCGGCGGCCGACCGGAGGGGCGGGCGCGGGACAGATCGCCGGCCCCGCACTGCGGGTGCGGTGGCCCTCGGCGGTGCCGCGGGCGTGCTGTGCGGTGTGGGGGTGATGAACGCGGTGACCGCGCTGGCCGGGGCGCCGAACTTCCGCGGCGCGTTCGGCGGCGCGTTCGGGGTGGTCGACGTCCTCGTCCAGGCCCTGCCGCTGTTCGTGGTGAACGTGCTCGGCTCGTTCCTGCTCGGCCTGCTGTGGGCGGCCTCGCGACGCCGCGGGCCGGACTGGCGTCCACGCCTGGTGGCGGGGCTGGGAACCGGCTTCCTCGGTGCGTTCACCACCATCTCCAGCGCCGTCGCCCTGGCGCTGTGGCCGGTGCGGCTGGGCGCCGCGGCGTCCGGGGCGGGTGTCGTCCTCGCCGCGGCGGCCTCGGTGCTGCTGGTGCTCGCGCTGATGGCTGCACTCTCGACGGCGGCGGCCGTGCTCGGCCTGCACGCCGGGGGCGCCCCGGGGTCGCGCGTGGTCGGGACGGATCGTTCGGAGGAGGACGCATGAGCGGCGCGGGATACGAGGTCTTCGCTCTCTTCCAGGGGGCCCTCCTGGCCTGCCTCGCGGCGGGCGGGGCGCTCGGCGCCCTGGCGCGCGGGCGCCTGACCGACCGGCTCGGCCCCCGGGGTCTGCTCACCGCCAACACGACGGCGGCCCTGCTCCTCGGCGTCACCGTCGGCCTGGCCGTGCCGGAGCTGGTGTACGCGTCCGGGGGCTGGGGCGACGGGCAGGCGCTCATGCTCGTCGCGGCGGTGTCCGCCGTGGTGTCCGGGTTCTGCCTCGCCCTGGGGACGTGGTCCACCGTGGCCGCTGAGGCCGCCGACGCCGTGCTCGCCCGTCGATGGGGCGCGGCCGCCCGCCTGTGGGCCGCGCATCTGGGGCTGGGGCTGGTGGCCGTCGTCGTCGGCTGGGGCGCCGGCCTGGGGCTGCACACCGTCCTGGCCGGCTGAGGGACGGGCCGCCGCACACCGGGCGCGGACACGACGAAGGCCCCGGAATCGTGACGATTCCGGGGCCTTCCCGTGGTGGTGAGTGGAGCCGGCGGGAATTGAACCCGCGTCCGATGAGGTGTTGCCAGGTCTTCTCCGGGCGCAGTCTGCTGTGGGTGTTGCTCGGTCCTGGCCGTCCCGCAGACGGGCGGCCAACCCGGACCCAGCCGGATTGATGTCGGCGTCACGACCCCCGGCGAGGGTGACGCCCAGTGGCTATCTAGCTGACGCCACGATCCGAGGCGACAGCGACCTCGGGGTGACGGACTCGATCACTGATCAGGCAGCGAGAGCGAAGTCAGTGCGCTTGGATTCGGCACTTATTGGTTTGCAGAGAGCGTTTGACGAGATGACTCTGCATCCTCGGCCCGCTTCTCCCGACGCGACACACACCGTCGAAACCGATCGGCCCCATGGGGGCGACTCCTCTATGAGGTTGTCAATCACCACTGCAGGCGGAGGGCGCGAGGCCCGCCGGTCCTGAAACCGGCCCTGCGAGAGATACAACGTAGCACGCCCCCGAGGCATTCCCAAGGGGTCCACCGCGCTCAGGCCACGCCGGCGCGCCGGTTGCGCATCCGCATGGCCCGCTGGGCCTCGCGGTTGTCCTGCTGCTCGCGCAGCTTGTGCCGCTTGTCGTATTCGCGGTTGCCGCGCGCGACGCCGATCTCCACCTTCACGCGCCCGTTCAGGAAGTACAGGGACAGCGGCACGATGGTCAGGCCCGGATCCTGGATCTGGCGGGAGATCTTCGTCAGCTCGGCGCGGTGCAGCAGCAGCTTGCGGCGGCGGCGGGCGGCGTGGTTGGTCCACGAGCCGTTGAGGTACTCCGGGATGTAGACCTGCTCGAGCCACAGCTCGTCCCGGTAGAAGACCGCGAAGCCGTCCACGAGCGAGGCCTTGCCCTCGCGCAGCGACTTCACCTCGGTGCCGGTGAGCACCATGCCGGCCTCGTACGTGTCGAGGATGGTGTAGTCGTGGCGCGCCTTCTTGTTGTTGGCGATCACCTGGCGTTCGCCGGGGGCCGGCTGCTTGGCGGCCTTGCCCTTGCTGTTCTTGCCCATGGCCTCACGTCCTTCCAGCGTCCACGGCGACGGCCGCGCCCCGATCAGGGCGCGGCCGTCCAGTCTATCCCGTGCCGGCCCGATGCCCGCCGAGGCGGTGCGCCGGGGCCGCGGGGCGGCGTCGTCGGCTCAGTCCAGCGGCGCGCCGGTGAGCGCGCGGACCTGCTCCTCGGTGATGCCGGGCGCGGTCTCCACGAGCGCCAGGCGGGGCTGTTCCGGGGTGCCGACGACGTCGATCACGGCCAGGTCCGTGATGATGCGGTCGACGACGGCGCGGCCGGTCAGCGGCAGGGTGCACTGGTCGACGATCTTGGGGGTGCCGTCCTTGGACACGTGGTCCATCATGACGATCACGCGGCCGGCGCCGTGGACGAGGTCCATCGCACCGCCCATGCCCTTGACCATCTTGCCGGGCACCATCCAGTTGGCCAGGTCGCCCGCGGCGGAGACCTCCATGCCGCCCAGGACGGCGACGTCGATCTTGCCGCCGCGGATCATGCCGAAGCTCAGCGCGGAGTCGAAGAAGGACGCCCCCGGGTTCACGGTGACGGTCTCCTTGCCCGCGTTGATCAGGTCCGGGTCCACGGCGTCCTCCGTGGGGTACGGGCCCGTGCCGAGGATGCCGTTCTCGGACTGCAGCACCACGGACCGCCCGGCGGGGATGTGGTTGGGGATCAGCGTGGGCATGCCGATGCCGAGGTTGACGTAGGCGCCGTCCGGCAGCTCCTGCGCGGCGCGGGCCGCCATCTGGTCGCGGCTCAGGCCCCGGGGGCGCCCGGTGGTCTGCTCGCTCATGCCCGCCCCTCCCCCGACGCGCGCACGGTGCGCTTCTCGATCCGCTTCTCGATGTCCGTGCCGACCTCCACGATCCGGTGCACGAAGACACCGGGCAGGTGCACGTCATCCGGGTCGATCTCGCCGGGCTCGACGAGCTCCTCCACCTGCGCGATGCACACGCGGCCGGCCATGGCCGCGGGCGGGCCGAACTGGCGGGTGGCCTTGCGGAACACGAGGTTGCCGTGGCGGTCGCCCTTCCACGCGTGCACGAGGGAGAAGTCGGTGACGATGGAGCGTTCGAGCACATAGGTCTCGGGCTCGTCCGGGGCCTGGCTGAGGTAGCCCTCGCCGAGCACGAACGTGTCCGTGGGCTTGGCCTGCGAGGACTTCACCACGGTGCCGTCCGCGTCGTAGCGCATGGGCAGGCCGCCTTCGGCCACCTGGGTGCCGACGCCGGAGCGGGTGTAGAACGCCGGGATGCCGGCGCCGCCGGCGCGGAGCTTCTCCGCGAGGGTGCCCTGCGGGACGAGCTCCACCTCGAGCTCGCCCTCGAGGTACTGGCGGGCGAATTCCTTGTTCTCCCCCACGTAGGAGGAGGTCATCTTCCGCAGCCGGCGCGCGCCGAGCAGGAGGCCCAGGCCCCAGCCGTCCACGCCGCAGTTGTTGGAGACGACGGACAGGTCCGTGGCGCCCTGCTCGAGCAGGGCCTCGATGAGCTGCACGGGGTTGCCGGAGAGCCCGAAGCCGCCGACGGCCAGGGACGCGCCGTCCGGCACGTCCGCCACCGCCTCGGCGGGCGTGGCCACGGTCTTGTCGAGAGCCATGTCCGGGGTCCTTTCTGTCAGGGGCGGTCCGTCAGCGGAAGAGGATCAGGGCCTCGCCCTGGCCGCCGCCGCCGCAGAGCGAGACGGCCGCGCGGCCGCCGTCGCGCCGGTCGAGCTCGAGGGCGGCGTGCAGGGCCAGCCGGGCGCCGGAGGCGCCGATCGGGTGGCCCAGGGCGATGGCACCGCCGTGGATGTTGGTCTTCTCGTGCGGGTAGTCGAGGTCGCGCAGGGACTGCACGGCCACCGCGCCGAACGCCTCGTTGATCTCGATGAAGTCGAGGTCGGCCACGTCCCAGCCCTGCTTCCGCACGGCGGCGTTGATCGCGTCCGAGGGCTGGGAGTGCAGCTGCGAGCTGTCCGGGCCGGCGGTCTGGCCGGGTGCGCCCACCGTGGCGAGGATCGTCAGGCCCTTCGCCTCGGCGAAGGCCCGCGAGGTCACCACGAGGGCGGCGGCGCCGTCGGACAGGGGCGAGGAGTTGCCGGCCGTGATGGTGCCGTCCTTCGCGAACGCCGGGCGCAGGGCGCCCAGCGACTCGGCGGTCGTGTCCGGGCGGACCCCTTCGTCCTGGGAGACGACCAGCGGGTCGCCCTTGCGCTGCGGGATCTCCACCGGGGCGATCTCGCCCTCGAAGACGCCCTCGGACTGGGCCCGGGCGGCCCGCTGGTGCGAGGCCGCGGCGACCTCGTCCTGCTCGGCGCGGGCGATGTTCCGCTCGCCGTTGCCGGACTCGGTCAGCTCGCCCATGGCCTCGTGGCTCAGGGAATCGGTGAGGCCGTCCCACGCGACGGCGTCGAGCATGGTGGCCGGGCCGTACTTGAAGCCCTTGCGCGCGCCGGGCAGCAGGTGCGGGGCGTTGGTCATGGACTCCTGACCGCCGGCCACCACCACGTCCGCCTCGCCGAGGCGGATGAGACGGGCGGCGTCGATCACAGCGGTGAGACCGGACAGGCACACCTTGTTGATCGTCATGGCCGGGACGTTCCACGGGATGCCGGCGGCGAGCGCGGACTGGCGGGCCGGGTTCTGGCCCGCGCCGGCCTGCACGACCTGGCCCATGTAGACCATGTCCACGTCCTCGGGGGCCACGCCGGCGCGCTCGAGCGCGTGCGTGATCGCGTGGGCACCCAGGTCCACGGCGTGCAGGTCGGCCTGCTGCGAGAGCAGCCGGGTGAAGGGCGTGCGGGCACCGCCCACGATCACGGCGTCGGTGGGCTGAGGCTGGGGCAGCTCGGCGGTCATGCGGTCCTCCTGGGACGTTCAACTCGGTTCATCACGATTCACTCAAATGCAGTCTATGACCCCGGTCACAGGCGCGCCAGGCGACGACGCATCCATGACGGCGCGCCGCGGTGCAGGGACCCGACGGCCCGCACCCGCCGGCTGCGGGCGCGGGCCGTCGTCGGGACGTCCGGGGGTCGGGCCGGAGCCTCAGAGACCCTGGCCGGTCGGCGAGACGAGGATCTTCACGGCCGTCTCGTTGTGGTGGATGAGGGTCTCGAAGCCCCGGTCGACCAGGTCGTCGAGGCCGATCTTGCCGGTGATGAACGGCGCGAGGTCCACGGCACCGTCCTCGACCATGCGGATGGTGTCCGCGTGGTCGTTCGCGTACGCGATCGTGCCGCGCAGGTCGATCTCCTTGAGCACCAGCTTGTGCAGGGCCACGGCGGGCTCGTGGCCCCAGATGGACTCGTTGACGATCACGCCGCCGGGGCGTACCGCGTCCAGCAACATGTCCAGCACCACGTCCACCGAGGTGCACTCGAAGCCCACGTCCGCGCCCTGGCCGTCGTGCAGTTCGCGGATCTTGGCGGGCACGTCCACCTCGCGCGGGTCGAAGGCCTCGTCCACCACGCCGGCCTCGAGCACCTTCCGGCGGCGCAGCTCGGAGAGCTCGGAGACGTACACCGTCAGGCCCTTGCCCTTGAGCACGGCCGCGGTGAGCGCGCCGATGGGGCCGGCGCCGCCGATCACGGCCACGCCCGACGTCGGAGAGCCGGCCCGCACCCACGCGTGGTGGGCCACGGAGAGCGGCTCGATGAGCGCGGCCTGGTCGAGGGGCACGGAGTCGGCCACCGGGTGGACCCAGCGGCGCTGCACCGCGATCTGCTCGGCCAGTCCGCCGCCGTCGCCGCCCAGGCCGATGAAGTTCATGTCCGGCGCGAGGTTGTAGTCCGGTCGGTCCCGGTCCTCCTCGCGCACGATGTACGGCTCCACGACGACCTTCTGGCCGACCTCGAGGTCCGTGACGCCCTCGCCCAGGGCGGCGACGGTGCCGGACATCTCGTGGCCGAACGTGACGGGGGCGGCGTCGCCGGAGATCGGGTGCGGGTGCCCGGCCGGCGGGATGAAGATCGGGCCCTCGAGGTACTCGTGCAGGTCCGTGCCGCAGATGCCGCACCACGCGACGTCCACGAGGACCTGCCCCGGACCGGCCGTGGGCGAGTCGATCTCCTCGATGCGGATGTCCTTCTTGCCGTGCCAACGGGCGGCGCGCATGGTCATGCTGTTTGACCTCCTGGGTGGGAATGGAGTCTGGTGCCGGACCGGCGCGCGGGGGCGCCTGCCCGGTGCTTCGAGCATCCCACCGGGCCGGTCTCCCGGGCCAGGCCCGAGGCCCCTGCGGGGGCTTGAACGACGACGCCGGCCCGCGCCTCGCTGCGGAGGTGCGGGCCGGCGTCGTGGTGGCCCGGGTGGCGGGGCCGCGCCGCGGGACTCAGTCCTCCTGGGCGGCCTTGACCTGCTCGGCGCGCCAGCGGATACCGGCGTCCACGAAATCGTCGATGTGGCCGTCGAACACGGAGGAGGGGTTGCCCTCCTCGTGGCCCGTGCGCAGGTCCTTGACCATCTGGTACGGGTTCAGCACGTAGGAGCGCATCTGGTCGCCCCAGGACGCCTTGACGTCGCCGGCCATCTCCTTCTTCTTCGCGTCCTCCTCGGCCTTGCGCAGCAGCAGCAGGCGGGACTGGAGCACGCGCAGGGCGGCGGCACGGTTCTGGATCTGCGACTTCTCGTTCTGCATGGACACGACGATGCCGGTGGGCAGGTGCGTCATGCGGACGGCGGAGTCCGTGGTGTTCACGGACTGGCCGCCGGGGCCCGAGGAGCGGAACACGTCCACCTTGATCTCGGACTCGGGGATCTCGATGGAGTCGTCCGACTCGATCAGCGGCACCACCTCGACCGCCGCGAAGGACGTCTGGCGGCGGCCCTGGTTGTCGAAGGGGCTGATGCGCACGAGGCGGTGCGTGCCGGCCTCCACGGAGAGGGTGCCGAACGCGAAGGGCGCGTTGACCTCGAAGGTGACGGACTTCAGGCCGGCCTCCTCCGCGTAGGAGGTGTCCATGACCTTGGTGGACCAGCCGCGCTGCTCAGCCCAGCGCAGGTACATGCGCATGAGGGTCTCGGCGAAGTCGGCCGCGTCCACGCCGCCGGCGCCCGCGCGGATGGTCACGACGGCGTCGCGCTGGTCGTACTCGCCGCTGAGCAGCGTGACGACCTCGAGCTCCTCCAGGGCCTTGCGGATGGAGGTCAGCTCCTGGTTGGCGTCGTCCAGGAGGGAGGGCTCGTCCTCCTCCGCGGCGAGCTCGACCATGGTCTCCAGATCCTCGATGCGGCCCTCCAGGGAGGTGATGCGCTTGAGGTCCGTCTGACGGTGGGAGAGCTTGGAGGTGACCTTCTGGGCCTCCTCCGGGTCGTCCCAGAGGTCCGGTGCGGAGGCCTGCTGCTCCAGTTCGGCGATGTCCGCCTTGATGCGGTCGAGGTCCGAGACCTGCTCGATGGAGGCCAGGGTGTGGCGCAGGGAGTCGATCTCCGCGGAGAAGTCAGTGTCAGCCATGATTCGGCCAGCCTACCGCGTGGGGTGGACGCCGGTCGTGTGCCAGCGGCGGATCGCCGCCGCGACGGCCTCGGGCTCCGTGACGTGCGGCCAGTGGCCCGGGCCGACGTCGACGACGGTGGCGTGCTGAGTGACCGCGTCCAGGTCCCGTTGGTGGACGTCCCGGGTGCTGCGCACGTACAGCGTCGGGACGGTGATGCCGGCCCAGAGGGCACGGGTGTCCGCGGCGAGGACGGCGGCCCAGAGCTCGCGCATCGGATGGCCCGGCGTGGCGTCCAGGTCGGCCAGGATCCGCTCGTGCCACGGCTCCGGGACGAGGAGGTCCCGCGCGAGCGAGGCGCGGAGCACGCTCCGCCAGTCCGGGCGGGCGGCGAGGCGGGCCTTCGCCGCCCGGGCGGCCAGGGCGGGGTCCGTCACCGGGACGTTCGAGTCGATGACCACGAGGGCGCGGGGTCGCACCAGCCCGTCGGCGACGGCGCGCAGCGCGATGACCCCGCCCGTGCTGTGGCCGATCAGCAGCCCCGGCACGGGGCCGGCCTGCGCCGCCCAGGTGTGGGCGGCGTCGAGGACGGGATCCGCCTCGATCGCCGGCCGTGCGGCCCGGGGGCGGTCCTGGCCGCCGGCGTCCGTGCCCGGGTGGCCGGGCAGGGCGGGCGAGGCGGCGAGGTCGGCCGCGGCGCCGAGGGCGTCGGCAAGGGGCTGGAAGTGGGCGGGTCGGCCACCGATGCCGTGGAGGAAGCGGATCACCGGGCCAGGCTAGTGCGACTGCTGCCCGTCGCCTCGAGGGGGACCGACAGGGGCAGTGTCCCCGCGAACGGGCCGGTCATGGCGAACAGATCGGCCCGGGCGTCGAGGGTGACGACGACGGTGGTGCCGTCCTCGGCCACGCGGGCGCTCATCCCACCGAGCCCGGGCACGGCCTCACGGGCGCCGACGGCCGCGAGGTGCGCGCTGGCGGAGGCGGCCACGTCGCCGTCGGAGAGCACGACGCCCGGGTCCTCCCCCAGCCGGAAGCCGAGCTCCTCTGCCCCGGCGACGGCGGCCGAGTCCGCGAGCGACTGCAGGCGACGGTGCTGCAGCTGCACGGTGGTGACCGCGAGCATGACCAGCATGAGGGCCACGAGCACGGCGCACAGGCCGACGGTGAGGACGGTGGTCTGCCCGTCGTCGTGACCCAGTCGAGCGGTGAGGGGGCGGCGCATCAGAACCTCGGCACCGTCTGGCGGGCGTCGGAGCCCACCGTCACGGGGGTCAGCGACCACGCTGCCGGCGTGAGAGGGACGGGCACCGCCACGTCCACCCGCACGGCGACGACCTCGCCCGGTTCGAGCGTGCCACAGCCGCCCTGGTCGCGGCCGACGGTCGGGTCGTACTGGCCGGCGCCCACGCCGTAGTCGGCGAGCGTGAGCTCGACGGTGGCGTGGGCGGCGCCTGCGCTGGGGTGATCGGCCTCGGCGACCACGGCCTTGACGGCCTGGTCCGCGGCGGCGACCGAGGCGAACGCCGCGGCCTGGACCTGGGATACATAGAGCATCAGGTAGACCACAGGGATCAGCACCACGAGGGTGAGACCCAGGAATTCGACCGTGGCCGCCCCCCGCTCGTCGCGGACGTCATTGACGAAACGCATGACCGCTCACCTCCACGGGGCTCCGGCCCGCGAGCGCCCCGTACCGGGCACCGGCGGAGGGGCGTCGATCATCACGTTGCGTGCATGGATCACAACGCCGGACTGGAGGAGCGCGGCGAAGAACAGGACGACCAGAATCATCTCCATGGTGGACTCCATTGCGGCGCCCCGGTCATCCCGCCAGCGCAGGCGCGTCGCTGGGCCGGGCGACGCCGGGCTGGAGTCGCCGACTCCCCGGGCCACGGCTACTCCGCCTGGGACACCTCACAGACGGCCCCAACCAAAAGTGTCTGCAACCCAGACAGAACCAGCGCCGCTAGACCGGCCATGAGGACCGCAGACACGAGCGTGATCAAAACCCAAGCCGGAACTTCTCCTTGCTCGCCGCGTGGATCGGCACCGGCACGCATCGTCGACCTGACCAATGCACTGACGGTTTGGCAATCAAACACTGAACCCTCCTTTACCTGCTGGCCGCCCGCGCGGCCGGGGAAATTAGTACTGCGATCGTGATGTGTTCTCGTGTCGAACGATACGAGAAACCCGCCCAGGCCCGTGGTTTGATCGCATCACGGGCCATCCGGATCGGACCCGCTCCAAATTCCCTCACGGCGCTGAACATCACCAACGATCCGAGCTGCTGTCGACTCCAACTCCGAGAGTTTAAAATCCGACGCCCCAACGAGCACCCACTTGCCGTCTTGAAAACAGATCTGGACATGCCTTACGCCCGCAGAGATGGGCACTGTCCGAGTCAGACATGTCCCGCCTCGCGGGACCACCTCAATCACACCCCAAGGCGCCCTGAGCAAGAATGATTCAGAGCCAGCGAGCCTGCCCTCGAGCGCGTCCAAGTCAAGAGTTCTAATGAAACTTAGAACCACAATCCAGCCATCATATCGCGATATTTCCTTAACTAGCCTATCGACTCGCCAATATCGGCTGGGCCTTATCGTTGTCAAAATTTTTTGGGAAGCCGCAAGCTCAAGCTTTCTGGCACCGCTAAGGTCGACACCCGGGTCGACAATCTCCGCATAGGAGAATATATTAGACATGATTGTCCACTTTTCTACGTACGATTCCTGGCTCATCACAAAGTCGCCCATAACAGTGAACACCCGACGGTCATTTCCGAGTTTGCCGACCCATAGATCTAGGAAGGCATTCTCATCTACGAAACGGAAGCCAGAACCCTGGGCTATCCACCTATCTAGCCAATATACAGGCCGCCATACCTCAGGAACCATTCCCACAACTATGCGCATATGATCGATCGTTGTGTTGACAACTCGGGGCAAACCGTCCGCAGGTTCAACTCCCACAGCAAATTGCGTAATGGGCTCAAGACCCACTGATAGTGGGACGATTTGAGCATCCCGAGGCAATTTTTTCACGAGAGTGTCTCGTCCGCGCTGCAGCAACTGGACTTGGTTCGGCAAAGACGATTGCAGTCGCGCATGTTGCTCAAGGGCATCGACCTCTATGTGGTGAGCTCTTGCTGTTGCACGCTTTGCAAACGGAGCTTTCGCCTGCGCACTCACAAAAACGACGTCGCAATGAACGAATACGTCGATCTCGCCATCCACATGTCGGGCATGTGATTGGCGTGGAGTCAGGCTATCCCTCCACTCAAGGTTTGAATGCACCTTTCCCTTGCGAAATCGGCCCTTGAAGGTCTCGCTCAGGATCTGACGCAGCTCCGACTCTTGCCAACGACTAGTGACTTTCTCCTTGACGGATCGGCAGGCAAATAGGAGCAACTGGTCTAATACGCCGCCTTGCGAAAGAACAAGAAGACGCCTACCTGCGAGAATAAAATCGGAGCGCTCATAATGTTCTCGAGATTCTCCGGGATCGCTTATTTGCCTGAAAGTTTGAACCAAGTCATCATCGAGAACCCTCCAAGGTGCTTGCCGTGCAATGGACTCGACCAAATCCCAATAGCGGTCTGGGACCGCCAAGAGGCAGCACTCATCCAGCTCATCAACCATACCGTGTAGTTCTAAATGTATTGACAGTTCCGATCTCGATGGAGAGAGTGCGTAGAGCATTCGCTCTAGAACTGCCAACAAGGCGTTGTCAGAATTGCCAACCGAACGGATGTCGTCAATCTTGTTCCGAATCAAGTAGTACGGGTACCGGTATCGCACCCCCAGTCCAATCCTCTGCTGGGGCATCTTCACTATTTCATTCGTCCGGATCTTCTCAACCAGATCTTTTTGGTGCCTCTCTTCCAGGAGAGCCGCGGCGGCCAGCGCCTGGAGTGCAGTTACAGCCGCGCCCCGATGAATCTCCGCCTCCGCGAGATTCGGCGCTATTCGACGAATCAGCCGTTGCAGAGACAACATCCGCAAGGGGACAAAGTGGGAGTGATTTGGGCACGCCCCCGTGAGCCCGGCTACACCGATCATCTCCTGCGCCCATACCAACTCGGCAGCCGCTATTACGAGACCGGCCTTTTCATCCTCCGGAAGCCGGGATTTCGCCAAATTTAGCCACCGCTCAACGATCGAATAATCATCTACGACAAGCCCGATCTGTCCTGAGGCCGCACGTATCCCTTCGTCTATGAACGACCGCAGCCCCTCATCATCAGTGTCGACAATCTCATTTCTCACCCGTTGGTTCAGGCTATGCATGGATCTTCCCCCTAAGAGCTTCAGCGGGACGGCGTGGCCCCGACGTAAATACGAAGAGAATAACCGCCGTTCTACAAATCGTCCCCTTCCACCGCGCGCTCGCCCTCATCGATGGGGGACACACGTGCCGTGCCCGACTCCCCGCCAGCAACCACGCCTATCCTCGTATACGGTCCCTACTAGGTGTAGGAGGGCATGACGTTGTTGACTCGGGCCGGTGCCAACGAGGCCGGAGGGGCGTCCCCGCAGGAGGTATGAGGCCGATGGTAGTTGTAGTGGTTCACCCACACGGCCAGCGCCTCACGCCGAGCTGTCTCTGAGGTATACGGGCGGGCGTAGAGGACCTCATCGACCATCAGCCGGTTGTACCGTTCGACCTTCCCGTTATGGCGCGGGGTGTAGGGGCGGATCCGGTGGTGCCGGCCCCCGAGCGAGACCACCTTGGCGGTGAAGTCCGCAGCCCGGTAGTTGTTTCCGTTGTCCGTGATCACCCGGTCCACGGTGATGCCGTGGGCGGCGAAGAACGCCCTCGCCCGGCAGTAGAAGCTCACGGTCGTGGCCGCCCGCTCGTCCTCCAACGCCTCGGTGTACGCCAGG
>NZ_LOSQ01000028.1:0-4953 GCF_001595485.1 Micrococcus sp. CH7
ACAACTACCATCGGCCTCATACCTCCTGCGGAGACGCTCCTCCGGCCTCACTGGCACCGACCCGAGTCAACAACGTCATGCCCTCCTACAGCTAGTTGGGTGCTGCCGGACAGAGGTGCCAGGGTGCGATCTTGCTTGACAGGGTTGCCCATCATCGCGCTCGACGGATTCGTCGATCCGGCCTTCTCCAACCGCGCGCTGGCTCGCTTACCCGTTGGGCTTGGCCTCGGATTCATGGACGTCATTCTGGAGTAGCGCGATGATCTGCTTTGCGGTTTCACTCCGGTGGTCCTGTGAGATGGGCCTGCTTCCGATCAGGTCGTTGACCCAGAGCCCGTCAGCAGCGAGCAGGGCGAGCGAGGTCATCTGGTCGCGCTCAGCTTCGTCGGGTTCGCTACGTCCGGTCCATCGGTCGATGAGGTCTTCCCAGATCGCCTTGTGCTGGGTGTGCTGGCTGTCGAGAATCATCTGGAACTCGGCGCGGGAGGCGGCTGTCGAACAAGTGAGTATGTAGGCGGTCAGGCGCTCCATCGACGTTGCCTCAGCGGTCGGCTTTCCACAGGCGATCTCTAACTGCCGCTCCCAGCGATCAGCGAGTCTCTGGTGGATCGCAGCGATCAAGTCGTCTCGTGATGGGAAGTGGTAGATGATCCCGGCCCTGGTGATCCCTGCAGCGGCCGCGACAGAGTCAAACGTGACTGCTGTGATCCCGTCTTCCTCGATCACTTGGATCGCGGCGTCGAGGATCATGGTCTTCTTGCTCTCACGCACCATCATGCGCCCCTCCGATTGGTTCAGTGGTTTTCGGCGTACTCCATTGCCTCGCTGCCGCGCCCGTAAGCGCGGAGCAGCCGATTGGTCAGAGCGGCTCCACTAGCCAGCATGACAGCGAGGACGATCATCGTGACCAAATAGGCCGTGTCGTAGGCGGAGGTGGCGGCTGCGATCACGTCGAGATCTCCGTCGGCGATCCCGAGGGCATCGGCAATGCTCTCCCCCGCTGCGGCGGGAGTGCCATCCGGGAGTCGGACGACTGTGGCGTAGACGAAGGTCAGGAGGCTCCCGAGGAGTGCTACAGCCGAGAGGGAGCCCATCTCGTAGGAGACTTCTTCGATCGAGGCCGCCATGCCGGCCTTTCGCGGAGGCGCGTTGCCCATAATGGCGGCGGAAGCGACGGCGAAGGTGCCGCCCAGGCCGAAGCCGGTCACGATGAAGCTGACGACCAGCAGGGGTAGTGATCCGTTCGCAGAGGCCAGCACGGCGAGAGCTAGTCCTAGGGCGGCGATGGCGAGGCTGCCGGAGATAATGATCCGCAGGCCCACGATGTGCAGGATCGCGGCCCCTAGGACACCTGAGGGCAGGGCGCCAAGCGCGATGGCTGCGACTAGCAGGCCTGCTTGCAGGGGGGTGAAGCCCTCGACGAGCTGGAAGCGCTGTGTGGTCGCGAGCTGGGCGCCAGCGACGGTGAACATCGCGAAGAAGGCTGCCAGAGAGCTGCCAGCGAAGGCGCGGTTGCGGAAGATGGAGAACTCGATGAGTGGTTCTTCCAATCGGCCCTGGCGTCGCACGAAGAGGACGAACCCGATGACTGCTGACGCCAGCGCCCCTGCGATCAGAACCCAGTTCTGTGGAATATGGGCCAGTTCCTTGATGACGAGCACGGTGCCCACCAGCCCGACCATCGCATAGAGGGATGAGACGAGATCCCACTTCTTCGACGGATCGGGATCGTTGTGCGGCGCGATGATTGCGGTCGCCACAAGTGCGATGACAACAACGGGGACGTTGATGAGGAAAACAGATCCCCACCAGAACCGTTCGAGAAGGGCGCCGCCGAGAATGGGTCCGAGCGCTGCCCCCGCGATCGACAGGCTCCCCCAGATGGCGATGGCGATGTTGCGCTCACGAGGATCGTCGAACGCGAGGCGGATCAGAGCAAGCGTGGCGGGCATCATCGCTGCGGCCCCCACAGCGAGGAGTGCCCTGGCGCCGATCAGGAAGGCAGGGTTGGGCGAGAGTGCCGCTGCCAGTGATGCGGCACCGAAGATCCACAGGCCGACGACGAACATTCGGCGGTGGCCGATGCGATCGCCCAGTGTGCCTGCTCCCAAGAGGAGGCCAGCCATGACCAGGGGGTAGGCGTTGATGATCCACAGTGTCGAGGATCCGGACGCGCCGAGGTCTGCGGTCAATGTAGGCAAGGCGGTGTAGAGGATCGAATTGTCGAGGGTGATGAGTAGCAGGCCGGCCCCCACGGTCATGAGCAGCCACCACCGCCGCGGCGATGATCCAACGTCGTTCACTGTTGTACCCCTGTCCTCTGCCTGTAGTCGCATCAACGAAACTATACTAACAGGTTACTGAAGTAACCTTCAGCGCTCCGACGGAGGGATGCCTCACGATCCAGTGGGGTGTTCATTGCCCCATCCCGGCGTCAAGCCGGGTATACCCCTTTACACACCTTGCCCGCCCACGAGACCATCACGTCAGAGAAGGTCCCAAACCGGGCCGTTAGACAGAAGTGTCGGAGGGTCTAAGACGTGGTTGGACAGACTGTGGCCTATGTGCGGGTGAGTTCGGCCGAGCAGAACCTGGATCGTCAGCTCGAGGCGGTGGGGGAGTACGACCGCATCTTCCAGGACAAGATCCCCGGCAGCTCGAGGGCCAAGCGCGCCGGGTTGGCTGAGCTGATGACCTACGTGCGGGAGGGGGACCTGGTGAAGGTCGCCTCCATGGACCGGCTCGGCCGCGACGCTCGGGACCTCTACGCGATCGTGGACGAGCTCACCGCCAAGGGGTGTGCGGTGCAGTTCGTGTCCGAGCGGATCACCGTGGACAAGTCGGGCACCTCCCCGGTGGACGGGCTGATGTTGGGGATTCTGGCGGCGTTCGCTGAGTTCGAGCGCCGGCGGATCAAGGAGCGCCAGGCTGAGGGCATTGCGTTGGCCAAGGCCCGCGGCAAGTACGTGCAGGCCCCGAAGCTCTCGGACACCGACGTGGAGCAGGCGCGCGTGATGATCGAGATGGGGATCCCAAAGGCCGAAGTGGCGCGTACGTTCGGGGTGAGCCGGCAGACCCTGTACACCTCGTTGCGCCGGCAAGCCTCAGACTGAACCCCATCCTCGGCCGCCGGCGTCCCTTGAGTTTCTGCTTCAGTACGCGGGCGCGGCCTTGTACAGGGATTCAGCGTCTTGGGCTGCGTGGACGCCGGCCTGGACGACGTCGTTCTTCATGTCCAGCACCCGCAGCTGCCCCTCGATCTCAGCGACGGCCTCGATCCGGCCGAAGGCATCCCCGTGGGCCTGGGCGTACTCGGCCAGGCCCCGCAGCTTGGGCAAGGCGTCGGCCAGGTGCGTGCCGTGGGGGTCCACGATGTCCGCGCGGATCGTGCCGTCCTGGTTGGCGTGGAAGAAGAGGAAGTCCGGTCGTAGCGCCTGCCACTGGCCGGTGCCGTCCTGGAACGGGATCGCCAAAGACTGCTTGGAGGCCCGGGAGGGGTTGCGGTACCAGCCCCGGAAGGAGGGCTCGGCGGCTTCGGAGTCCAGCACCTGCCGCTCCCAGGCGTTCAGATCCACAGGTGCGGTGCCGTCCTCGGCGGCCATCAAATGCAGAGTGCGGGTCGGCAGAGGACGCTCGCTGCCATCAGGGAGGCGCTCCTGCTGGTCCGCCTGAGCCAACTTCGGGCGGGTCAGGTCCACACGTTCAGGCCGACGGGCCATCTCCCGCACCCGGTCATACACTGCCTGGCGCTCATCGGTCAGGCCGTTGATCTGCACGCGGTACTGGCTCAGCCAGTCCTGCACGAGCTTGTCGGCCTTGGCCTCCAGATCGGCGACGACCTCGGAGGTGCGGGCCAGGGAGGCGATGATGATGTCTCCTTCGCGCAAGTCGAGATCCTCTTCGTCCTCGGGGACGATGTGATCGATGTAGGCCCCAGCGATCCAGCCGGTGAGGGTGCGGGCCGCCGCGGCCGCGGCCTCCTCGATGGCCCGGTCATCGGCCAGCAGCTCCAGGCTGGTGGTGCTCAGGGTTGTGGTTCCCAGCCGGCCGGTCAGCCGCTGGGCCGACAGGGTGAGCACATCCTGGCGGGCCGCGGCGATCTGCTCGGAGTACTGCGCCCTGCATCCGTCCAGGAGCTTGCACATTGTGTGCGCGGCGGTCTTGATCGCCCCGGGCAGCAGCCCGTCGTGGGAGAGGGCGTTGGCCAGGATGTCCAGGCGCTTGAGCGGTTTGGTGGCGCCCCGGGGGATGGTCATCGAGGGCAGGGCGTCGAACACCGCCCACACGTCTTCTCCCACCGCCGGGTTCGGTGTCAGGGTGACCGGGTCGAACAGCACCCGCCGGGCGGATGCGCGGGCGGGGTCGGAAGTGGTGTCGTCCATGTCGGACTGTCCGCGCATCAAGGTCTGGGCGATGGCGGTGGAGGTGGTCTTGTCGAAGTGGGGCAGGAAGCAGTCGATGGAGTTGAGCACCTCGTTGCCCGGGATGCGTCGGGCCAGGGGGGTGCGGACCATCCGGCCCAGCAGCTGGTGGACGTAGGTGGCGTCCTTGTAGGTGCGGAAGGACATCAGCACCTCCGCCCTGGGGCAGTCCCAGCCGGTGGAGATCGCCTCCATGGCCAGCAGCACCCGGATGTGCGTGGTCTCCTGCACTCGCTGCGGGGCGATGTAGTTGACGATCTGGCCGGGCAGGTGCCGGTCGGTGTGGGTGCCGAAGACGTGGGCTATGTCCTGGGGCCGTAGCTCGGGCCACTCCTGGTGGATGACATCCAGGATTCGCGAGAGGTGCTCGTCGCTGGGTTTGTCGGCGACCTGCACGACCAGTAGCGGCACCACCGGGTCCGCCTCGCCCTGTTCGGCGGCGTAGGTGTAGGAGGGCATGACGTTGTTGACTCGGGTCGGTGCCAGTGAGGCCGGAGGAGCGTCTCCGCAGGAGGTATGAGGCCGATGGTAG
>NZ_LOSQ01000029.1:0-146296 GCF_001595485.1 Micrococcus sp. CH7
GTTGACTCGAAGGATCACACGGTGGCCGCGTCCACGTCTGGAACGACGTGCCCGACCACCGGGCGCTACACCACTATGCGGGACTCAACTCGCGCCGCCGAACGCGCTCGGGACCGGGGCAAACCCGCCGGCCAGCGCAAAGCCCAGGGCCGGCTCGTCGAAGGCCAGGCCGTCACGAACTGGAAGCAGGCCCTCGCCCAGCTCGCCGCGGCCTACCCCGACCGGATCAACCCCTACCTGTGACCACCCCGCTTACACAGACAAGTTGACACGCCCGGTACTTCCATCCTGCGGGAGAGGCCCACTCGTCTCATCTCAGCCCGGTACCCATGTCAAGAACCTCATGACCCACAACACCTAGGCCGTCTGGTCCAAGCGATATTCATGCGGCCAGTGTCGCATCAGACGCACGCCGGGAGGCCCCTCGGCGAAAACTCCCGTGACGCATCTGCCCAGCCACTCTCCGTGTTCGGACTAAGGGCGCAAACGGTCGTGTGGGGCGGACTGAATCCTCGCCACAACCCTCGCCAGACAGCTCCCACGCGGGGCCCGCTCCGCTGGAAACCGACCCGCAGCTGGCACCCAACTCCCCCTAGGCCATTCCGGTCTTGACTGATCGTTCTGGAACGATCATTCTGTAACCATGCCCAGGCCCAGAGAGTTCAACGAAGCGACCGCCATTGCCGCGGCGGTAGACGTCTTCTGCAACCGCGGGTTCCACGCCACCTCCGTCGAGGACCTCGTGCGGGCCACGGGCGTGAACCGCAGCAGCCTCTACGGCGTCTTCGGCAGCAAGCAAGGCCTGTTCCTGCGCGCCCTCGACCACGTATGCGAGCCAGAAGTCGACCCCGCCACCCGACTGGACCTCTGCCTGGTGGCGCTGACCGATCTTGCTCCGTCCGATGAGCGCATACAGCAGAAGGTCGCCGCCGTCCTCGCCCGCTTCCACATCACCCCCGCCGTCCTCGCCGAGCGCCTGTTCACCCGAGCCGGCATCTCGACCCCGCAGAAAAGGAGCACCTCATGAGCAACAACACGGTCACCATCAAGGATGGCACCCTGACCATTGAGCCCACCGGCCTAGACAAGCTGTGGTCCTTCACTGGCAAGCTGCAGTTCCCCCTGGAGCACGTCCTGGGCGCGACCTACGATCCAGACCTGCGCAACGAGCCCAAGGGGTGGCGTGGCCCCGGACTGGGTCTGCCGAACAAGCTCTCCGGCACCTTCCACGCTGGCGGGAACAAGCAGTTCTGGAACATCTCAGGCTACGAGAAGGTCGTCGTCTTCACCCTGAGCCCGGAGGAGGAGTACGAGCGCGTGATGGTCACGGTCGAGGACCCCCACGAGGTCGTGCGGCTCGTCAACGGGGCGATCGAACCCGCCCAGAGCTAAACCATCAGAGAATCGGGGCGCCGACGGATCGCCCCGCCCGTCCGGCAAGCTCGCCCAGGCGGCACAATCGGTCGTTTGTGACGAGGGGCCCCGCCATGCGCCGTGTGCGCCCCCTCCGGCCCTGTCCGCCCGCCACACGGCTCGCCACAACCAACCCGCTAGAGCGGCAGCCGCCCGTACGTTTCGGGCGATCCCTGGGGCCCGCGGGGGCGCCCACCTGGACACCCAGTTTTCACGCCGACCGGATCCCGCCCGACATGCGAAGAGTTCCCCGCGCATCAGGTGGAATCTGCCTGCATCTCTCCGGCAAAAGCCCTTGCCCACCGATCCGCGTCGTGACACAGTTCACCCCATGATGCAGCAGCAGTGACCCCGGGGGTCCGACGACCCACCACCGGCCTCCCCACGCGCCCGTCTCGAGCACGGCTCGACGGGTGCCTCTGCGCCCACCCCTTTCTGCAGAAAGCAGTCACCGCATGCCTGACATCATCGAATTCCCCCTGCCCGCCTCGCCGGACGACCCCCGCTGGCGGGCCTACTGCCAGCTCGGCGACGAGTACAACCACGAGCTGATCGGCACGACCGAGTGGGATGAGACCCCCACGGATGCGCTCATCCAGGCCGCCGCCGAGACCGACCACACGCAGCGCCGCTACCTGGCGTACGTCGACGGCGATGCGGTCGGCTACGCCCGCGTCCTGATCAACCACGTCGACGACCCTGACGCGGCCGCCCTCAACGTCTACGTCCACCCGCGGCACCGCGGACGCGGCCACGGCCGCGCACTGGCCGAGCGGCTCGTCCAGGACACCGCCGGCCTCACCCGTTTCGAGACCTGGCCGCTGACGCCGCGGCCGGTGGCCGGGCCCCGGACGCTCACCCCGCCCAACGGCGCCGGCGCGGTGCCCGCCGAACATCCGGGTGTGCGTCTCGCCCAGTCCTACGGCTTCGCGCTCGCCCAGATCGAGCGGGTGAGCCGGTATGACTTCGCCGATCCGGGGATCGACCCCGCCGTCGCCCTGGCCGAGGCCGAACGCGTCTCGCCGGACTACGAGCTCCACGCCTGGGAGGGCGCGGCCGACGCGTCCCTGCAGGACGACCTCGCCGTCCTCAAGGCCCGCATGGCCACGGACGTGCCCTCCGGGGAACGCACCGTGGTGGAGCAGGTCTGGGACGCTGCCCGCGTGCGTCGCATGGACGAGCAGATCCTCACGACCGGGCGGCTCTTCCGCGCGGTGGCGCGGCACCGTGCCACCGGTCGGATCGTCGCCCTGAGCGAGCTGGTGGCGCCCCGCTCGCGCCCGGACGGTCTCATCGACCAGTGGGACACCATCGTGCTGCCCGAGCACCGCGGCCACCGCCTCGGCATGCGCGTGAAGGCGGCGAACCTCATCGCCGTGCGCGACGCGCTGCCCGAGGCCCGCGCGATCATCACGTGGAACGCCGAGGAGAACCGGCACATGCTCGACGTCAACGAGGCGCTGGGCTTCCGGCCCGTGCTGGTCGAGGCGTCCATGGAGGCGCCGGCACCCCTGCGACGTCGCTGACGGTCCGCGACCTCGGTGCCGCCTCACCCCCGCTCGAGCGTCCGCTGGGCCGCCTCCCGCACCGCCCGCGTGAGCCGCACCAGGCGCGTCACGGGCAGTGTGGCCGCCTGCCAGTACAGGGGTACGAGGACGTCGTCGAGCCCGGGCACGCGGACCAGCCGGCCGGCGCGCACGTCCTCGACGGCCTGGGCGTCCACGAGCATCCCCCACCCCAGGCCGGCCCGGACGGACCGGTGGAACCCGTCGAACGACGGCGCCAGGTGCGTGGGCGGGGCGACGTCCAGCCCGGCGCCGCTCAGCGCGAGGCGCTGCAGGTCGTCCTTCGCGTTGTAGCGCATCATGGGCATCGCGCCGAGGTCGACGACGTCGCCCGCCGCGTGCCGGGCGAGCAGGGCGGGCGAGGCGAGCGGGACGTAGCGCATGCTCCCCAGCGGCTCCGCCGCACACCCCTGCACCGGCTGCGGCTCCGTGGTGACGGCGGCCAGCACCTCGCCCCGGCGCAGCAGCCGGGCGCTGTGGTCCTGGTCCTCGACGTGCAGGTCCAGGACCGTGTCGTCCCAGTCGGCGGCCTCGGCCAGGACGGGCCCGAACCACGTGCCCAGCACGTCGGCGGGCACGGCCAGGGAGGTGACGCTGCGCCCGGCCGCCGTGCGGCCCAGCCCGGCCCACGCCTCCTGTTCGAGCACCCGCATGTGCCGGGCCACGCGCACCAGGCCGATGCCGGCCTCGGTCGGCTCGCAGGGTGTGCCGCGCCGGAGCAGCACCTGGCCCACCTCCCGCTCCAGGGCGCGGATGCGCTGGCTGACCGCGGAGGCGCTGACGCCGAGCTCGTACGCGGCCGCTTCGAACGAGCCCTCGTCGGCGATCGCACGTAGCGCCTGCAGCTGATCCAGGTTCATGAAGCAGAGCTTAGGCACCTGCAGTTCTCTTCGTTTGGCTCAGGCCCGGCCGGGCTCTAGCGTCCTCACCCATGTGGACCCTCGCCGGCACCGGCCTGCTCACCGGACTCGCCCTCATCGTCGCCATCGGCGCCCAGAACGCCTTCGTGCTCCGCCAGGGCGTGCGCCGGGAGCATGTGGGCGCCGTCGTGCTGGTGTGCATGGCCTCGGACGCCGTGCTGATCCTGGCCGGGACCGCCGGGGTGGGCGCGCTCGTGCAGGCCGTGCCGTGGCTGCTCGAGGTGCTGCGCTGGGGCGGCGCCCTGTACCTGCTCTGGTTCGCGGTCTCCTCCCTGCGTGCCGCGCTGCGCCCGCAGGGGCTCGTGGCCGAACAGGCGCCGCGCACCGCGGGTTCGGTCATCGCCACCACGCTCGCGCTGACCTGGCTCAACCCGCACGTCTACCTGGACACCGTGGTGCTGCTGGGCAGCCTCGCCAACCAGCACGGTCCCGACGCGCGGTGGGTCTTCGCCGCCGGTGCCGTCGCCGCCTCGGTCCTGTGGTTCACCGCGCTCGGCTACGGCGCGCGCCTGTTGGCCCGGGTGCTCGCCGACCCGAAGGCGTGGCGCGTGGTGGACGTGGTGATCGCGGTGGTCATGGCGGTGCTCGCGGTCCGGCTCATCGCCGGTTCCGGCGTGTGGGGGTGAGCCGACAGACGCCGGTTCTGGCGTCGGGCTGAATCAAGGTCGCTCAACGTCGACCCGCCAGAGCTGGGCTCGTGCGGCCTCCGCGAACAGGGGTGCACCGCACGGCACCAGCCGCTCAAGGACGTCCCTGACGGTCAACGGAGGATTCCGTGTCGCGCCCGCTTGGGCTGCGAGGGCCGTCATCACTCGAGCCGGGTCCAGGTCGAGCTGGTTCATGAAAAACTCATCCGGACTCTGCACCTCGATGTCGAAGGACTCAACGACCTCCCGCGGGAAGTCCTTCAGATTCGCCGTGACGATCAGGTCAGCACGTCCCTGGATCGCGGCGGCGACCACATGCCGATCATCGGGGTCCGGAAGATCGATCCCGGGCACGAGCTGCTCCCACCCCTCGACCCGCGCGTCGTCGAAGGCGGCGTCCATGACCCCGGCACGGTGACGCGCCGCCCCCGACGCACGCATGTCTGGATGCATCGCTTCCAGTGCGCGCACCGTCTCGTCGAGGATCCGCCCGCTCCATACCGGCCGATAGAGGCCCGCCTCGGCCAGATGCAGCAAGGTGTCCGCTTGGGCGATGGGCACGAGGACGCACGCGTCGAGCACCGCGCTGAAGCGCGCCACTACCCGCGCTCACCCCGGAGGTCGGCGCGAGCCTGACGCAACGCCTCGCGGTAGGACTCCGCCTTCTGGTCGTAGAGCCCCGCAGACGAGGCCTCCCCTACGAGGTCGCTCAGCGAGGCACGCCGCTCCCCGCGCTTCCGCTGCTGATAGGACACGACGTCTTGGAGCCGGATGCGTCGGTGCCGACCACCGGTCGTCCTCTCGTACGGCAACGCGCCCTCCTCGAGCAGCCTCACCAGCGTGGGACGACTGATGCCGAGGAAGTTCGCCGCCTCCTGTGTCGTGAGCAGCTGGTCGACGGGTGCCACCGTGATGGCCTTGCCCACCCGCATCGCCTCGACGACGTCCCGCAGGACGTTGAAAGCCTCTGGCGGCAGGGGGACCTTCTGCCCATCAGGGCCGACCAGGGCGGCCGGCTGCGTCAGGCCGTCGAGGAACCTGCCGACGTCGAGCATCTCCTCGAGGTCCGTCGGCGGCAGCACCGTGTGCTTGTCATTCACCGTCGCAGTCATGGAACAAGACTACCCGCGAAAACGAAAAATTCGCAGTTTCCTCTCGCGTCCGCTTCCCCGCTCCGGGGCGCTGCGTCAACCGCGCGCGTAGGCGAGCGACTCCTCGATGATCCCGACGACGACGGCCAGCTCTGCCTCGTCCCGCGGACCGTAGAGCATCCACTCCGTGCCGAAGTCCGCGTAGCCATGCGGTTCGAGCCATCCGAGCTCGGCCAGACGGACGCCGCGCTCGGGCGCCAGGACGAGGTGCACTGACGTGTCGTCCACCCCATGCAGGTGCACCGGCTCCCAGCGCCGGCCTGGTGAGAGGTTGACCTCCGGGGTGCGCTCCTCCGGCCGGCCTGTCAGGTGGAGGGCGCGCGACGTTGCTGGCGAGACGGTGCTGTGGCCCTCCTCGACGCCGTCGAGGGCGAACACCGCAGCGACCAGACGGCCCCACAGCTCCGGCGATGATCGCTGATCAAGCTGTCGGTGGGGCCCCTCGGTCGACGTCGCGGGACGACTGCCCGGCCGGGGATCGTCAGCGGTGAGCCGGACACGGGGGCTCGCATCAGGATCCATGCAGACGATCCTGACGGGGCCCCGCCGGCCAGGCAAGGCCATCAGGCCCCCCTCACTCCCCGCCCAGCTCCTCCCGGAGGATCCGCGCGCCGGCCACGAGCGCGGCGGTCTTGTCCCGCGCCACGGAGCGAGCCAGCGGCGCCATGCCGCAGTTGGTGCTCGCGATCAGCTTGTCCGCGTCCACGAACTCGAGGGTCTCCCGGAGGGTCGCCGCGACCTCCTCGGGCGTCTCGATCTCGTCGCTCGCCACGTCGATCGCGCCGACCATCACCTTCTTGCCGCGCAGCAGGCCGATGAGCTCCGCCGGCACCCGGGAGTGGTGCCGCTCCAGGGCGATCGTGTCGATCGTGGACTCGCGCAGCAGCGGGAACGACGTCTCGTACTGGCGCCACTCCTCCCCGAGCGTGGCCTTCCAGTCGTTGTTCGCCTTGATCCCGTAGCCGTAACAGATGTGCACGGCCGTCTCACACGTCAGGCCCTCGGCCGCACGTTCGAGCGTCGCCACGCCCCAGTCGCGGACGTCGTCGAAGAACACGTTGAACGCGGGCTCGTCGAACTGCACGACGTCGACGCCCACCGTCGCCAGCTCCCGCGCCTCCTCGTTGAGGATGCGCGCGAACTCCCACGCGAGCTTCTCGCGGCTGCCGTAGTGGCGGTCGGCGAGGGTGTCGATCATGGTCATCGGCCCGGGCAGGGTCCACTTGATGGGCCGGTCCGTCCGCGCGCGCAGAGCCTTCGCGTCGTCCACGAACACCGGCGCCGGCCGGCCCACCTCCCCGACGACGGTCGGCACGCTCGCGTCGTACCGGTCGCGGATCCGCACCGTCTCGCGCCGGTCGAAGTCCACGCCGCCGAGGTGCTCGATGAACGTGGTGACGAAGTGCTGGCGGGTCTGCTCGCCGTCGCAGACGATGTCGATGCCCGCACGCTCCTGATCGGCCACGGCGAGGGCGAGCGCGTCGAGCTTGCCCTCGCGCAGCTGCTCCCCCTCGAGCTTCCAGGGCGACCAGAGCGTCTCCTCCTCGGCGAGCCAGCCGGGCTTCGGCAGGCTGCCGACGAGGGCGGTGGGGATCAGGGTGGTCATCGGGTCTCCTCGGTGTCTCGTGCGGCGTGGGCGGCGGCCCAGCGCTCCAGCAGGTCGCGGTGCGGGCCCACGAAGTGCTCCTGCGTGTACTCCCCCTGCTCCCGGCCGAGGCGGGCCCGCTCCTCGCGGTCGTAGGCGATCCGGGTCTGCGAGAAGTCGCCGTGGTCCAGGCGCGGCCGGTAGACCTCGCCGGCCCCGGCGTTCGCGTTGTAGATCTCCGGCCGGTAGATCCGCTGGAAGGTCTCCATGGTGGCGATCAGCCCGGCCAGGGAGAGGTTCGCGTGGTCGTTGAGCAGGTCGCCCCGCGAGTAGAACGCCAGCGGCGCCACGGCCCCGCGCGGCAGGAAGCACCGGATCCCCAGGCCCATCCGGCCGAAGTAGCGGTCCGTGCGGGAGGGCTCGTCCTGGCGGTACTCGACCCCGAGCACCGGGTGCTCGTTCGTCAGCCGCCGGTAGGTGCGGCTCGTGGACACGCTGATGCAGATCACGGGCGGCTGCGGGAACCGCTCCCGGTACGCCTGCGAGTCGAGCAGGTGCCGGAACAGCCGCCCGTGCAGGTCGCCGAAGCCGTCGGGCTCCTCGGTCCCCGGCGACGTCGCCGCGTGCGCGGGCAGCACCACGGAGAAGTCGTGGTCGCGGACGTAGGAGGAGAAGTTGTTCCCCACACTGCGGCCGAGCACAGCGCCCGTCGCACGCTCGACCACCCGCACGTCGAGCATCTCCATGAGCGGGAAGTCGACGTCTGCGCCGTCGTCGGCGGTGAAGTGCACGTCGATCGAGACGATCTCGATCCGTGCCGTGTAGCGGTCCCGCTCCGGGTTGTCCCAGGGGGCGAGGTCGTTGAGGCGCCCGTCGATCATGGCCAGGGCGGCGCGCAGGTTCTCCCGCCGGTCCGCGCCGCGGGCGAGGTTCGCGAAGTTCGTGGTGGCGCGCGTGCTGGCGGCGGGCGTGTAGTCCTCGTCGAACGGCGTGGTGTGGATGCTGAACGTCAGGTCGTCCACGCGGGCGGGCGCGGTGCTCGGGACAAGGGTGGCGTGGCTCATCGGGTCCTCTCCGGGGTGCGGGCGCGGGTGGTGCGGTGGTGGGCGGGGGCGGGACGGGGCACCGCGGACGACGACGGCGCCCCGCGGCCGGCGGCGACGCGTGCGGCGCACTCGAGGCCCGCCTCGAGGTCCGCCTGCAGGTCGGCCACGTCCTCGATGCCGACGGAGAGCCGGACCAGGTCCGTGGGGACGGCCAGGGGCGTGCCCCGCACGGAGGCGTGGGTCATCTCGGAGGAGTAGCAGAGCAGCGATTCGACCCCGCCGAGGCTGACCGAGAGCGCGAACAGCTCGGTGGCCTCGGCGAACGCGCGGGCCGCGGCCTCTCCCCCGGCCAACCGGACGGAGACGATGCCGCCGAAGCCGTCCATCTGCCGCGCGGCGAGCTCGTGGCCCGGGTGGTCGGGCAGCCCGGGGTAGAAGACCTCGGCGACCTCGGGGCGGCCCTGCAGCCAGCCCGCGAGCGCGGCGGCGTTGGCGCCGTGCCGGTCCATGCGCAGGCCGAGCGTCTTGAGGCCGCGGGCGGCGAGGTAGGAGTCCTGCGGGCCGGCGACCGCGCCGGCGGCGAACTGCTGATAGGCCACCGCCTCGGCCAGCGCCCGGCCGCGGAACTCGCGGTCGGCCACCACCACGGCGCCGCCGAGCACGTCCGAGTGCCCGCCGATGTACTTGGTGGTGGAGTGCACCACCACGTCCGCGCCGAGGTCGAGGGGCCGCTGGAGGTAGGGCGAGGCGAACGTGTTGTCCACGACCAGCAGCGCGCCGGCGTCGTGGGCGATCTGCGCCCAGGCGGCCAGGTCCGCGATGCCGAGCAGCGGGTTGGAGGGCGTCTCCACCCACAGCAGCGCGGTGCGGCCGGGACGGACGGCCGCGGCGACCGCCGTCGGGTCGGTGATGTCCACGGGGGTGTTGGACACACCCCACGGCTCGAGGACGGTGGTGATGAGGCGGTGGGTGCCGCCGTAGCCGTCGCCGCCCAGCACGATGTGGTCGCCGGGGCGCAGCACGGCCCGCAGGAGGGCGTCCTCGGCGGCGAGCCCGGAGGCGAACGCGAACGCCCGGTCGCCGTGCTCGAGGGCGGCGAGCTGGGTCTCGAAGCCGTTCCGGGTCGGGTTGGAGCCGCGGCTGTACTCGTGCCCGGCGCGCAGCACGTTGATGCCGTCCTGCACGAAGGTGCTGGTCTGGTAGATCGGCGGCACCACGGCGCCGGTCAGCGGGTCGGGCTCCTGGCCGGCGTGCACGGCGGTGGTGGTGAAGCCGCGGACGGCGGGACGGGACACGGAGCGGGTGGTGTGGTGGACGGCGGTCATCTCAGCGCACCTCCTGGGTGACGGCGGCGGTCTCGGGGACGGCGGGCGTGGTGGCGGGGACGGCCGGCCCGGCGGCGGACACCACGGCCAGGGCGCGGTCCAGGTCCGCGATCAGGTCGTCGGGACACTCCAGCCCGATGGAGAGCCGGACGGTGGTCTCGGCGATCCCGGCGTCCTCGCGCTGCTGCCGCGTCAGGCGACAGTGCGTCATGGTCGCAGGGTGGGAGACGAGGGACCGGGCGTCGCCGACGTTGACCACCAGCTGGAACAGCTCGAGCGCGTCGAGGAACGGGGCCACGGCCTCGGGGCCGCAGGCCAGGTCGAAGGAGAACACCGAGCCGACGCCGTCCGGGAAGTCGCGGGCGGCCAGCGCCGCGCTGGGATGTCCGGCCACGCCGGGGTGGTGCACCCGCGCGACGACGGGGTGCCCGGCCAGGTGTTCGGCCACGGCCAGGGCGGTGGCGGTGTGGCGGGCCACGCGCAGGTCGAGCGTCTCGAGCCCCTGGATGAACTGCGCCGCGCTCGCGGGGGCGAGGGTGGGGCCGAGGTCGTGCAGGAACTTGCTGCGGGCCAGCGTCAGGTAGGCTCCGCGGCCGTGCCGCTCGACCAGCGTCTGCCCGCCGTAGCGGGCCTTGGGCCGGGCCAGCTGCGGCCACCGGTCCGGCGCCGCGCCGTAGTCGAACGTGCCGCCGTCCACGATCGCGCCGCCGAGCACCGCGCCGTGCCCGCCGAGGAACTTGGTGGCCGAGTGCACGACGATGTCGGCGCCGTGCTCCAGCGGCCGGTAGAGGGCCGGCGTCGCGAGGGTGCTGTCCACCACCACGGGCACGCCGGCCGCGTGGGCGAGGTCCGCGAGCGCGGGCAGGTCCGGGAGGGAGGCGAGCGGGTTGGTGATGGCCTCGAGGAAGAACGCGCGGGTGTCGGGCCGGACCGCGGCGGCCCACGCGGGCGGGTCCGCCGGGTCCGCGAAGGTGACCTCGATGCCGAAGTCCGCGAACGTGTCCGTCAGCAGGTCGACGGTGCCCCCGTAGAGCTGGCTGGAGGCGACCAGGTGCTTGCCGCCCTGCAGCAGCGCCAGCAGGGACAGCGCGACGGCGGCCTGGCCGGTGGCCGTGGCGATCGCGCCGATGCCGCCCTCCAGTGCGGCGAGGCGGTTCTCGAACACGGCGACGGTCGGGTTGCCCGTGCGGCTGTAGGTGAAGCCGGGGGTCTCGAGCCGGAACATCGATGCCGCCGTGGCGTGGTCCGGGAAACGGAACGCCGTGGTCTGGTGGATGGGCGGGACGACCGGCCGGTGGGGTGCGGCGGGCTCGTAGCCGGCGTGGACTTGTTGTGTGGCGTGACGGGGCATCTGCTCTCCTCCATCGGTCCTGGCGGTAGCACCGGGCCTGCCGTTCCCGGGGGTCCGGGTGCGGCGGGCGGGTTGCTGCGGCGTCGTCGAGCCAGATCTCTCGGCCGCTCTGGATGGGTGGTGAGCCCATCCCACGCGGTGGGCCGCCGCGAGTCCAGCGGACGGCCGGCTCCCACGTCACATGAGCCGCCACCGCGCCATCCAGGACCGGCCGGAGCCTCTCCGGGGCGCGGCGGGCCGTGGCGGACTCGTGTGACGGACCGGCGTGGAGGGGGGGTGTGTCAGACTCCCGGGCATGACGCAGAGCACACCGGGCGGACCGGCCGTGGACCTGCCCGACTTCCGGCCCTCGGGCAACCAGGGCGTGGACCCGGCGCTGTACGAGATCGAGAACGCGGCCATGGACCGTGAGGGCGCCCTCTGGGCGGCGCTGCAGGAGGCGGCGCCCTGGGCCGGGCGGACGCTGCTCGACCTCGGTGCGGGCACCGGCTTCTGGCTGCCCCGCTACGCCGACGCGGCCGAGACGATCGCCGTCGAGCCGGACGTGCGCCTGCTGGGGGCCGCCCGCGCCCGCCCCGGCGGGGCGCGCGTGCTGTACGGCTCGGCCGCGCGGATCCCGCTGCCGGAGGCGAGCGTCGACGTCGTGCATGCCCGGTTCGCGTACTTCTTCCCGCACCCGCACTGGGACGTCCGACCCGGCCTGGACGAGGTCGCCCGGGTGCTGCGGCCCGGCGGCGCGCTCGTGGTGATCGACAACGACACCGAGCGCGGCCAGTTCGCCGAGCTGCTGCGGGCGAGCACGAACGCCGCGGCGCAGGGCCAGGACACGTACGCCCGCGAGTGGTGGGCCGGCGTCGGGGCCGAGACCCGTGAGGTCATGAGCTCGTGGACCTTCGACTCCCGCGCCGACCTCGAGGCCGTCCTGCGGCTGGAGTTCGAGCGAGGGGTCGCCGACGCGTGGCTCGCCGAGCACCCCGCAGCGACGTCGCTGAGCTACGGCTACCTGCTCCACGTGTGGCGGTGAGCACGGACCCGCGTCGCCAGACGCCTGCCCCCCGCACCCCTGACACTGGGACGCCCCCGCCGCCGGAAGGACGGGCGCGGTGGCTGGTCGCCTCCAACGCCCTCGACGCGGGTGGCCGGTCCGCCTCGGACGTCGCCCTGGACGTCCTGGCGGTGCTCCTGCTCGGCGTGGGCGCCGACGGCATGGGCGTGCTGATGACGCTCTCCGGGTTGGGATTCTTCCTGCTCGGCGTGCCCATCGGCATCGTGGTGGACCGACACCTCAGCCCGCGGCTGCTCGCGGCCACCGGCCTCGCCAAGGCGGCGGTGCTCGGCTCGCTCGTCGTGGCGTGGGCGCTCGACGCGCTCACGTTCGGTCACCTCGCCGCCGTCATGGCCCTGCTGGGCGTGCTCACGGTGCTGGCCGAGACCACCCAGACCGCGCTCGTGCCGCGCGTCGTGCCGGCCACCGCCGTCGCCCGCCTGACGGCGCGGCTCGAGTCCGCCGACGCCGCCCTCGTGTTGATCGTGCCCGCCGCGGCGGGCGTCCTCGTCGGGTCGCTGGGCGCAGGGCCCGTGCTCGGCATCGCGACGGCGTTCCTCTTCGCGGCGGCGATCGTCGCGCTCCGGGTGCGGTTGCGGCCCTCCGCCGCGGCGGACGTCCCGGACGACGACGGGGACCCCGGCGTCGCGGACGTCCTCTCCCGCTGGGCCCGGTTCGGGAAGGACGCCGCGGAGGGGTGGACGGTCCTGCGGCGCACCCCGGTCCTGTGGCTGCTGACGATGGGGTCGGTGGCCGCCAATGTGGGCATGGCCCTCTTCGCCCCGGTCGAGGCGGTCTGGATCCTGACCGACCTGCGGCTCGGGCCGGAGTTCCTGGGCGTCCAGATCACCGCGGGCGCGGTCGGGGCACTGGCGGCCTCGTCCCTGGCGGGCCGGGCCATCGACCGCCTGGGCGAGCGCCGGTGCATCCTCCTCGGCTCGGTCGGCTGCGCCGTGGCCGTGGGGCTGCACCTGCTGGCCTACGTCGACCGCGCTCATGCCGGGCCGTGGCTGCTGGCCGGCGCGGCCCTCTGGGGGTTCATGGTCCTGCTCGGGAACATCACCCAGGCCGCCGTGACCGCCCGCGCCTGCCCCGAGGGCACGCTCGGGCGGGTCACCGCGATGCGCCGCACCCTCACCCGGGGCTCCGTGCCGCTGGCGACCCTCGCGGGAGGTGCGCTCGGGGCGACGCTCGGGGTCGGCTGGGCGCTCGCGGGGTGGCAGGTCCTGGCGGTGGTCTCGCTGGCCGCCGTCGTGCCGGCCGCGCGGTGGGTGGATGCGGGGCGCGACGACGTCGACTGAGGCCGAGACGCTGACGCGGACGCCGAGGTCGCTTAATGTGTGGCCATGGTCAGCCGCCCCGTGCTCCAGCAGCCGGTCGTCGACGCCGCCGACATCCGTTCCGTCGCGGAGTTCTACCGCGAGCTCCTCGGCCTCCACTACCGCGCGGGCGACGAGCTCGCGGACGGCCGCGAGCCGGACAGCGCGGACTGGCTCGTGCTGCTGGACGACGACGGCCGCCGCGTCCTGACATTCCAGCGCACCGAGGAACTGAAGCCCAGCACGTGGCCGTCACCCGAGGTGCCGATGCAGCTGCACCTGGATTTCACCGTGCCGGACCGCGATTCCCTCGACGCGGCCCACGGCCACGCCCTGCGCCTGGGCGGGCGCCTCGTCCAGGACCGCTCCGACGACGCGGACGAGCCCCTGTACGTGTTCGCGGACCCGGCCGGCCACCCCTTCTGCGTCTTCGTGGGGTGAGCGCGGCAGACCGCGGCACGGCTCAGTGCCGTCGGTAAGGTCGTCGGGTGATCCCGCAACCCACCGATCGACTCACGTTCCGGTGCATGACCGACGCTGACCTCGACGACATGTGCCGGCTCCTCGGAGACGCGGAGGTCATGCGCTACTACCCGCGAGCCAAGTCGCGCAACGAGGTGCAGCGGTGGACCCGACCCGGACGCGGCCGATCCGATGGGCCCGATGCCCCACGACCCCTCCTGGGCCGGCGGCGGGGACGACTCCCTGCTCCAGCGCGCCGCCGAGACCGCCCGCGACCTGCTGCCCGGCAAGGACTGACCCGGGGGCCTCCGGCAGGAGGGCCAGGGGTGGGCGTGTCGGCCTGACCCTTGGTTGACTTGCGACGACGTCGGCCCACCCCACCCCGGGCGCCGTCGGACAGGGGGCGCTCACCCGGCGCCCCTCCCACCACGCCTGAGGAGGGCACCCATGGCTGATCAGCAGATCCCCGAGACGAAGAACTCCGACGCCCCCGGCGACCAGGACCAGGCCGCGCAGCAGGCGCCCGCCGAGGTCGACGGCCTCGCGGCCAAGGCCGAGCAGTCCGAGAAGGAGACCGAGGAGAACGACGAGGGCGGCTACGGCCACTGACCGACCACCTCGTCCCACCGACGACGCCCCGGGTGCCGCGCGCATCCGGGGCGTCGTCGCGCCCGGGGGGGCGTCAAGGTCGGCATCCGATGCCCCATCCCCTTGCACCCACCGGCAGTCGATGACTGAGTGTCACTCAGAGATATATCCCTCAATGATTCTCGGGGAGTGGCGGGACCCCGATGATCCGCATCTCCACACCACGTTGAAGAAGCTCAGGGATGCCGGGTTCATCGAGGAGTTCGACGGCGACGACGCCCGACGCGTCCATCGCCTCACCCCCGGGGACGCGGCGTCCTGATGAGCGACATCGAGCGCCGGCGCGGAATCCTGGCGATGGCCGACCAGATCATGGAGACGACATGAGCACCACACGCATGAGCAGTGGGCCGGCCTTCACCCCGGAGAAGGACCTCGCGAGGTTCGAAGACACGGCCCGCCGCGGCCAGCGGCTGACCGGGTTCTCCCTGGCCGCCCACGGCTGGCGCTTCGAGGACGCCGAGCCCGAGGACGTCGTCTTCGACATGTCCTACGAGACCGACCCCGACGACCACCACTTCGACCTCTTCCGGGCCGCCGGCTGGACGCCCGCGCTCACCTACGGCCACATCCGCCTCTTCAAGGCCGCCCCCGGTACCACCCCCGTCCACACCGGCACGGAGTCACGACTCGAGGAGGCGCTCGGCAACCGCGCCCTGTTCCTGCGGTACACCGCAGTGACGATCGCCGCCGTGCTCCTGGTGGTGCTGGCGATGGCGGCCGCCGACTGGCCTCTTGCGGCGGTGCTCGCCACCGTCGCGGGCCTCTACGTCCTCTCCTTCACGGACCTCGAATGGCGAGGACTCATCGGCTGGGGGCTCTTGCTGCTGGGTCTGGCGTTCCACATCGTCCGGTTCGGGCTGAAGCCCCC
Source organism: Micrococcus sp. CH7 (assembly GCF_001595485.1). NCBI lineage: Bacteria > Bacillati > Actinomycetota > Actinomycetes > Micrococcales > Micrococcaceae > Micrococcus > Micrococcus sp. CH7. Next base: position 15,349 of record NZ_LOSQ01000029.1, read on the forward strand.
GTCGGACCCGGACCGGCGCCGATGACCACCGCGCCGGCCGAGGCGGCGCGCACCGCCGTCGTCGAGCCGCCGCCCGGCTACGCGGTGCTGGGGTGGGCGTTGGTGTTCGTCACGGCGCTCCCCTTGGTCCTCTTGCTCGTGCTGGATCAGGCCCTACGGTCGGCGGGCATCCTCGTGATCGCCGCGGTGAGCCTCGGGCTGGTCGTGTGGCTGAGCCAGGTGGCGTTCCTGCGCGCCCGCATCGAGCTCGCGGCGGACCCCGCCGCCGGCGTACTCCGCCTCCGGGCCCCGCTGTACTCCCGCGAGCTGCCCCTGGACTCACTGGCCACGGTGGAGGTCCAGGACGACGTCGGCCCGGGCGTCGCCTACATCAACTGGCCGGTGACGGGGCGGGCCCGCTCCCGCCGCGGCGTGCGCCTGGACCTCGGCGGCCCCGCCGGGCTGGTCCTCACCACCCACGACGGACAGCGGTTCACTGTGGTGACCCCGGATCCAGAGACGGCCGCGGAGCTGCAGGCGACGGTGACCCAGGCGACGTCGAGCGGCGACGTCCGGAATCGACTGCAGAAGTGACCCCTCTGACGCCCGCTGACACCCCCAGAAGGGTCACTTCCGCAGTCGATTCTCAGGTGTGCGCGCGACGCCCGTCCGTCGCACCCGCCCCCGCCCGCCGCATCGGCACGTGCGGGATGCCGTCCTCGAGGAACTCCGGCCCGTCCGGCGCGTAGCCCCAGCGGGCGTACCAGTGCGCCAGGTGGGCCTGGGCGTCCAGCACGCTCGGCCGCCCGCCGATCCGGGCGACCGCCTCGTCCAGCAGCGCCCCGGCCAGGGCCCGGCCCCGCGCGTCGGGGTGGGTGACGACGCGGCCGATGCGGGCGACGTCGCCGTCGTCCAGCAGCCGCAGCGTGGCGACGGGCGTGCCCGCCTCGTCCTCGACCCACAGGTGGACGGTGGCCGGCTCGAGGTCGCGGCCGTCCAGGTCCAGGTAGGGGCAGTCCTGCTCGACGACGAACACCAGCGACCGCAGCTGCCAGAGGCGGTAGGCCGTCGTCCGGTCGAGCTCGTCGAAGCCCGCGGCATGGACGGCAGGGGCGGGGCCGGGTGTGGCGGCGGGCGGCGTGGGGGCGGGGCGCTCGGGCATGAGCCGATGGTGCCACGGGAGCGTCCGACGCCCGGCGCCCGACGTGCTCCTGAGTGCTCCGGCGTCGCCGAATCCACTGCGGAACTGACCCTTCTGGCGACCGCCACCGCCCTCAGAAGGGTCACTTCCGCAGCGGATTCTCAGCCGTCCTCGCGGCGCAACGGCACCGGGACCGGTTCGGGCTCAGGCTCCCCGGTGGTGGTGGCCGCGAGCACGCCGTGTGCCGCCGCGGTCAGCACGGCGGCGAAGAGTCCCACACCCAGCGCCGTGGCGGCCCCGTCCGCGAGCAGGGGGATCACCATGCCCGGCACGATCGCGACCCCCACCATCACCACCGCGAACCACGCCGTACTCCCCCGGCCGGCGTAGAACACCTGACGCCCCGCCTCCTCCTGGTCCACCCGGTGGTGCACGTCGCGCAGGGCGAGGACCACGCCCAGGAGGCACGCCGTCAGCAGCCCGACCGCCCATCCCAGCCCCAGCTCGTGCCGCAGTCCGGACACGACGCCGGCGCATCCCACGAGCGCCGCCGCGACGGCGATCCGCACGTGCCAGACCTTCTCCCGCTCCATCCCGTCCATGGCCCCACCCTGTCAGAGCGCGGGACGAAGGGCGAGGCGGCCGCAGGACCTCCCCTTCTGCTCAGGACCGTGTCCTGAGGACACGGTCCTGAGCACGACGTGAGGTCCGGAGGAGCAGCGTGCTTCAGGGAGCCTGCCGCCTGCCCTCCAGCCGGGCCAGCACCCACTCCCACTGCCGCGGCGTGCTCAGGCGCAGCACCGGCGCCCCCTCCGCCGCGGCCTCCCGCTCCCGGGCCCATGCCCGCTTGCGGTCGAACGTGGCGGCGTGCCAGCGCAGGATCGACTCCTCCCCGAGCACCCGACGCCAGGACTCGCGGTTGCCGTTGCACATCTCCCCCTGCCCCACCACCCGGCGGATCGTGCGCCGCACCAGGCGCGTGAAGGTCCGGGCCCGCGAGTAGTCCAGGGCGATGACGACGTCGGTCCGCTTCATGACCATCGGCCGGTAGAAGCCGTAGGCGGAGTCCAGCACCCAGGCCTCCCCCGCCGTGACCGAGTCCGCCAGGGCGGTCTGCTCGGCCTCCGGCCGCGGGACCCAGCCCGGCAGCCAGCCGAACTCCTCGTCCACGAGGGTGACCGGCAGGCCGAGCACAGCGCCGAGCCGCACGGCCGCGGTGGACTTCCCGGCCCCCGTGACCCCGTGGAACAGGACGCGGCGGGCCTGCCGCACGTGGTCGATCGAGGCGGAGGGCATGGGAGGAGGCTAACGGCCGTGACACGATGGCCCCGGTCGCACACAGCAGGAGGGAAACGATGACACAGGTGCACACAGGCAACGCTCACAGGCAGATCGTGGACGGCCAGCGCGTCCGCGGGATCAGCCGGGCGGGTCATCCGGTGGTCTTCGGCGGGCTGATCGGGGTGGTCGGCGGCATGGCCTTCCTGCTCGCCGGGATCGCCGGGTTGCCCGGCGACGCTCAGAGCATGCTCCGCAGTGCGGCGGTCGCCCTCGCCGTCTTCGCCCTCGCGGCGGTCCTGCTCCGCCGCCGGACCCTGCCCGCCCTGCCGCCCCCGGCGCCCGGGGCGCTGCGGGTGTACGGGGCCGCCGTCGTCGTGATGCTGCTGCTGTTCCCGGTGACCCGTCTGGTGGCCCGGGCCGCAGACGCGCCGACGGCGCAGATCGCCCTGGTGGCGGCCGTGGTGGGCGCGCACTTCCTGCCGTTCGCGCGCGCGTTCGGCGCGCCGGTGTTCCGGTGGATCGGCGGGTCGATGCTGGTCCTGGGCCTGGTCGGCGCCCTGGCGGCGATGCTCCGCGTGCCCGCCGCGGGACCGGCCGGGGCCGCGGCGGCCGGCGCGGCGATGCTGCTGATCGTGGCGGGGCAGGCCCTGCGGCAGGGGGCGCCCGCCCCGGGTGACAGACTGCGCGCATGACCGACGCCCCCTCCCGCGCCGAGGCCAACCGGCGCACCTACGACGACGCCCGCCTCGCCGCGATCTACGACGTGGACAACCCCGCGGGCGAGGACCACGCGTTCTTCCGCCGGGTCGCGGACGAGGTCTCGGCCGCGCGGGCCAGCACCCGCATCGTCGACCTCGGCTGCGGCACCGGCATCCTGACGGTGACGCTCGCGGGCCCGGGGCGGGACGTTGTCGGGATCGACCCGGCCGAGGCCATGCTCGCGGCGGCCCGCGCGCGCCCGGGCGGGGACGGCGTCGAGTGGCGACACGGGGATGCGGGGCTGATCGCGCCGGACTCCGCCGACCTGGTGGTGATGAGCGGCAACGTGGCCATGCACCTGGTCGACGACGACTGGCACGCGTCGCTGCGGCGCATCGGTGCGGGGCTCGTGCCCGGCGGCCGCCTGGTCTTCGAGACGCGCAACCCCGTCCGGCGCGCGTGGGAGGGCTGGCAGCAGGACCCCACGGAGCGCACGATGCCGGCCGGGCGGGTCCTCGAGTCGGAGCGCACCTCCGCCCCGGACCGGCACGGGGTGGTGACGATGCGCGTGCGCACCGAGTTCCTCGACTCCGGGGAGGTGTCCGAGGTGGACCAGCACCTGCAGTTCCGCTCCGCGGAGCAGGTGCGCGCGGACCTGGCCGCAGCGGGGCTGCGGGTAGAACGGCTCTCCGGAGACTGGCACCGCACGGCCTTCGACCCCGCCGAGCACCCGCTCATGGTGGTGGAGGCGGTGCGGGACTGACCGGGCGGTGGACGGCGAGCCCCTATGCCCCTCAGCCCCCGAACCCGACCGCCGTGTCCGGGGTGAGGTCGCCGTCGCGCAGGCCCTCCAGCACGAGCCGCTCGTAGTCCGGAATCGGGCTCGGCAACGAATCCAGGGGGAACCACTCCAGGTGGGAGGCCTTGCCGGGCTCGCAGATCCGCGGCTCACCCGCCCAGGACCGGCAGGCCCAGAACCAGTCCACGCGCTGCTCGCGCGGGGTGTCCGTGCCGTCCGTGCGCTGCATGACGGTCAGCAGCTCGAGGGCAGCAGGCTCGATCTCGACGCCGAGCTCCTCCGCCGTCTCCCGGACCGCCCCCTGCCGGGCCGCCTCCCCCGGCTCCACGTGCCCGGCGGCGCCCGCCACCCAGAACCCGTCCATGTACCCGGTGTGATGCCGGCGCTGCAGCAGCACCTCCCGTCCCCGCAGCAAGAGGACGAAGGAGGAGGGCACGAGGGCGAAGGAGTGGGCGGCCATGGGCACCATCATCGCCTCACGGGACCGCCACTGCGGCCGGTGCGTGGATGACGCCCGTGACCTGGGCATTCGCTGGGAACTGCCGCTAGCGTGGGCGCCATGGCCTCCCCCTCCGTCACGGCTCGGCCCGTCGGCCGCCCCGCCCCCGACCTCCACCGCCGCCTGCTGCTGTCCGGGATCCTCTTCGGGGTGGGCGTGGCCGCCTTCGTCGACGAGGTCGTCCTGCACCAGCTCCTGCACTGGCACCACTTCTACGACCTGTCCACCGCGGCCGTCGGCCTGGTCTCCGACGGACTCTTCCACGCCTTCGGCTGGTTCGCCGCCGTGGCCGGGCTGTTCCTCTTCGCGGACGTGCGACGCCGCGGCGGCCCCGGCGTCGGCCGGTGGTGGCCGGCGGTGCTGATCGGCGCGGGCGCGTTCCAGGCGTGGGACGGCACCGTCCAGCACAAGCTCATGAGGATCCACCAGATCCGGTACGAGGTCATCCCCACGGAGCTGCAGGGCACCGGCCCGTACGCGCCCGTGGACGACATCCTCGTGTACGACCTCGTGTGGATGGCCATTGCGATCGCCTTCCTCGTGATCGGCACCCTGGCGTGGCGGCGCGGCTCCCGCCGGGCGGCCGCCCGTGCATGAGCACCCCGGCGGGATCGGGGCGGAGCTCGGCGCCCAGGCGGCGAGCGCCCCGTTCCCGCTGGCCGGCGTCGTCATCGGCGGCGGACTCCTGCTGTTCCTGGTCGCCTATGCGGCGCTGGTCCGCGCCGGACGACGCCGGGGCCGCGCCTGGTCCGACGCGCGCACCCTGAGCGCGGCCGCGGGGGTGGTGGCCGGCGTCGTGGCGGTGGGACCGCTGGGGGTGCTCGGCCACCACGACTTCACGGCCCACATGTGGGGGCACCTGCTGCTGGGCATGCTCGCCCCGCTGCTGCTGGTGCTGTCCGCGCCGGTGACCGTGGCCCTGCGGGGCCTGCCCGTGGCGTGGGCGCGGCGGCTGTCCCGGGTGCTGTCCACGCCGTACGTGCGGGTGGTCTCGCACCCGGTGGTGGCGGGGCTGCTGAACATCGGCGGGCTGTGGCTGCTCTACACCACACCCCTGCACGCCTGGATGCATGCCTCCGCGGTGGGGCATCTGCTGGTGCACGTGCACGTGCTGCTGGCCGGGTGGGTGTTCACCGCCGCGATCCTGCAGGTGGACCCGGCACCGCACCCGCACGGATACCCGCTGCGGGCAGGTGTGCTCGTGGCGTTCCTCGCGCTGCACGCGATCCTCTCCAAGCACGTCTACGCGCATCCGCCGGCGGGCGTGGGCGTGGCGGAGGCCCAGGCCGGCGCCCAGCTCATGTACTACGGCGGCGACTGGATCGACCTCGTGCTGATCGCCGTCTTCTGCCTGGACTGGTACCGCCGCACCGCGCCGGTGCGGTCGGGGCGGGGCGGTGTGGTGGCCCGGGCGGCGTCCTGAGAAGACCGCTCGATGTGCTCAGGACCGCGTCCTCATGACGCGGTCCTGAGCACAGCAGGCGGTCGCGGGGATCCTGCGCCCCCGCCCGCGCCCCGGCTCAGTCGAGTCCCGCGGCCAGCTCGTCCAGGAAGGCCTTGAGCTCCTCCCGCTGTCCGGCCGGCCCGGGGTAGCGGTCGGCCATGCGTGCGGGGATGTCGGCGGCGGCCTCGCGCAGGTCCCGGCCGGCGGGGGCGAGGGAGATGAGGCGACGCCGCTCGTCGTCGGCGCTGCGGGCACGGGTGACCAGGCCGGCGTGGTCGAGGCGGCGCAGCAGCGGGGTGAGGGTGCCGCTGTCGAGTCCCAGGCGCGCGCCGATGTCGTTCACGCCCACCGGCCCGTCCTCCTGCCAGAGCACCAGCATCACGAGGTACTGGGGGTAGGTGAGGCCCAGCTCCTCGAGCAGGGGCCGGTAGGCGCGGGTCACCGCCCGGCTGGCGCGGTAGAGGGAGAAGCACAGCTGGCGGTCGAGGTCGAGGGGGGTGACGTCCACCCGGACAACCTACCCCGCAGACAACTGGATTGCACACAACCTGATCGCGGACTACCTTGGACCGTGGCCGCCGTCGAGCGGCCCCCGGCACCCCGGGCCAGACACCGTCAAGGAGCACACCGTGATCGAGATCGAGCCCCTCTACACCACCGAGGCCATCGCCACGGGCGGCGGCCGCAACGGCCACGTCCGGACCGCGGACGGCCGCGTCGACATGGACCTGGCGATCCCCGCCGAGATGGGCGGCAGCGGCGACGGCGCCAACCCCGAGCAGCTCTTCGCCGCCGGCTACGCCGCGTGCTTCCACTCCGCCCTGCAGAGCGTCGCCCGCCAGGCCAAGAAGAAGCTCGGCGACTCCTCCGTGGGCGCCCGCGTCTCGATCGGCAAGGCCGGCGAGGGCTTCGGCCTGGCCGTCACCCTCGAGGTCGTCATCCCGGACCTGCCCCAGGACGAGGCGCAGCAGCTCGCCGACGCCGCCCACCAGGTCTGCCCCTACTCCAACGCCACCCGCGGCAACATCCGCGTGGACGTTCAGGTCGTCGACGACTGACCGCTCGGCGCGGCGGCCTCCGCGGCCACCCGCGGATCCGAGGGCTGGAGCACCATCACCAGCAGGGCGATCGCACCGAGCACGGGCAGCAGCGCCAGGAGCAGCCAGGCGCGGCTGAGCCCGGCGTCGTGCAGGCGCCGGGCCGTCAGCGCCCAGGCGGGCACCAGATGGAGCAGGCCCCAGACCCCCGAGAAGGCCTGGTAGGCCTCGGTCATCGAGTCGACGGCGGGGACGCTGAGACCGCTGACCGCGAAGCCGGGGAACACGACGGCGGAGGGGGCGGCCGTCGTCGTGTCCGCCCCGAGGGCCTCGAACAGGAGGGTGATGCCGAGGGACAGGTACAGCACCACCCACCAGAACTCGGCGCGCCCGCCCCGGCCGCCGAACTGCGCGTAGCGTCCGTAGAAGCGGCCCACGGCCCGGAGGAACGTCATGGCCGAATCCTGGCCCATGAGGTGGCCCGAGTCGATGCCCTCCCGCGTATCCGCACGTCAGGGCGCCGGTAGCCTGGCGCGCATGCCCTCCCCCTCCGGCTGGCAGGCCCAGCACGACGCCGACTACCGCGCCCACTGGCACGCCCTCGCCGCCCGCGCGGACCCCGACGCGCTCACGTGGGTGGTGCTGGGCGACTCGGCCGCCGTCGGGATCGGGGCCGAGAGCGTGGAGCGCACGTACGTGGCCCAGGTGGCCGAGCGGGTGGCCGCCGAGACCGGCCGGCCCGTGCGGGTGGTGAACCTCGCCGTCAGCGGGGCCATGGCGAAGGACGTGCTCGCCGACCAGCTGCCCCTCATGCCGGCGAGCGGGGTGGACGCGGTGACGTGCGTCGTCGGCGGCAACGACGTCACCTGGGCTTGGCGGTTCCGCGAGGCCGCCTTCGAGGAGCCCCTCGAGGCGATCGCCCGCGCCCTGCCCGCCGGCGCCACGCTGGGCCTGGTCCCGACGTTCCGCATCCCGCCGTTCGAGGCTCGCGTGCGCCGGGCGAACACGGTGGTGCGGCGGGTGGCCGCCCGGCACGGCCTCGGCGTGGCGGACGTGCACGCGGCCACGTGGCGGCGGAATCTGAGGCACCAGGTCAGCCGCCTGGCCCGGGACCTGTTCCACCCCAACGGCGCCGGCTACGAGGACTGGGCCGCGGCGGTCGCCCCCGAGGTGCTGCGGCAGGTGCGGGGTCAGGCACCGGCCGCCTGAGGACTCCTCCCCGCCGCGCGCGAAGCGCACATCCGGCGTCCCTCACACCGGGGGCTAGACGGGGACCCATGCGATGCCTAGTCTCCCCTCACGCACTGCACGACGACCGGTCGGGCCGGCGTCCGGGAGCACGGGCTCCCCCGACCGACGGAGGTCCGCCTTGACCCCCTCACCCCCTTCCCTCCGCTCCGCCCGCCATGCCCTCCCGGCCACGACGGCGGCCCTGACCCTGGCCCTCACGCTCGCCGGCTGCTCCGGCGGCGGGGGCCCAGCGACGGCGTCCGGCACCACACCCTCCCCTGCGGCGTCCTCCGACACGACGCCGTCCCCGTCGAGCACGTCCGAGACCACCACGCCGTCCGCGGGCGGGCCAGCCTCCGGCACCACGGCGCCGAGCACTCCGGCGCCGGCCTCCGGGAGCGCCACGCAGGGTTCGGGCGGCGGCTCCACCGCCGGTGCCGGGTTCGTGCCCGAGGGCGCCGATCCCGCCAGGAACGGGGCTCTGCCGTTGAGCGAGGGCTTCCTCGCCGCCCTCCCGGAGGCCGCCGTCACGCACCGGGCGGGCAGTCCGACGGAGGACCCCCTGGCCCGGGCCCTGGAGGGCGTCGAGCTGCCCGGCACGCCCACGACGGACGTCAACGTGATCGCCTCCGAGCTGCAGGGCCTCCAGACCCCCGGGGAGGGGGGCGCGGCGATGGGCGGCGAACGCCCCGAGGGCACCCTGCGCCTGATGCTGCTGTGCGACGACCCGGACGCCGGCCCGTCCTCGGTGGGCATCCTCGGGGCGGACGGCTTCGCCGCCTACCAACCCCTGGGGTGGTCGGACCGCTGCGGCGGATACGTCGTCATGGTGCCGGAGTCGGACGCGGAGGACCTGGTGGTGAGCGCCGAGGTCCCCGAGGGCACCCGGTACCGCCTGAGCGTGATCACGGACCACGATCCGGTGGCCGACTGACCCCACCATCCCCGGGGCATCCTCTCCGGCAGGCCCTCCTGGATCCGGCAGGCCCTCCCGGAGCGGGGCCTGCGGACAGGCGGGCGGGGCCGCGTCCCCACGACGCGACCCCGCCCTCCTCCATCCACGGGCCGGCGGCAGGTGCCGGCCCTGGCCGTCAGCGTCCCCACGACGCCCCCGGCCGCCGACCGGGCACCCCTCCCCACGAAGGGCGCCCGGCCGGAGTCTCGTCACACGATCAATGGTCGTGCCCCTCGTGGCCCTCCGAGGGCTCGGCGCCGTGGTCGTGGCCCTCGTGGCCGTCGTCGTCGTGGTCCTCGTCACCGTGCGCGCCCTCCTCGGGCTTCACGGACTCCGGCTGGCCGGTGACCACGGCCATCTCGACCGGGGCGAACTCCAGGTCCTTCTCCAGGACGGTCTCACCGGTCTCCAGGTCGACGGCCACGAGCTTCTGGGCCTCCGCGTCGGTGACGTAGGCGGTGTTCCCGGCCACCTTCAGGATCGGGCCGGGCTCCTGCCACTCGTCCTTCTCCTTCCACGGCTCGATCACCGGGTACTCGGCGGTGACCTCACCGGTCTCCTCGTCGATCACGTTGGCCTCGCCGTCGTAGGTCAGCACGACCGCGGAGCCGTCCTCGGCGCGGCCGAGCGAGCGGAACCAGTAGGACGAGCCGAGGTCCACGGTGGTGAGCTCATCGGTGCGGGTGTCGATGAGGGCGATCTCCGTGGGCCGCTCGACGGCCTCCGTCGGCTCCTCCTCGACCTTGTGATCACCCAGGACGATGGGCGAGTCATGCAGCCCGAACAGGTTCCCGGATCGCTGGTACTCGGTCTCGACGTCCACCTTGTGGAACTCGCCGTCCCGGTACACGACGGGCCCGTTCTCGCAGCCCATCACGACGACGTCGCCCGCCTCCGTCGGCTGGGCCGCGGCCTCGCCGTGGCTGCCGGGGCAGTCGTCGGTCTCGGCCGTGACCTCGCCGGTCTTCGGGTCGATCACCTGGAGCGTGTCCCGGGAGTCCTCGGTGCCCTGCGTGGTGAAGAGGGCGCCGTCGGAGAGCTCGAGCGCCACGCCGTGGTGCGGGTCCTCGGTCTCGGCCTCCGTCATGACGGGCATGAGGTCCGGGGTCGCCTTGTCCAGGTGGGTCGAGTCGAAGGTGCGGATCGCGCCCGTGCCGTCCGCGAAGAGGGTGGTCTTGCCGTTGTGGGTGACGACGTGGCCGGGATGCTCACCCGGGAACGTTACGCCGGTCATGCCGAGCGCGGACTCGTAGTTGTGGAAGTGATCGCCGTGGGCCTTGGCCTGGATGCCGGTGGAGAACACCTCCCAGCCCTTCCCGGTGGTCACCAGGACGTCCTTGCCGTTGCCGGCGTTGCTCAGCCGCGTGAAGCCCGTGATGTCCTGCTCCTTCACCACCTCACCGGACTCGGCGTCGAGCAGCGTGAGCCCGTCCTCGTGCGAGAGCAGGATGCGCAGCGTCACCGCGGAGACCTCGGTGGTCTGGGTCGGGTCGACGCGGTCCTCCTCGGAGACGGAGGAGGCCGCCGTCGCCTCACCCGCCGGTGACTCGGAGCCGCCCGAGGCGGAGGCGGATGCCGACGTCGGGCCGGACGGGGCGGCGTCTGCGCCGCACGCCGTGAGGGCGATGGCCGCGGCGGCGAGGGTGGCGGAGAGGGCGGCGGTGCGCGCGGAACGGCGCTGCGGGGCGGAGTGGGACACGGGGAGCCTTTCACGAGGGCGAGAAGATGCGACTGATTCACAATAAAGACTGTTGCGGATGGTTCGCAATATGGCGGTGGACCCCGCCCCGTCATCCCGGCGGCGCCGACGGCGCGCCCCCGTCGCGGGAACCGGCACGTGACGCCCTCGACGCGGCGACCCGGCTGTTCGAGGTGGGCGGAGCCTCCGCGACGCTGCGCACGCGCGGGCTGGGCCGGCATGGGCGCAATGCGCGGGTGCTCGCCAGCCACAACCCGCTGATCTACCGCGCCCGACTGCTCGGCGACCGGGCCGTCAACGGCACGCCGCTCGAGCGCCACTACCGGCTGGGCGGCTGAGGCGTCGGGCGGTGTGGCGCGCGGCGGAGCCCCTCAGGCCAGGCCGCGCGCCGCATGCCAGGCGGCGATCCGCTCGAGCGCCTCGTGGACGGCGTCCGGGCCAGCGGCGAAGGAGAGGCGGACGGACTCGGGCCCGTGGACGGCGTCGAAGTCGTCGCCGGGGGTCAGCGCGACGCCGGCCTCCTCCAGCAGGGCGGCGCAGTAGCCGACGGCGCTGCCGAACTCCGCCAGCATGCCCGGGGCGAGACGGGCCCAGAGGTAGAAGGCGCCGTCGGCGGGGGCGGCGTCGGCCCAGCCGAGCCGGGGCAGGGTGGCCAGCACGACGCCGCGCGTCGCCGTGAAGCCGCCGGCCTGCTCGGCACAGAACGCGTAGGACTCCTCGCTGAACGCGTGGACGGCCGCCTCCTGGGCGGCAGCGGGCGGGCAGAGGGCGACCGAGCCGGCGAGGCCGTCGACCGCGGCGGCGAGGTCGTCCGGCATGAGCATCCAGCCCAGCCGCCAGCCGGGCATGCCCCAGTACTTGGAGAACGAGCTGACCACGAGCGCGGTGCGGGAGGTGCGCCATGCGCAGGCGCCGGGCCCCTGCCCGTCCGTGTGCACGATGCCGTGGTAGATCTCGTCCGAGACGAGCCGCACACCGTGTTCCTCGCACCAGCGGGCGAGCTCGGCGAGCTCGTCGGCGCTGACCATCGTGCCCGTGGGATTGGCCGGGGAGGCGAGCACGAGCCCCGCGACCGGGCCCTCCGCGAGCGCCGCCTCCAGGTGGGCGACCGTGGGCTGGTAGCGGGTGCCGGCGTCGACGTCCACGTCCGCCACCTCCACCCCGAGCGCCGCGAGGATGTTGCGGTACGCCGGATAGCCGGGGCGCGGCAGGAGCACGCGGTCCCCCGGGGAGAACGCCGCGAGGAAGGCGAGCATGAACGCCCCCGAGGAGCCCGTGGTGATCGCGACCTGCTCGGGGCGGACGTCGAGCCCGTACCAGCGGCGGTAGTGGCCGGCGACGGCGGCCCGCAGCTCCGGCAGGCCCAGCGCCGGGGTGTAGGTGAGGGCACGGCCGGAGGCGTGGACGGCGGCGGCCGCGGCGTCGACGGCGGGAGGGGCGCCCCCGCCCGGCTCCCCCGCGCACAGGCTGACGACGTCGTGGCCGGCGGCGCGCAGCTCGGCGACCCGGCCGAGGATGCTCATCACCGTGAACGGCGGCACCTGCGACCGGGCGGACGGCGCGAAGGCGGGGGTTCCGGTGGGGGCAGGGGCGGCGGTGCTGGCGGGGTCGGCGGTGCTGGAACGGGACGGGCGACGCATGGCCCGAGGCTACCCCCCGCTTTCGTTCGGGAAACGGCGCCCCGGGGACGACTTTCGTTGACGAAACGGGCGGGCGGGCCGCCGTTTCCCGAACGAAAACGTCGCGACACGCCGCCGTTTCGTGAACGAAAACGTCCGGCCCGCCTCGCGCGGCCCTCACTCCTCGGCGCCGAGCATCTCCCGGATGTCCTCGGCGGTGAGGGAGTCGGTGAAGGCGCCGGCTCCGGAGTCGTCGGACTCGTCCATGAGCGCGCCGAACAGCTCGGCCTTGCGCCGCTGCAGCTCGAGCACCTTCTCCTCGATCGTCCCCTCGGACACGAGCCGGTAGACCATCACGGTCCGCTCCTGCCCGATCCGGTGCGCCCGGTCCACGGCCTGCGCCTCCGCAGCGGGGTTCCACCACGGATCCATGAGGAACACGTAGTCCGCCTCGGTCAGGGTCAGGCCGAAGCCGCCCGCCTTCAGGGAGATCAGGAACACCGGCGCCTCGCCCTCGCGGAAGCCGCGGATCACGTCGGCGCGCCCGCGCGTGGAGCCGTCGAGGTACGCGTGCTCGATCTCCAGGTGGTCCAGCTCCTCGGCGATCACCCGCAGGAAGCTCGTGAACTGGCTGAACACGATCACGCGGTGCCCCTCGCCGATCACCTCGGTGAGGTCGTCGAGGAACCGCTCGAGCTTCGAGCTGGGCACGGAGGCGTACTGGTCGTCGACGATCTGCGGCGCCAGCGCGAGCATCCGCAGCAGCGTGAGCGACGTGAAGATGGTGAACCGGTTGCCGTCCATGTCCCCGAGCAGGCCCAACACCTTGCGGCGCTCGCGCTGGAGCACGCGGTCGTAGAGCTTGCGGTGGGCCGGCTCGAGCTCCACCTGGAGGATCTGCTCCTGCTTGGACGGCAGGTCCTTCGCCACGAGCTCCTTGGAGCGGCGCAGCATGAACGGGCGCACGCGGCGGCGCAGGGCCGCCATCCGCTCGGGGTCCCCCCCGGTCTCGATGGGGGTCACGTAGGTCTCGCGGAACCGGCGGTGGCTCGGGAACAGGCCCGGCACGACGACGCCCAGCAGCGCCCACAGGTCGCTGAGGGAGTTCTCCATCGGCGTGCCGGTGATGGCCAGCCGGAAGGGGGCGCGCAGGTCGCGGGCCACCGTGTGCACCTTCGCGGCGCGGTTCTTCAGGAACTGTGCCTCGTCGAAGACCACCCCGCCCCAGTCGAGTCCGCCGTACTGGCCGGCGTCGATCCTCAGGAGCGTGTAGCTGGTGACCACCACGTCCGCCCCCGCCACCTCGTCCGCCACGGCGGTGCCGCGCTTGCGGGTGGTGGTGTCCAGGACGCGCACGTCGAGGTCCGGGGTGAACTTCTCGGCCTCGGCCGCCCACACGGACACCACGGAGCTCGGCGCGACCACGAGGAACGGCGGCCGCTCGGGCCGGGCCTGGCGTGCGTGGGCGAAGAGCGCGAGGGTCTGGACGGTCTTGCCCAGGCCCATGTCGTCGGCCAGGATCCCGCCGAGGTCCTGCTCCCACAGGAACGCGAGCCAGCGCAGGCCCTCCTCCTGGTAGGGGCGCAGGTCGGCCTTCAGGCCGGCGGGGCGCGGGGCCTCGGGGAGGCGCTCGACGGCGGCCAGACGCCCGACGGCGGCGGTCCACTCCGGGTCCTCGTCCACCTCGTCCGCGAGCTCCTTGAGGTCCTCCCAGAAGCCGACCTGGTGCCGTGAGACGGGGGTGTGCTCCGGGGTCCACTCCTGCAGGGTGGCGGCCTCGGAGAGCAGGGCGCGCAGCCGGTCGAAGGCGGGGTGGTCGAGGCCCAGGTAGGAGCCGTCCGAGAGGATCAGCGTGGTCCTGCCCTGCACGAGCGCGGTGAACAGCTCCACGAACGGCAGCACGTGCCCGTCCACGGAGACCTGCACGCCCAGGTCGAACCAGTCGTTCTGCGTGGCCTTCGTGCCGACCTCGATGCGCGGGGCGGCCTTCAGCTCGCGGTAGTCGGGGCGGTCGCCGGTGACGTCCACGCGCACGTGGTCGGCGCGCTGCAGCAGCGGCAGCACCTGTTCGGAGAACCGGGCGGCGCCCACGCCCTCGAGGACCTGCTCCTCGGCGCGGCCGGCGCGCGGCCAGAGCTCGGCCACGGCGCGCAGCACCGCGTCCTCGTGCCGGGTGTCCCGCAGGGGGTCGCCGCCGGCGTCGAGGCCGAGCTCGCGAGGCGGGTCGAAGTAGAGCCAGGACCAGCGCCGCACGAGCTCGTGGTCGGGCCGGAAGTCGGCGCGCAGCCGCAGCACGGGCGGCTCGAACTCGGGCAGCTCCACGGAGGCGTCGCCGCTGGCCACGGGCAGGGCGCCACGCAGCCGCGGGTAGATCCGGCCGAGGAACTCCTCGCGGTCCGCGGCGGGCACCCGCACGGGCCCGCCGGCGAGCACGAGCTGCTGCACGGCCTCGGGGACGGGGCGTGCGGCGGGGATCAGGTGGAGCACGGCCTCCTCGTCCGTGAGCTCCACGCGGTAGAAGCCGATGCCGCCCACGGCGTGCACACCGCTCAGCCCGGGGCCGGGCGGGGCCGGGTCCAGGGCCGGGGCCACGTCCAGGCCGCCGTCGGGGGCGCGGGTGACGTCCAGCCCGACGGCGGCGGGCGCCTCCAGCACCACGTCCGTCAGCAACCCCAGCGGCACGAGCTCCACCCCGACCTCGCGGGCCTCCGCGAGCAGCTGCCAGATCCGCGGGGAGTCGAAGACGTGCAGACCGAACCAGGCGTCGCCCGGGTACGAGTCCTCGGCCTGGACCTGACGCCAGATCAGGCGCATCGCCCGCTCCTGGGCGGGGGCGAACTCGGCGCGCGGGAACTGGAACGCCTTCCACGTCAGCCCGCCCTTGATCCACGTCCCCTTGGCCCCGCGCTTGAGCGGGCGCACGGTCACGTACAGCGGACGGCCCTCGCGCACCTGCTCCTCCCCGGCCGTCGCCGGACCCCACTGCTGGAACGCGTTGCGGGAGGACTCGGCCACGAGCTCCACGCCGATCGCCAGCGCGGGCGGCGTGCCCAGCCGGTGCGGACCGTCGAGCCCGGCCAGCGGCTCCATGACCCGTCGCCAGTCCAGGCCGGCAGCGGGTGGGGGCGCCGCCCCGTCCGCGGCCGGGGCGTCGAGGCCGGCCGGGCCGCCGTCGTCGTGGCCCCGTCCGGCGGGCGCGGGCAGCGCGTCCGCCGTGGTGACCATCTCGGCGAGCTTGCGGCGGGCGTCGTCGAGGGCCTGGTCGGCGTCGAGGCGGACCACCTGGTAGAGCGCGGCGGCCACGTGCTTGCAGTCCGTCCCGACCGGGCACGTGCAGCGCCCGCCCACCGGCTCCATGAGGGCGCCGGCACCGTCCTCGGCGGCGTCGTCATAGGCCTCCTGCAGCTGCACCTGCACCCGGTAGGGGCTGGGCGCGGTGCCCTGGACGGAGGCGCTCAGGCGGCCGGTGGCGGCGTCGTAGCGCAGGCGCCCCACGGCGCCCGACGCGGCCACGGCGAAGCCGCGGTCCGCACTGGTGGGCCCGACGACGGCGCGGATGGCCTCGGTGCGCAGGTGCGGCAGGACGTCTCCGGAATCTGCAGTGGCCATAGCGAGCAGTCTTTCACGGACCGTGCCGGGCCCGCTCCGACCGACGCAGGTCCGGCGGCGTGCCCACTCACGGGCCCCGGGTCCGCACACCTGAGACCTTCAGCCCGACCCGCCCCGGACCCTAGAGTGCGCCCATGGCGTCCACACAGCCCTCCCCCGTCCCCGCCGGTGCCACGCCGGCGTCCCACACCTCCCCCCTCGGCCTGTCCCTGCCGGACGGCCGGGGCCGTCGCGTCCTCGTCACCGGTGCCACCGGTTACGTGGGCGGGCGCCTCATCCCCGAGCTGCTCGCCGCCGGCTTCGACGTCCGGGCCGGCGCCCGGAACCCCTCCGTCCTCGCGGACCGACCGTGGTCGGACAGCATCGAGGCGGTGGAGCTCGACCTCACCGAGGCGGACCTCGTCGAAGCCGCCATGCAGGACGTGCACACCGTGCTCTACCTCGTGCACTCCATGGGCGGGGGCGGCGACTTCGTGGCCCAGGAGCAGCGGATCGCGGACATCGTGGGCACCGCCGCGGACACGGCCGGCGTGGCCCAGCTCGTCTATCTCTCCGGCCTGCACCCGGACACGGTCCCCGTCGCGGAGCTGTCCGACCACATGCGCTCCCGCGCCCTCGTGGCCGAGCGTCTCGAGCGGGCGGCGACCCCGGCGCTGACGTTCGAGGCCGGGGTGATCATCGGCTCGGGCTCCACCTCGTTCGAGATGATCCGCCATCTCGCCGAGCGGCTGCCCGTGATGCCCGGCCCGTCCTGGCTGAGGAACCGGGTGGAGCCGCTGGCCATCCGCGACGTCCTGTACTACCTCCTGCAGGCCTGCGCCCTCCCGGAGCCCGTGCAGCTGAGGGCCCAGATCGGCAACGGACACCCCCAGTCGTTCGCGAGCGTGCTGGTGGACTACGCCAAGGCCGCCGGCCTGTCCCGACGCATCGTGATCCCCACCCCGTTGCCCTTGAAGACCCTGGCGGGCTTCTGGATCGGCATGGTGACCCCCATCCCGGTCGCGGTGGCCCTGCCCCTGGCCGCATCCCTCGCCGAGGAGGCGGTCGTGGAGGACCGCTCGGTCCGCGACCTCATCCCGGACCCGCCGGGCGGGCTGACCTCCTACATGGACGCCGTGCGGCTGGCGCTGAAGCGGGAGAAGGAGGGTCCCCTGGACGTCACCTTCGACGCGGACCTCCAGAGCTCCGCGGACCCGGCCGCCCCCCTGCCCTCGGATCCCGAGTGGGCCGGCACCACGGTCTACACGGACGAGCGCGAGCGCGAGTCCGACCTGCCCGCGCAGGAGGTGTGGCCGGTGATCGAGTCGGTGGGCGGCGCCAACGGTTGGTATTCCACCCCGCTGCTGTGGAAGATCCGCGGGCTGATGGACAAGTTGGCCGGCGGGCCCGGCCTGACCCGCGGCCGGCGGGACCCGGACCACCTGCGACGCGGCGACGCCGTGGACTGGTGGCGGGTGGAGGACGTGGAGCCGGGGCGGCGGCTGACCCTGCGGGCGGAGATGAAGGCCGGCGGGCGGGCCTGGCTGCAGCTGAGCACCGAGCCGCGGGAGGGCGGAGGCTCCGTCTACCGCCAGCGGGCGGTCTTCATGCCGGACGGCCTGCTCGGACGCGCCTACTGGACCGCCATCCTGCCCTTCCACGCCGTGGTGTTCCCGGAGATGGCCGCGAACATCCTGGCCGAGGCCCAGCGCCGGCACGACGGCGGCGAGCGTCCCCGCACCCGCGGCCTGCTGCGGCCGCTGGTGGACCGGCTGCCCCTGCGTCGCAACCCGTTGGACAGGCGAGCCCGCGGCGCCGGCGGTGCTCAGTCGCGGGACTGACCGTCGGGGCCACGCCCCCAGCGGGGCCGGGGGCGTGCCCGGGCCGCCCGGCGCAGCCACCGCCGCCCGGGGGACAGCCGAGCCCAGTTGACCTGCAGGGTGGTGACGGCCATCCGGCCCTGCCGCACCCGCTGGCGCAGGGAGTGGAAGATGCGCCCGGCGACCTCCACCCGCAGGTCCGGATCGAACCGGATCCGGCGGCCGGCCAGGGCCAGCTGGAAGGACAGGTCCAGGTCATCGTGCACGTCCCCGCGCTCGCGGTGGACGCGGGTCCGCACAGCCTGCCACGCCTCGGCGCGCAGGGCGCAGTTGGAGCCCCAGACGGGGGTGGCCGCCACCGCGGCGCCCGCCCCCCAGCGGTACGCGCCGGTGTAGAGCGCCGCCCGCACCTGTCCCCGGAGGCCGGGCTGGTCGTGGAAGGTCCCCGGCCCGGTGAGGGCGTCGAGCCCGGGGTCGGCGTCGAACCGGGCCACGATCCGTTCGAGCCAGTCCGCGGGCATCCGCGTGTCGGCGTCGCAGCGCACCAGCAGCTCCCCGACCGCGGCGTCCAGGCCGGCGGCCGCCGCGGCCGGGACCCCGCGGCGCGGCTCGTGCACCACCCGCGCGCCGGCGGCGCGGGCGAGCATCGCCGAGTCGTCCACGCAGCCGTTGTCCACCACCACCACCTCCAGCGCCGGCCGGCTCTGGGCGGCCAGCAGGGCGAGGCACACGCGCAGGTGCTCGGCGTCATCGAGCACCGGGACGACCACGGAGACCGTGGGGCGGGCCGGGGTCACCGGGTGCGCTCCCGGCGCACGGCGAGGGCGGCGCCGACCCCGGCGCCGACGAGGTCGGCGGCGAGGTCGCCGATGGTGTCCGTGTAGCCCACACCGATCTCGGGGGTCACCGCCGTGTGCCCCCACCATTCGGCCAGCTCCCACACCACGCCCAGGGCCACGGCGGCGGCCGCGATCCCCAGCCCGGCCAGGCCCGGGCCGAGCAGCGCCACGGCCTGCCCGGCCTCGGTCCCCCGACGCCGGAGCCACGCCCCCACCACCAGTGCCGTCAGACAGGCGACCACGGCGGAGGCGGCGGCGTGCACGAGCAGGTCCAGCCACGGCACCCGCGGGTAGAGGCCGATGACGCTCAGCCA
Organism: Micrococcus sp. CH7; assembly: GCF_001595485.1. Taxonomy (NCBI): domain Bacteria; kingdom Bacillati; phylum Actinomycetota; class Actinomycetes; order Micrococcales; family Micrococcaceae; genus Micrococcus; species Micrococcus sp. CH7. Next base: position 34,292 of record NZ_LOSQ01000029.1, read on the forward strand.
CCCGGCCAGCAGCAGGACCGCCTGCGCGGCCCAGTCCAGGGCGCCGCCCGGGGCGAGCCAGCGGGTGAGCCACTGGGAGCCGAACACGAGCAGCATCGCCGCCGCGGACGGCCATCCGGCGTGCACAGCCGCGACCGGGACGAGGATCAGGCCGAGCGCGCGCAGCAGGTCTGCGGGGATCAACGGCAGCATGTCAGCGATCGTCCGGGTGGGGGCGGCGTCCCGGCCGACGGCCGCGCCGATCGGCACGACGGCTCGTCAGCAGCAGCCAGAGCGCCGGCAGCAGCAGGGCGGAGCCGAGCGGGTAGGCGAAGTCCTCCACGGGCGCCTGGCCCACGTAGGCACCCACCAGCAGCTCATGGCCGTAGTCGAAGAGCCCCGCGGCGATCATCACGTTGTCGAAGACCGCCGTGAGGGCCCACAGGGCCACCAGGGTGGCCGCCACGGCCCGCAGGTGCTCGCCCCGCACGCGGCCGACGAGGGCGGCGCCCACGAGCACGGCCAGGGCGAAGCCCACGAAGACGAGGACGAGGTCGAGGAAGGTCACCGGCTGCCCCCGTCGGTCGGATCGGCCGGCGTCGCGGCACGGGCGTCACCTCGCCGGCCGCGCAGCAGGCGCAGCGCCCCGGTGAACAGCACCATCGTGATCTGGCTGAGGAAGAGCAGGAAGAACCCCTCCTCCAGGGGCAGCTGGGGGGCGAGCATCACCCCGGTCATGTAGGGCGACTGCCGGTGCAGGAACACGCCTTCGGCGATCCCCCACAGGTCCCAGGCGAAGAAGTAGGCCACCCCGGCGGCCAGCACCAGCAGCGCCGGGAGCGGGCGATGCCACAGGAACAGCTCGAAGCGCCGGTCCACCAGCAGCATGCAGCCGATGACACCCAGCAGGGCCAGCAGGTAGATCATGCCGCCGCCCCCCGGGTCAGCGCCCACCCGATCAGCAGCAGGGTCACGAGGAAGCCGGTCACGTAGTTCAGCGGAAGGAACAGCTGCCAGCCGCGGTGGGCCGCGCCCGAGGTGGCGTCCGTGATGCGGCGGAAGCGCAGGGTGTTCACCACGTAGGGCACGGCCAGCAGCGCCGCGAGCGGGCCCGGCGGGTCGGTGGCCAGCAGCAGCAGGCCCGCCGCCGCGTACAGGCCGGCGGCGAGCAGGACGGTGCGCCGAGCGCCCAGCACGGTGGCCACCGAGGCCAGGCCCCCCTCCCGGTCCGGCACCACGTCCTGCACCGCCCCGAACATCTGCGAGGCCATGCCCCACAGGAAGAAGGCCCCCAGCAGCGCCGCCAGGGCGGGCGTGGGGGTCGCCCCGGCCAGCACGAGGCCGTAGACCGCGGGGGAGACGAAGTGGGTGGCGGAGGTCGCGGCGTCCAGGAAGGGCCGCTCCTTGAACCGCAGCCCCGCCCAGGAGTACGCCACCACCGCGAACAGGCTCACCGCCAGCACCAGCACGGCGGCCCACTCGCCCCGCACGGCGGACCAGCCCGCGAGCACGGCCACGAACGGCACGGGCAGCAGCACCGACCACGCCAGCACCCGGCGGCGCACCGCGGGGTCGCCCAGCACGGAGCCCTCCACACCCCCCTTGCGGGGGTTGCGCAGGTCCGAGGCGAAGTCGAACACGTCATTGATGCCGTACATGGCCAGGTTGTAGGGCACCAGGAAGAACACGACGCCCAGGACCACCAGCCACGCGGGCAGCCCCCCGGTCAGGATCGCGGCGGCGGCGAACGGGTAGGCCGTGTTCACCCAGCTGACCGGCCGGGACGCCCAGAAGAGGGTGCGGATCATGTGCCGCTCCCCCCGGGGCCCGCGGGCCGGGCCCTGCGCGCGTCGTGGCGCAGTTCGTCCCGGACCACTTCGGCGGAGATCAGGCACATGGGCACCCCGATTCCCGGGCGCACCGAGGAGCCCGCGTACATCAGGCCGGCCACGTCCGCGTCCCGCACCGAGGGGCGGAACATGGCCGACTGCGCCAGCGTGTGCCCGGGGCCCAGCAGCGAACCCCGCCAGGCGTGCACGTCCGCGGCGAAGTCACCGGGCCCGTAGGTGCGCCGCACCACGATGCGCTCGGCCAGGTCGGGGATCCCGGCCCAGCGGGCCAGCTGATCGAGGGCCCGGTCCGCCACGGCCTCCACCTGGGCGTCCCCGGCGCGGTCCACCCGCCAGCTCTGGCCGTCACGGACCCGGATGCCGCCGCGCCCCCACCCCGGCTCGGCGGGGGCCGGGACGAGGATGAAGAGGTTCTCGTCGCCCTCCGGGGCCACGCCCGGGTCCGTGGCGGAGGTGCGCGAGACGTAGATCGACGTGTCCGCGGCGAGGTCCTCCCCCCGCTCGATGCGCCCGAAGTTGTCCTCCCAGTCCGCCGTGAACAGCAGGGTGTGGTGGGCCAGCTGGGGCAGGGATCCGCGCACCCCCACGCACACGAGCACGCCGGAGGGACCGGGGTCGCGCCGGTCCCACGTGGACTCCGCGACGCGCCGGCCGGGAGGCAGCAGACGGGTCTGCACGTGGTGCAGGTCCGCGGCGGCCACCACCACATCGGCGTCGAGGCGTCCCGCGGCGCCGTCGTCGGACCGCCAGGCGACGCCGGTCACCTGGCCCGGGCGGCGACGTCGGCCCTCGTCCCCGCGGGCTGCTCCCGGCCTGGGCAGGCGGGCGGCCAGGCGTCCGAGGCGGCCGGCGGGGGCGGGACGGTCCACGACCTCCACGGCGGTCGCCTCGACCCCGGTGCGGATCTCCACACCGGCCTCACGCACGACCTCCGCCATGGCGTCCACGAGGGCCGCGAACCCGCCGAGGGGGTACTGCACGCCGTCGGCGAGGTCCAGATGGGACATCAGGTGGTACATGGCGGGGGCACGGTCGGGGGACGTGCCGAGGAAGACCGCCGGGTAGCCCAGGATCTGGCGCAGCCGGGGATCCTGGAAGCGGGCCGCCACGTGGGAGCGCAGGCCCCCCAGCAGCTGGGGCCCGAGGGCCGGCAGGGCGCGCAGGACGTCCGGGTGGGCCAGGGCGGCCGGCCGGCGGAAGTCCGTGTAGAGGAAGTGCTCCTTGGCGAGCCCGTAGATCCGGGACGCGGAGTCGAGGTAGGCCCGCAGCCGGCGCCCGGCGCCGGGCTCGAGGGACTCGAACAGCGTCTCCGCGTGGCCGGTGCGCACGTCCACGGGGGGCTCGTGGAGGTGCCCCTCGAAGTACACCCGGTAGCCGGGGTCCAGACGGCGCAGGTCCAGCCGTTCGGCGGCGGAGGTCCCCATGAGGCGGAACCAGCGGTCGATCACCTCGGGCATCAGGTACCAGGAGGGCCCGGTGTCGAAGGTGAACCCCGCCTCAGACCAGCGTCCGGCACGGCCGCCCAGGACGGCGCCGCGCTCCAGCAGCGTCACCCGGTGCCCGTCGCGGGCCAACAGGCCCGCCGTGGCCAGTCCGGCGAAACCGCCGCCCACCACCACGGTGCGCGGGCCGAGAGCGGTGTCCCGGGCGCTCATCGGCGGCCTCCCCGGCGGCCCCGTGCCAGGACGCGGGCGGCGATCCGGGCCTTCTGATGGTCCGGCACCCGGACACGGCGGTGGGCCAGCTCGGCCGCCGGGGTCGCCTCGATCCGGTCCACCAGGGCCGCGAACAGTCCGTGCGCCAGGGCCACGGCGCGCCCGGCCCCGGGGTCCAGGGCACGGATGCCGGGCAGGGCGGCGTCGAGGTCGGCGCGGACCTCGGCCACGAGCTCGGCCTTGCGGGCCTCGGTGAGCACGCCCGGTGCGGCACCGGGCAGGTAGGTGCGGCCCAGCTCGTGGTGGTCCGCGGCCAGGTCCCTGAGGAAGTTGACCTTCTGGAACGCCGCCCCCAGCCGGGAGGCCTGCGCGCGCAGCTCCTGCCGCTGGCCCGGGGTCCGGGCCCGCGTGCCGGGGAGGGAGAGGAAGACCTGCAGGCACATCAGCCCCACCACCTCGGCCGAGCCGTGGATGTAGGCGTCCAGGGACTCGGCGCCGTGCTCGCGGATCCCCAGGTCCGCGCGCATGGAGGCGAAGAAGGGACGGGTCAGCTCCGGGGTGATGCCGTGGCGACGGGCCACGTCGGCGAAGGCGTGCAGGACCGGGTCGGTGGCGAAGCCCGACGCCATCGCGGCCTCACACGCCCGCTCGTAGTCGTCCAGGGCGGCGCGGACCCCGGCCTCGTCGAGCCCGGCGGCCACCGCGACGCCGTCGACCACCTCGTCGGCGACGCGGACCATGGCGTAGATCGTGGCCACGTCCTGGCGTGCCTGCCGGGGCAGGGTGCGGCAGGCCCAGGAGAAGGACGTGGAGTAGCGGCGGATCACCTGGGCCGCTGCGGTGTGGGCCGTCCGCGTGTACAGCGCGGCAGGGCTCGGGGTGGGCGCGGCCATCTCAGGACCTCCGGGTCAGCACGGCGTGGCAGGCGTCGGCGAACTCCGCCCGGACCGTCTCGTCCAGGGGCAGGGCCGCGATGCGCTCGCGGGCGCGGACGGTGAGCTCGGCGGCGACGTCGAGGGCGTGCTCCCGGGCACCGGCCGCCTCGAGGGCGCGGCGGGCGGCCTCGATGTCCGCGGGGGTGGCCGGGCCCGCGTCGAGCAGGGCGCGGACGGCGGGGATGCGGCGGCCGTGGGCGGTGAGCACGGTGGCCTTGCCCTCGCGCAGGTCGCCGTCGGCGGACTTGCCGGTCTCCCCGGGATCGCCGAACACGCCGAGGACGTCGTCGATCACCTGGTAGGCGGCGCCGAGGTCGGCGCCGGCCTCGCCCATCGCCCGGGCGAGGTCGGGATCCGCCCCGGCCAGGAGGGCGCCGGCGCGCAGGGGCGCGCCGACCGTGTAGTGCGCCGTCTTGAGCCGTTGCATGGCGAGGATGCGGTCGGGATCGGGCTCCTCACCGGTGTGGCGGGACAGCCCCAGGAGCACGTCCTCGAGCTCGCCGGCCGCAGTCACGGCGGCGGCGTCGAAGACGACGGCGGCGGCCTCGGCGGCCCGGGCGGTGTCGGCGGCACAGGTGGCGGCGAGCCGGAACGCCTGGGTGAGCAGGACGTCCCCCGCGATGAGGGCGACGGCGACCCCGGCGTGGGCGGCGTCCGCGGCGGGCACCCCGCGGGCCTCGAGGCGGTGCCGGGCGGAGGCGTGCACGGCGGGCTGGCCGCGCCGCAGCACGTCCCGATCGATGACGTCGTCGTGGACGAGCAGCGCGGTGTGCAGCAGTTCGAAGGCGGCCCCGAGTCGGTCGACGGCAGCGCGGCCGGACGGAGGGACCGGGTCGGCGGTCGCCAGGCGCCAGCCGAGCTCGACGAGACGGGGGCGGATGAGCTTGCCGGCGCCCACATGGACGTGGAGCGAGTCGAGCAGCTCGGCGAAGGCGGCGGATCCGGGTGCCTGGGCCGCGGCATGTCGGAGCGCGGCGTCCAGCTCGGCGGTCACCCCGGAGAGCGCGGCCTCGCCGCCCGTCCTCGCTTCACCCATGGCGCCTCCTCGGTGGCGGACACGACGCGGCACCGACCGCCGCATCTGTTCGACCGTCTAACTTCTGGACGCAGAAGACACTACGGGCCTCGCCGGTCCCGCGTCCATGCGCGGCGGTCCCGGGCGGCGCGATCTCACGACGCACGGGGCCGCCGTCGGGATCAGGCGTCGGCGGACGCCGTCTCCAGGGTGATCTCCGGGTCCACGATCTGACCCTCCCACTCACCGGAGACCCCGTACACGACGCAGTGCTTCTCGTCGGTGCCGTAGTTGCCCAGCTCGGAGGAGGTCAGGACGGCCCCGTTCAGCTGGTCCTCCTTCTCCTCGCTCAGGCGCTGGGCCTGGGCGGTGCAGGTCTGGGCGGCGGCCGGGTCGGCCTCCTCGCCCTCGGCCACGGCCGGCACGGCCCACAGGTACTCCGCGGTGTGGGCGCCCTCGCAGTCGGTGGTCTCGAAGGAGGACAGGTCACGGGCGCCGAGCGGGGCGGTGAAGCACGTGCCGGCCTCGTAGTCGGCCGGGGCCGCGGACAGCGACGACGCCGAGGCGGACGACGACTCCGCACCCTGCGCGGACGCGGAGGCGGGCGCCGTCGTCGAGGCGGACGCGTCGGCGTCGGACGAGTCCTGACCGCCGCACGCGGTGAGGGCCAGCAGCGCGGCAGCGGACAGGCCGGCAAGACGGGCGGAACGGGACAGGGCGGCGAAGGCCATGGGGGTGCTCTCCTCGAGTGACGTGGGACGCGCCGGGGTGTGGCGCCGACCTCAGCACTCTAGCCACGCCCGGCCATCAGGATCGGGCCGGGGTGACATGGCCCACATCTGATGGGCGGCCCGGCTCGCCTGCCACACTGAGAGGCATGCAGACCCCGGCCACGCCCTCCCCGCACGACCACCCCTCCCCCGTCGCCCGACCGTGGATGGCGGCCTCGGACGTCCCGGTCGCAGGCCCCGACGACGTCGAGCGCGTGGTCCTGCTGTCCCCGGCGGGCGAGGCCGTGGGCACGGAGGCCAAGGCCACGGTCCACCGCCGCACCGAGGACGGCGGCACGCCCCTGCACCTGGCCTTCTCCTGTCACGTGTACGACGAGGCCGACCGGTTCCTGCTCACCCGCCGGGCGCTGGGCAAGGCGGCGTTCCCCGGGGTGTGGACCAACGGGTTCTGCGGGCACCCCGGCCCCGGCGAGTCCCCCGCGGAGGCCGTGCTGCGCCGCGCCCCGCAGGAGCTGGGCGTGGAGGTGTCCGACGTCGTCGAGGTGCTCCCCGACTTCCGCTACCGGGCCGCGGACGCCTCCGGCATGGAGGAGCACGAGATCTGCCCGGTGTTCCGGGCCCGGATGCACGGCGACCCCGCCCCGGAGCGGGACGAGGTCGCGGAGTGGTGCTGGGTGGAGCCGGCCGATCTGGCCGCCGCCCTGGCCGCCGTCCCCCGGGCGTTCAGCCCGTGGCTCGTGGAGCAGTGGCAGCAGGGGGCGTTCGACCCGCGGTGAGCGGCCGGCGCGGCGACGCCGCGCGGGCCGTCAGCGGCCGTTGACGTCGTCGAGGTGGGCGGCGGTGGACTGCACGGCCTCGTCCTGCCCCGGCTCGGCGTCGCCCTGCTGGCCCTGCTGCTCCTCGGCCAGGCGGCGGACCTCTGCGATGTCGAGGCCCTTGACCTGGTCGAGCAGCTGCTCGAGCGCGGTGCCCGGCAGGGCGCCGGCCTGGGAGAACACGAGCACGCCGCCGCGGAAGGCCATGAGCGTGGGGATGGAGGTGATGCCGGCCATCGCCGCCAGCTGCTGCTGGTCCTCCGTGTCGACCTTGGCGAACACGACGTCGTCGTGCTTCTCCGAGGCGGCCTCGAACACGGGGGCGAACTGGCGGCACGGGCCGCACCAGCCGGCCCAGAAGTCCACGAGCACGGTGTCGTTCTCGGCGACGGTGGAGCCGAACTCCTCCAGGGTCAGGTCCTTGGTGGCCACGGTGGGTCCTTTCGTCAGCGGGGCCGACGCGCTCACGCCGGCGATCGTCCTGCCGACTACAACGGACACCCCGCCGCACCTATTCCGCCCCACCCCGCTTTCGTTCGGGAAACGGCGGCGTGTCCCGGCACTTTCGTTCGGGAAACGGGCGCCTTCCACGCACTGTCGTGGCCGAGACGGGAGCCGTCGTCGTCGCTTCCTAGACTGACCGCATGACCGCCACTACCGCCCTGCCCCTGCTCGTGCTCAACGGCCCCAACCTGAACCTGCTCGGCACCCGCGAGCCCGAGGTCTACGGCACGGCCACCCTCGACGACGTCCGTGCGCTCACCGAGGCCCGCGCGGCCGAGCACGGGCTGACCGTGGACTTCCGACAGTCCAACCACGAGGGCGAGCTCATCGACTGGATCCAGGAGGCCCGCACCTCCCACGCTGGCGTCCTCATCAACCCCGCCGCGTACTCGCACACCTCCATCGCCATCCGGGACGCCCTCGCCGCCGTCGACCGGCCGATCGCCGAGGTGCACATCTCCAACGTCCACCGGCGCGAGGCGTTCCGGCACCACTCGCACGTCTCCGCCGTCGCCGACGTCGTGATCGCCGGGGCGGGCGTCCAGGGCTACGCCCTCGCCGTCGACTGGCTCGCCGCGGCTGTGCGCCGCTGAGCGCTGGTCAGGGCCCGCCTGGCCGTGCCTAGGGTCGGTGGTACGAGCCGGTGGCCACATCAGGGCGCCGGCACCCGACGACGAAGGAGTCACGCCATGGGCACCCAGGATCCCCGCGCCCGTCTGCTCGAGAAGCTCGCGAAGGTGAACGTCTGCATGCTGACCACCGCTGAGCGGGACGGCACGCTCGTCACCCGCCCGATGGGCCTGCAACAGGCCGAGGACGGCGGCACGCTCTGGTTCCTCACGCGCGCCACCTCCGACGTCGCCGCGGACGCTCCGCAGCGCCCGGTCAACGTCGCCGTGCAGGACAAGGACTTCTGGGCCTCCCTCGCGGGCCACGGTCAGCTCGTCCGCGACGACGCGCGCAAGAAGGAGTTCTGGAACCCGGCCACCGAGGCCTTCTTCGGTGAGGGCTCGAGCCCCGAGGATCCGCAGATCGTGCTCGTGCGCGTGGACGTGCAGACCGCCCAGTTCTGGGAGTCCCCGGGCGCGGTGGCCACCGCCGTCGAGCTGGTCAAGGCCAAGGTCACCGGCGGGACCGCCGAGCCGGGCGACAGCGAGACCGTCCGCTTCTGACGGCGCTCCCCGACGCCGGCCCCGCGGCTTGCCCGAGGACGGGCCGGTGGGCGCCGCGCGCGGGGCCTCGGCAGGTCAGTCGACGTCCTCGGCCGCCAGCTGGCCGCATGCGCCGTCGATCTCCTTGCCACGGGTGTCGCGCAGGGTGGTGGGGATGCCGGCGGCGTTGAGCCGGTCCACGAACTCGCGCGTCACGTCCTTCTCCGAGGCGGTCCAGATGGAGCCCGGCGTCGGGTTCAGCGGGATCGGGTTCACGTGCACCCAGCCCTTGCCCCGGGCGTTGAGCTTCTTGGCCAGCAGGTCGGCGCGCCACGCGTGGTCATTCATGTCCTTGATGAGCGCGTACTCGATGGACACCCTGCGCCCGGTGGCCACGAAGTAGTCGTACGCGGCGTCGATCGCCTCGTCCGCCTTCCAGCGTGAGTTCACGGGGATCAGCTCGTCGCGCAGCTCGTCGTCCGGCGCGTGCAGGGACAGCGCGAACGTCAGCGGCACGCCCTCCTCGGCCAGCTTCCGGATGGCCGGCACCAGGCCCACAGTGGACAGCGTGATGTTCCGCGCGGACATGCCCAGACCCTCGGGCGAGGGGTCCACCATGCGGTGCACGGCGGCCATCACGCGCTTGTAGTTGGCCAGGGGCTCACCCATGCCCATGAACACGACGTTGGTGACGCGGTCGGCGTCGTGCCCGCCGTCCTTGCGCTTGCCGCCCAGTCCGCCCTGGGCGATCACCTGGTTGGCCAGCACGATCTGCTCCACGATCTCCGCCGTGGACATGTTGCGGGTCAGCCCGGCCTGGCCCGTGGCGCAGAACGGGCAGTTCATCCCGCAGCCGGCCTGGCTGGACACGCACAGCGTCACGCGGCCGGGGTACCGCATGAGCACGGACTCCACGAGCGCGCCGTCGAACAGCCGCCACAGGAACTTGACGGTGTCCCCGCGGTCGGTCTCCATGCGCCGGACCTCGGTGAGCAGCGGCGGGAAGAACGCCTCCGCGATCGCCTCCCGCTTGTCCTTGGGCAGGTCCGTCATCTGCTCCGGATCGGTGGTGTAGTGCTCGAAGTAGTGCACCGAGAGCTGCTTGGCGCGGAACGCCGGCAGCCCGATCTCCTTGGCCTTCTCCTGCCGCTCCTTCAGCGTGAGGTCGGCCAGGTGCGTGGGCGGCTGGGAGACGCGCGGCTGCTTGAACTGCAGCTGCGGTCGGCCGTCCGGGCCCATCGGCTGGGTCCAGCCCTCGGTCTTCGGCATCACCTGGGGGCGCTCGGCGGTGGCGGCCTCGCGGCGCTTGGGCGCGGAGAGCTGGTGGCCGACGCCGGCGCGGCGCATGCGCTCTCGGTCCTCGGCGAGCTGGCGCGCCTCGGACTCGTCGATCAGGCCGCGCTCGGGGCGGCCGAGGGCCGGCTTGCCGGCGCGGTCCCTCTGGCGGTTCGGGGTGGGCTTCGATCCGGGGCGGCGGGGCTGGTAGTCAGACATCGGCACCATTCTCCCAGACGGGGCGGACTTCGCGGCGGGTCGCCTCCACGTCGACGGCGCCGCGCGGCTTTCGCGTCCGGGGCAGCCCCCGCAGGACCCAGCGGACGACGACGCCGCGCACCGTCGCCGGCAGCGGCCGGTACACGGTGCGCGCCAGCCCCCAGAGGCGTGCCTCCCGGACGGAGTCCCGCCCGCTCCAGGACCAGCCGAGGCCGGCGCGCACGCGCCCCGGGAGGAGACCGGCGGTGACGAACCGGGCCAGGGGCAGGGCGGCTCGCAGCGGCGCGGGGACGCCCTGGCCGGAGAACAGGTCGGCGGCGACCCGCCGCGCGTCGTCCGTGACCTCGAGCCGGGCCACCCGGTCGTCCCAGTAGTCCGCGAACGCCGCGCGGTCGACCGGCCAGGCGGAGGCGGGGACCTCGAGGCTCGTGGCGAGCGGGGCGTACCCGCTGTAGAGGCGGTCGGCGTCCTCGGCGTCGAGGGCGCCCCACATCCGGCGGCGCACCTGCTCCCCCATCGCATAGAGGGTGGCGGCCACCCAGAGCTGGGCGTCCGGGTCGGCGGCGTCGTAGGGGTGGCCTCCGGCGTCGACCCCGCGGACCGGGCGGTGCGCCGCCCGCACCCGGTCGACGACCGCGTCTCGCAACGGCGCGGCCTCGGGGAGGGTGACCGCGTAGATGTAGGCGAGCGTGTGGCGGAGCCGGCGCATCGGGTCCTCGGTGAACCGGGAGTGGACGGCGACGCCGGCCCCCACCGGCCGGTGCGCCACCTGGAGCAGGATCGCCGCACCGGCGCCGGCGAGGATCACGGCCTCGCGGGCGAGGGCGGCCGCGGAGGTCGGGGCGGAGTGGCGGTCGGGGCGCATGGTCCCAGCCTCGCACCGGACCGGGCGGAGGGGCAGGGAGCCAAGATGAACGGTGCCGTTCACCTTCTGTTCATCTTGCTGTTCGCCTGCCGCTCGTGGCACCTCGATCCGAAAACCGCATGATTGCGCTGATTTTGCGCCATCCAGGCATGTGTGGCGGAGTGCCTCAGGTCACGTTGGTGAACACGGAGTTGCACTCTGGGAGGAAATCTGTAAACTTGTTCACAAGCAGTTCACCTAGCGTTTACGGAACGCGAGGTCGGGACTCCACCGAACTCATCACCCGCGGCCCCGCCGCGACGATCCGCCGGACTCGTGGTCCGGCAACCGAAGGAGGTGCTCACCGTGAGCATCAACACGACCAGCCACCACCTGCCCACCGCCCCGAGCCCCCTCATGCAGCGCCACGTGCTCCAGCGCGTCGAGGAGACCCTCCTCCGCCGCTTCGAGGGCACCGTCACCGCCGAGACCGTCCGCTCGGTCGTCCGCGAGGTCGTCGCCGACCTCAAGCGCGGCGCCCGCATCACCACCTTCCTGCCGGCCCTCGCCGAGCGCGAGGCCACCCGCCGCCTCCAGGCCACGACGCCGGCCCACGAGGCCATGGCCGTCGCCGCCTGATCCCCCACACCGACGCGAAGACCCGTCGGCCCGCCCCGCGAGGGGCCGTGGCCGGCGGGTCTTCTCGCCTCCCAGGACGCTTTCGTTCGGGAAACGGCGGGCCCCAGCACGCTTTCGTTCGGGAAACGGCCGGCCTCAGGACGCTTTCGTTCGGGAAACGGCGTCACCGCTCCTTGCTGACGATGTCGTCCGGCACCTCCGCTCCGGAACGCCGTTCCATCGCCGCCCACGCGAATCCGGCGTGCGGCGCCGTTTCCCACACCAAAGCACCGCGACACGCCGCCATTTCCCGAACGAAAGCGCGACCGGCACGGGAGGCCTCAGTCCTCGGCGACGCCCAGCGCTCGGCGCATCGGCAGGAACTTGGCCCGGATCTCCGTGACCTCCTCCTCGGGCACCGCTCCCGGGACCATCCCGCCCCCGGCCTGCAGCCGCACCCCGCCGGGCACCTGCTGGCCGCAGCGCAGTGCCAGGGCGATCTCGCCGTCGCCGTCCTGATCCAGCCACCCGACCGGCCCGGCGTAGCGGCCGCGGTCCACGGGCTCGACCTCCGCGATCACCCGCACCGCGTCCGGCGTGGGGGTCCCGCCGACGGCCGCCGTCGGATGCAGCGCGGCCACCACGTCCAGCACGGTCCCCCGCCCATCCCGCAGCCGGCCGCGCACGGACGTGGCCAGGTGGTGCACGTTCGGCAGGGTCAGGACGGTGGGCGCGGGGTCGTCATCGGCGAGGTCGACGACGGGCGCCAGCGCGTCCAGCACCGACCGCGCGGCCCAGCGATGCTCCTCCGCCAGCCGCGGATCAGAGGCCAGCCGCTCCCGCAGCGCGGCGTCCTCCTCCTCGTCCGCGCCGCGCGGCATGGACCCCGCCAGCACCCGCGAGCCCACGAGCCCCGCGTGCCGCGTGGCAAGGACCTCGGGCGTGGCGCCCAGCAGCCCGCCGACGGCGAACACCCAGGTCTGCGGGTACTCGCGGCGCAGCTCCCCGATCGCCCGCCACAGGTCGGCGTCGTCCGCGGGGACGGTCATCGTGCGGCTGATCACGACCTTCGCCAGCTCCCCGCCCGAGTCGGCCATCCGCGTCAGCAGCTCGCGCACCCCGGCCGCGTAGCCGGCGTCGTCCCAGGCACGGTCGGCGACGCCGGCGGGCAGGGGCACCGCACCGTCGGCCAGCAGCCGGGCTCCGCGGTCCGCGGCGACGGCGGCTGCGAGCGCGTCCGCGTCCACGTGCTGGGCCACGTCCCGCACGCCGGACGGCGTGGCGCGGCGCAGATCCGCGGGGATGCGCAGGACCGCGGGCTCAGGCGAGTCATCGGCGAAGGTCGAGGAGATCCAGCCCCGCAGCGGGGCCGTCGCGTCCGGTCGCCCGGCGACGGCGGCCTGCCACAGCACGGAGAGCCGGCGGAGCCGGTCGGTGCCGTCCAGGAGCACGGTCCAGCCGCCCTCGCCCCGCCACGCGTCGTCCCCGTGCGCCCACAGCACCGCCCGGGCGAACGGGGGGACGGCGGCCTCGGGGGTCCCGGTCGCGGAGGTGCCGAGGTCCGGGAGCAGGGAGCGGACAGACATGGCCCCATTCTCTCCCACCTCGGCGGACCCCCGCTCCGGGCCCGGGCCTCGGCCACCGCCCCGACGGCGGCGAGCGGCGTCGTCGGGCGCGGAGGGATCCCGTCAAGGCTTGCGCCGGCACACCCGACGTCGCAGGGTGGGGGCACCCGTTCACCTCGCGTTCAACCGACCGCCTTCCCCGGAGGACTCGCATCATGGCCCCCATCCCCCCGGACCCCCACGCCGATCACGCACCGGCGGTGGACGACATGCCGCTGGACACGACGGCCGCGCCGGACATCCCCGCCGCGGTGGACCCCGTGCCGCACGGGATGGCCGCGCACGTGCTCGAGCGCGAGGTCGGGCCGCTGATGGCGCGCTTCCCCGGCGTGGCCGACGAGGCGACGGTGCGTCAGCTCCTGTTCGACTCCTACGCCGAGCTCGCCGAGACGAGCCGCCACCCGGAGATGCTGCCGACCATCTCGGTGCAGCATGCCGCCTCGCGCCTGCGCGCCAGGGCGATCAACCAGGGCAGCATCGAGTCCCGCCACCCGCGTGTGCTGTTCGTCTGCCACGGCAACGCCGGCCGCTCGCAGATGGCCGCGGCCCTGCTCGAGAACCGCACCCACGGCGAGGTCAGGGCCCGCTCGGCCGGCACGGAGCCCGCCGGCGAGGTCATCTCCACCGCGTTCGAGGCGATGAACGAGATCGGCATCCCGCTGCACCACACGTACACCAAGGGCCTGGACCCGGACGTGCTCCGGGCCGCCGAGATCGTGGTGCTCTTCGACGGCGCGGACCCGTTCGAGATCCCCGAGGGCGCGCAGGTGCAGAAGTGGTCCGTGCCGTCGATCCGCGGCATGAGCCTCGAGCAGGTGCGCGGCGTGCGCGACGCCCTGGACCTGGAGGTCCGCGGCTTGATCGCCGATCTGGGCGAAGCCGCCACCCCGCTGCCGGAGGAGGGCACCCGCGTCGGCCGACCCCTTGACCCATACCCCCCTGGGGTATAGAACGGGGGTATGAGCACGGACAGTACGACGACGGCGCCCGCCGCCGCCTCGCCCCTCCTGTCCGCCGCGGCGGACGCCTGCGACGGCCACCGGCCCCCGCACGAGGTCCACCGGGACAAGGCGAAGCACCTGGCGCGACTGCGCCGCATCGAGGGGCAGGTGCGCGGCCTCCACCGCATGGTGGACGAGGACGTGTACTGCATCGACGTCCTCACGCAGGTCGCCGCCGTCACGAAGGCGCTGCAGTCCCTCAGCCTGAACCTCACCTCGGAGCACCTGCGTCACTGCGTGGCGGAGGCCGCGGTGCAGGCCGAGGCGGAAGGCCGCACCGAGCTCATCGACGAGAAGGTCGCCGAGGCGACGGCCGCCCTCGGCCGCCTGCTGCGCTGACCGGCGCCGTCGCCCACCCACCACCGCACGAGGAGCACGAGATGACCACCACCGACCTGAAGATCACCGGCATGACCTGCGGCCACTGCGTCGCCTCCGTCCAGGAGGAGCTCGGCGAGATCGCCGGCGTCTCCGCCGTGGACGTGGACCTGAACGCCGGGGGCGTCTCCACCGCCACCGTCACCTCCGAGGGCCCCCTCGACCCCGCCGCCGCGCGCGCCGCCGTCGAGGAGGCCGGCTACACGCTGGTGGAGGGCTGAGCCCCATGACCCACCCCGCCTCCTCCGCCCCAGCCGGCCCGCAGCCCGAGACCACCCGTCGCGTCGACCTGGACGTCACCGGCATGACCTGCGCCTCGTGCGTGGGTCGCGTCGAACGCAAGCTGGGCAAGCTCGAGGGCGTCACGGCGTCCGTGAACCTGCCGCTCGAACAGGCCACCGTCACCGCGCCCGCCGGCGTGTCGGACGAGGAGCTCGTGGCCGCCGTCGAGAAGGCCGGGTACGGCGCCACGGTGCGCCGTCCCGCCCCGCCGGCCGGCCAGGCCGGGCACGCGGCACACGCCGGGCACGCCCACACCTCCGACCACGGCGAGGGCCACGCCGCGGACCATGACGGCGTGGACCACCACGACCACATGGCCCACGGTCCGGGCGAGGACGTGCTGAAGCCGCGCCTGATCGGCGCGGCGGTGCTGACGGTGCCGCTCGTGTTGATCTCCATGGTCCCGGCGCTGCAGTTCCCGCACTGGGGCTGGGTCGCGTTCGCCCTGGCGGCGCCCGTGGCGCTGTGGGCGGCGTGGCCGTTCCACTCGGCGGCGTTCCGCGCGGCCCGGCACGGCTCGTCCACGATGGACACCCTCGTGTCCGTGGGCGTGCTCGTCTCCTTCGTGTACTCGGCCGTGGAGCTGATCCTGGCGCCGGACATGACCGCCCACGTGGGCGGGACCATGGCGGAGATGGCCCACCACAGCCTGTACTTCGAGACGGCCGCGGTCATCACCACGTTCCTGCTGCTGGGCCGCTGGCTCGAGGCCCGCGCCAAGCGTGAGGCCGGCGCCGCGCTGCGCGCCCTCCTGGACCTGGGCGCGGCCCAGGCCACCCTCTACGACCCCGAGACCCACGCCGAGCGCACGGTGCCCGCCGAGTCCCTCGCGCCGGGCGACGTCGTGCTGATCCGCCCCGGCGAGAAGGTGCCCACGGACGCCGAGGTGCTCGAGGGCACCTCGGCCGTGGACGCTTCCCTGCTCACCGGCGAGTCCGTGCCCGTGGAGGTCGGCCCCGGGGACGCCCTCACCGGCGCCACCCTGAACACCTCGGGCCGACTCGTGGCCCGCGCGACGCGCGTCGGCTCGGACACGACGCTCGCCCAGATGGGGCGGCTCGTCTCCGAGGCGCAGACCGGCAAGGCGCGCGTGGCCCGGCTGGCCGACCGCATCTCCGCCGTGTTCGTGCCGATCGTGCTCGGGATCGCCGTGCTGACCTTCGCGGTGTGGATGATCGTGACCGGCGACCTGCCGTCCGCGCTGCGCGCCGGCGTGGCCGTGCTCGTGATCGCGTGCCCGTGCGCCCTCGGCCTGGCGACCCCGGTCGGCCTGCTGGCCGGCACCGGCCGCGCCGCGCAGCTGGGCATCCTCATCCGCGGCCCCGAGGTGCTCGAGGACTCGCGCACCGTGGACACGATCGTGCTGGACAAGACCGGCACCGTGACCGAGGGCCGCATGGCGCTGGCGGACGTGCTCGTCCTCGACCCCGCTTTCGTGGCCGAAACGGGCGCCTCCCGGAGCGCTTTCGTTGACGAAACGGGCGCCTCCGGGAGCGTTTTCGTTGACGAAACGGCGCCGGACCGGGCCGCCGATGTCCTGCTGACCCTGGCGGCCGCCGTCGAGCGCGGCTCCGAGCACCCGATCGCCCGCGCGATCGTGACCGGCGCCGAGGAGCGCGGCCTGACCGTGCCCGGCGTGGCGGACTTCGCCTCCACGGCCGGCGGCGGCGTGTCCGGGCTGGTCGCCCTCCCCCACGACGACGGCGCCCTCGGCTCCGGCGCGCACGGCGCCGCCGGCCCGGATCCGGTCCGCGTGGCCGTCGGCCGCGGCTCCGTCCTCGAGACCGCCCTCGACGGCGGCATCCCCGCCGAGCACCGTGCCGCGTTCGAGGCGGCGGAGCAGGCCGGCGCCACGGCCGTGTGGGTCGCGGTCGGCGGCCGCGTGGCGGGCGTCCTGTCCGTGCGGGACACCGTGAAGGAGACCTCGGCGGACGCCATCGCCCGGCTCAAGGAGCTCGGCCTGCGCCCGCTGCTGGTGACCGGGGACAACGCCGCCGTCGCCACCCAGGTGGCGGACGCCGTCGGGATCCCGGCCGCGGACGTGGTGTCCGGCGTGCGCCCCGAGGACAAGGTGGACGTGGTGACGCGCCTGCAGTCCGAGGGCGCCGTGGTGGCCATGGTGGGCGACGGCGTCAACGACGCCCCGGCGCTCGCCGCGGCGGACATGGGCATCGCCATGGGCTCGGGGACGGACGTGGCCCGCGAGGCCGCGCAGATCACCGTGATGGGCGACGACCTGCACCAGGTGGTCCAGGCACTCGACCTGAGCCGTCGCACCCTGGGGATCATCCGCACCAACCTGTTCTGGGCGTTCCTCTACAACGTGCTCGGCATCCCGGTCGCGGCCCTGGGCCTGCTGAACCCGATGATCGCCGGCGGCGCGATGGCGGCCTCGAGCGTGCTCGTGGTGCTGAACTCGCTGCGGCTCACCCGCTACGCGCGCTGAGCCGGGGCGGGGCTGGCCGGGCCGGGTCCACCCCGGACCGGCCGGCCGGTCAGGGCAGGCATTCGCGGGAGTACTCGAGCCACTGCTCGAGCTCGCCGGACTCCTCCCAGAGCTGGTAGAGCTCGGAGCAGGAGGGCTCGCGGATGACCACGCCGATCAGCTCGCGCAGGGTCTCGACGTCCTCGTCCGAGAACTGATCGATGAAGGCGGTGAGGTCCACCTCGTCCGTCTCCGCGTGCTCGAGCAGGGCCTCGAGGTCCGCGTGGTCCTCGTTCCGGGCGATCCGCACGAGCGCCCCGAGGGTGAGGAGTGCGGCGCCCTGGCTCGCGGTCAGGTGGCCCTCGTCCTCGTCGCGACGGAAGTTCCTGCGGAATTCGTCCAGGTCGAAGGTGCCGTCGAGGACCTCGTCCACGATGTCCAACGCCGTGTCGTTCTGGAAGACGTTTCTGCCCCATGCGCCCATGACCTGACCCTAGGCCCGGGGCGGGCCCCCGGCAAGAGTCCTGTGGTGTCCCGCCGAGGGGTGCCGTCGCCTCCGCTTCCGGCGTCCGCGGCAGTTCCTAGAATGGGCGACATGAGCACCGAGCCGACCCCCTCGTCCGCCACCCCCGAGACCGAGTCCGCCGCCGCGCCGTCGTCGTCCGGGCTGCCGCAGGCCGCCCCGCAGGCGGCGTGGCCCGAGCGCGTGGAGACCGGCGAGCACCAGGTGTCCTACCGGGTCACCGTGGCCGCGCCGGCGCACGAGCTGTGGGCGATGCTCGCGGACCCGCACCGCCATCACGAGGCGGACGGATCCGGGACCGTGCGGCCGAAGGTGAGCGGGCCGCACCGGCTGGCCGTGGGCGACCGGTTCCGCGTGGCCATGCGAAAGTACGGGGTGCCGTACACGATGACGCTGACCGCCACCGCCGTGGACGAGGACGAGCTCGTGGAGTGGGCCCACCCGGGCAGACACCGGTGGCGCTGGGCGTTCCGGGACAACGGGGACGGCACCACCGAGGTCACCGAGACCTTCGACTACTCGTGGGCCCGGCCGGCCGTGCGCCGCGCGTACGAGCTGCTGCGGGTGCCGGCGGACAACGGGCGGGGCATCCAGTCGAGCCTCACGCGGTTGGCCGGCCGTCACCTCTGAACCGACCGCGTCTCAGTCGGCACTTTCGTTCGGGAAACGGCGGCGTGTCGGGCACTTTCGTTCGGGAAACGGTCGGCCCTCGCGCCGTTTCTCGAACGAAAACGCGCCGGGGACCGCCGTTTCCCGAACGAAAGCGGGGGGTGCGGGGGTCAGACGGCGGACCAGTGGGTCGCGGCCGGCGGCTGCGCCAGGTGCGGGGTGACGAGCGCACGCCACGCGAGGAACGCGTCGGACTCGCGGAAGGCCACGGTGTGGTCCTCGAGCGTGCGCCAGCCGATCAGCAGCCGGTAGTGCGCCGGGTCCTCCACCTGCCGGGACAGCGCGAAGGACGTCGCGCCCCCGTCCCGGAACAGCGGCTCGGCCTCGGCGACGGCGGCCTCGAACGCCGCCTCCGCCCCCGCGGCCACGTGCAGCTCCACCGACTCGACGACCGGCCCGGCCGTCGTCGCGTCCTGCCCGGCGCTCACGCGTGCACCCGCGGGCTCGTGGAGTGGCCGGTGAACCAGGCGACGAGCTGGCCGTCCGCCTCGATGCCGACCTCGATCATGCGGTCGCGGCCGAACTCCACCGACTGGCGGGCGGTCGCCACGAGGTGCGCGCCGAGCCTGGCGGGCGCCACGTAGGTGATCTCGGCGCGCCGGGTGACGGGGGCGGCGCCGAAGGTCGCCACGCAGTACGCCAGCGCCGAGTCCGCGAGGTGGAACAGGAAGCCGCCGTGGCAGATCTCGTGGGAGTTCACCATGTCCGCGGTGACGTCGCGGTGCAGCACCACGCGCCCCTCGGCCACCTCGCCGAGGGTGACGCCGTGCTCGCGCACCGCGGGGTCGTTCGCGTAGATCTCCTCGAGGCGGGCGAGGATCTCGTCCCGGCTCTGGCCGGACGAGCTCTGGGGGGTCTCAGTCATGGGCCCATTGTGTCGCAGGTCTGTGTCGCAGGTCGCGCCGCCCCGCGCCTAGGGTGGCGGCGTGACGCAGACCACCTCCACCCTCGTGCGCCTCCGCGCCCGCGACGGCTTCGTGCTCGCGGCCCGCCACTTCGCCCCCACGACGACGCCCCCGGCCTCGCCTGCCGGCACCGTGGTGATCGCCTCGGCGACCGGGGTGAAGGCCACGTACTACCGGCGCTACGCCGAGTTCCTGGCCAGCCACGGGTTCCACGCGGTCACGTTCGACTACCGGGGTGTCGGGGAGTCCCGCGAGCCGTTCGCCGTGGCGCGGCGGGCGCGGTGGGCGGACTGGGGCGCCCTCGACGCGGACGCCGTGCTCGGCTGGGCCCGGACGCGCCTGCCCGGCCCCCTCCTGACGGTGGGCCACAGCTTCGGCGGGTTCGGCGTCGGGCTCGCGGACGAGGCGCGTCACGTGGCCCGGCACGTGGCCGTCGGCGGGCAGCACGCCCACTGGCGGGACTACCGGGCGCGGCCGGGGAGGGCGCGGATGTGGGCGCGCTGGCACGCGGCGATGCCGGCGATCACGCTGGCCCGCGGGCACTTCCCGGGGCGGCGGCTCGGCTGGCTCGAGGACCTGCCGCGCGGGGTCGCCCTGGACTGGGCGCGCAGTCGCCGCGACTTCACCGCGAGCGCCAGCACCACCGCCGGCCGGGACGAGCTGCGCCGTCGTCTGGCCGCGTTCACGGCGGACGCGCTGATCGTGGCGCCCGTGGACGACGACTTCGGCACCGACGCCGCCCTCGACCGCGCGGACGCCTACTCGCCGGGTCGGCAGACGGTGCGCTGGCGGGTGCGGCCGGAGGAGCTCGGTGTCGCAGAGATCGGGCACTTCGGACTGTTCCACGCTCGGTTCGCGCCGGCCTTCTGGCCGGCCACGCTGGAGTGGCTGCGCGACGGCGTCGCCCCGGCCGCGGCCCGCTGAGGCTCGCGCACCGGAATCGCTGCGGCCCGTCCCGTCCCCGCGACGACGACGGCGGCCGCCCCGGCCCGGATCTCCGGGCGGGACGACCGCCGTCGCACTGGTGCGTGTGATGTGTCGATACTACCCCGCGCCCAGCGGATGCCCAGGCGGCACGTCAGTCCTGCATCGCGTAGTCGATGACGACGCGGCCCTCGATCTTGCCGTGGCGCATCTCCTCGAACACGTCGTTGATCTCGGTGAGCGGGCGGGTGTGGAACGTCGGGTGGATCTTCCCGGCCGCGTAGAACTCGAGCGCCTCGACCATGTCCTGCCGGGTGCCCACGATCGAGCCGCGGATGGTCAGGCCCTTGAGGACGATGTCGAAGATCGGCGCGGGGAAGTCGCCCGGGGGCAGGCCGTTGAACACGATGGTGCCGCCGCGGCGGGTCATTGCGATGGCCTGGCCGAACGCCTGCGGGTGCACGGCCGTGACGAGCACGCCGTGGGCGCCGCCGATCTTCTCCTGGATCTCCACGGAGGGGTCCGCGACGTTCGCGTTCACGGTCAGCTCCGCGCCGTGCCGGGAGGCGAGCGCCAGCTTGTCGTCCGCGACGTCCACGGCCACCACGCGCATGCCCATCGCCACGGCGTACTGCACCGCGATGTGCCCCAGGCCGCCGATGCCGGAGATCACGACCCACTGCCCGGGCCGCACCTCGGTCTGCTTCAGCCCCTTGTACACCGTGACGCCGGCGCACAGGATCGGGCCGACCTCCATCGGGTCCGCGCCCTCGGGGATCACGGGGGCGTAGCGGGCGTCCACGAGCATGTACTCACCGAAGGATCCGTTCATGGAGTAGCCGCCGTTGATCTGCTCCTCGCACAGGGTCTCCCACCCGGTGCGGCAGTACTGGCAGTGGCCGCACGCGCCCCACAGCCACGCGTTGCCGACCATGTCCCCGACCTTGAGGTTCTCGACGTCGGGTCCGACCTCCTCGACGATGCCCACACCCTCGTGGCCCGGGATGAACGGCGGGGTCGGCTTCACCGGCCAGTCGCCCTCCATCGCGTGCAGGTCGGTGTGACAGACGCCCGAGGAGATGAGCTTCACGAGCGCTTGGTGCTGGCCGGGCGTCGGACGCTCGACTTCCTGGACGTCGGTCTCTTTGCCGAACTGGGTGACGACGGCTGCCTTCATCGTGGTCATGGGGGATCACCTTTCGTGGAGTGGGGAGGGGGGTCGTGCGGTGCCGGCGTCGGCTCAGAAGAACCCGAGCTTGTCCTCGGAGTAGGAGACGAGCAGGTTCTTGGTCTGCTGGTAGTGGTCGAGCATCATCAGGTGGTTCTCGCGTCCGATGCCGGAGGACTTGTACCCGCCGAACGCGGCGTGGGCCGGGTAGGCGTGGTAGTTGTTCACCCACACGCGGCCGGCCTGGATCGCCCGGCCCGCGCGGTAGGCGGTGTTGCCGTTCCGGGACCACACGCCGGCGCCGAGCCCGTAGAGCGTGTCGTTGGCGATCCGCATGGCGTCGTCGAAGTCGGTGAACGTGGTCGTCGAGACCACCGGCCCGAAGATCTCCTCCTGGAAGATGCGCATCGAGTTGTCCCCGCGGAAGATCGTGGGCTGCACGTAGTAGCCGCCGGCCAGTTCGCCCTCCATCTCGGCGCGGGCGCCGCCGATCAGCACCTCGGCGCCCTCCTGACGGCCGATGTCCAGGTAGGAGGTGATCTTCTCGAGCTGGTCGTTGGAGGCCTGGGCGCCCATCATCACGTCCGTGTCGAGGGGGTTGCCGGTCACGATGCGCGAGGTCCGCTCCACGACGGCGTCGAGGAACTTCTCCGCGATCGACTCCTGCACGAGCGCACGCGACGGGCACGTGCAGACCTCGCCCTGGTTCAGCGCGAACAGGGTGAAGCCCTCCTGCGCCTTGTCCCAGTAGGCGTCGTCGTCCGCCATGACGTCCTCGAAGAAGACGTTGGGCGACTTGCCGCCCAGCTCCAGGGTCACCGGGATGATGTTCTCCGAGGCGTACTGCATGATCAGCCGGCCCGTCGTCGTCTCGCCCGTGAACGCGATCTTGCGGATGCGCGGCGACTGCGCGAGCGGCTTGCCGGCCTCGAGGCCGAAGCCGTTGACCACGTTGACGACGCCGGGCGGCAGCAGGTCCGCGATCAGCTCGATGAACACCATGATCGAGGCCGGGGTCTGCTCGGCGGGCTTGATCACGACGGCGTTGCCCGCGGCCAGCGCGGGCGCCAGCTTCCACACCCCCATCAGCAGCGGGAAGTTCCACGGGATGATCTGGCCGACCACGCCGAGCGGTTCGTGGAAGTGATAGGCGACGGTGTCCTCGTCCACCTGGGACAGGCCGCCCTCCTGCGCGCGGATCGCGCCGGCGAAGTACCGGAAGTGGTCGATGGCCAGCGGCAGGTCCGCGTTGAGGGTCTCCCGGACGGCCTTGCCGTTGTCCCAGGTCTCCGCGACCGCCAGCATCTCGAGGTTCTCCTCCATGCGGTCCGCGATGCGGTGCAGCACGAGCGCCCGCTCGGCCGCCGAGGTGGCGCCCCAGGCCGGGGCGGCCTTCCAGGCGGCGTCGAGGGCGACGTCGATGTCCTCGGCCGTGCCGCGGGCGACCTCGCAGAACACCTTGCCCGTCACGGGCGTGACGTTCTCGAAGTACTGGCCCTTGACCGGGGGTGTCCACTCTCCTCCGATGAAGTGCTCGTAGCGGGACTTGAACTCGACCTTGGCTCCCTCGGTGCCCGGGAATGCGTAGACGGTCATGGTGCTGGCTCCTTTGCCTGCGGTTGCCTCGGCGCCGGGTGGCGCCCTGCCGTGGCTGTGACGCTAGTCACAAGGAGGTTGCACGAAGGTTGCAGCCGGGCGCGGGTGAGGGGCGGGCCGGCTCAGGCCAGGTCCCGCTCGATCCGCTCGAGCGTGGCCACGGCGAGCGCGCGCCGCGGCGAGTCCGTCGGCAGCAGACGTAGGGCGGCGCCCCAGAGCTCGACGTCGTCGCGGGCCTCGGGGCGGCCCAGGTAGGCCCAGAGCTGTTCGACATCCGCGTCCTGGGCGACGGCCTCGCGCAGCGCCTCCCCCAGCTCCGCGCGGATCGAGGTGACACCGGGGGACGCCGACCGCGGCAGCACCGGCCCGGCCGCCGCGTGCAGCGCACGGTCCAGATCCCCGGCGCGCAGCGCCTCCCGCGCGCACAGCAGGTCCGCGTGCACCTCCCCCACGAGCCGGTACGGCCGGGACAGCAGCTCCACCGGCGCCCCCACGTCCCGCAGCGCCCGGCGGAGTCGATGCACCTCGGCGCGCAGCGAGATGGCCCGGGCGGGGGCGTCGCCCGGCGCGGACCGGGGCCCGGCCGTCTCCTCCGGATACAGCGCGACCTCGAGCTCGGCGCCGGTCAGGCCCGGACCGTGCCACGCGAGGAGGGTGAGGATCTCGGCGTGCCGGCCGGTGAGCTCGACCCCGTCCAGCGTGGGCGGCAGGTGGCCGGTGACGCGCAGCAGGCCCGCGGCGGCGTCGTGGCGGTGCGGCGCGGCGGCGGGGCTCGGCCCCGGCGAGGCGGACGGCGGAGCCGAGGGGCCCGGCGTCGTGACGGTGCCGCGGGGACGGCCCCGGGACGGGGCGGGCAGGTCCCGCCAGGCGGCGTGCACGGCGTCCACGGTGGCCTGGAGCAGCGGCAGGGCGAGGTGGCTGACGGCGTCCTCGCCGCCCGTGAGGTCCAGGACCCCGACGAGCCGCCCGGTGGCCGGGTCCGTGAGCGGGACGGCCGAACAGCTCCACGGGTGCACGCGCGGGCTCAGGTGCTCGCCGCGGCTGACCTGCGTGGGGGCGCCGGTCGCGAGGACGATGCCGGGGGCGGAGGTGCCCATGGACGCCTCGGACCAGTCGGCGCCGGCCACGAAGCCCATGGTCTCGGCGTGGCGCACCGCGGTCCGGTCGCCCTCGACCCACAGCAGGTGGCCGCGCGCGTTGCCGATCGCGGCGAGCATCCCGGCCTCGGCCGCGGGGTGGATGAGCATGCGGCGGACCACCGGCAGGGCCACGGCGAGGCGCTGGTCGCGGCGGGCGGCGGCGAGGTCGTCGTCGGAGAGGGTGGCCGGGTCGGTCTGGCCGGGCACCGCGGGGGTGAGGGCGCCGAGGGAGCGCAGCCAGGACTCGCGGACCTCCCGGCGCAGCCCCTGAAGGGCGGCGCGCAGGCCCTGCTCCGCGCCGGTCGGAGCGGTGGGCGACGACGGCGCGAGCGACAGGCGGACCGAGGCGAGGGACTCGTGGGCCCGGTCCACCGCGCGTCGGTAGGCGCCGGTGGCGAGGGTCGAGCTCATCCCGAGCCGGCCATCAACCGCGAGCGGATCAGGAACCGCTTGCCCTCGGGCGCCTCGACGGAGAAGCCGGAGCCGCGCCCGTCCACCACGTCCAGGGTGAGGTGGGTGTGCTTCCAGTATTCGAACTGGGCGGCGGACATCCAGAACGGGATCTCCACGGCGGCCTGGTCCCCCTCGGCCGGCAGCGCGAAGGTGCCCAGCAGGACGTCGGCGGCGCCGGTCGTGAAGTCGCCGGCGGGATAGCACATGGGCGCGGAGCCGTCGCAGCAGCCGCCGGACTGGTGGAACATGAGCGGGCCGTGGATCGGGAGGAGTCGGCGGATCAGCTCGAGCGCCGCGGGCGTCATGGCGACGCGGGACACGGTTTCGCCCGGCAGCTCGGGGCGAGCGTCGAGCGCACGCTCCGCCGACGAGGACGGCACGGTCATCGCGACCTCCTGGGGATGGGCGATCGTCAGTCCCCACACCCTAGCCTCGAACGTGATCCACGTCACCCCTGCTCGAGTCGTGGGGGGCGCGGCGGCCCGGGGGCTGTGCCGCGAGCCAGACGTTTCGGCTGCAATCAGGGGCTGATCACGACCGAAACGTCTGGCTCACGGCGCGGGGGTGGCGCGGAGGTGGGGAAAGCACGAGGGCGGGGGCGGCGGGCGGCTCACGCGGCCGCGCCCGGAGTCCACCCCCCTACACTCGGCACATGCTCCCCGACCCCAGCCCCACCGTCACCGTGGACGGCCTCCTGCTGCGCCCGCTGCGCGCCGCAGACGAGATCGCGGCGCGCGAGGCGGACGCCGAGCTGCACCGGGAGGGGTTCGACTTCCTGATGGCCGGCACCCGTTCCTTCCCCGCGATCCGCCGCGCGTTCGCCGCCGAGGCGCGCGGCGACGTCGAACCCGGCCGGGTGCCCGCCTCCTTCTACGTGGGCGTGGACGAGGCGGGCCATCTGGTGGGCCGGGTGTCCGTGCGGTGGGAGCTGAACGACGCGCTGCGCCACGTCAACGGGCACGTGGGCTACGCGGTGCGGCCCGCGTTCCGGCGGCGGGGCCACGCCGCGCGCCTGCTGCGCGGCACCCTGATGCTGCTGGCCGCACGCGGGGTGTCCACCGCCCTGCTCACGTGCGACGAGACGAACACCGCCTCCGTGGCCACATCCGCGCGTGCGGGGGCGTGCTGCGGGACCGGGTCGAGGCGGACCTCGACGGTGCACCCTTCCCCGTCCCGAAGCTGCGCTTCGACGTCCCCACGACGGCGGCCTGACCGGAGGAACGGCGACGACCGCGCCGCGCCGCCGGCCTCAGTAGGCCTTGACGCGCTGCTCCACGATCAGGTGGATGAGCGCGAACCGGCCCTCCTCCTGGACCGCCTTGAGCACCGCGTCCACGGCCGCCGGCACGTCCGCGTCCTGCTCCACGCGCACCCCGAAGCCGCCGAACGCCTGGGCCATGGCGGCGAAGTCGGGGTTCTTCAGCTGGGTGCCGGAGACGCGCTCGGGGTACTCGCGCTCCTGATGGGTGCGGATGGTGCCGTACTCCTGGTTGTCCATGACGATCACGAGGGGCTTCGCGCCGTACTGCGCGGCGGTCGCCAGCTCCTGGCCGTTCATGAGGAACTCGCCGTCGCCGGCGATGGTCACCACGGTGCGGTCCGGGAAGTTCAGGGACGCGGCCACGGCACCCGGCACCGAGTAGCCCATGGAGCCGTTGCGGGCCGAGATCATGGCGCGGTAGCCCTCGGTCGGGAAGTACCGGTGCGCCCAGTTGGTGTGCTCGCCCGCGCCGAGGGAGATCATCGAGTCCTTCGGCAGCTTCGGCACCAGGTTGGCCATGAGGGTGGCCATCTTCGCCTGGCCCTCGGACGGCTCGGCCGGGGGCAGGGTGGCGAACTTCTCCTGCTCGCCGCGCATGCGGGAGGTCCACTCCTCCCACTCCGGCTTGACCTCGAGCTCCATGCGGACGAGGTCGCGGATGAACACGTCCGGCTTGGCCACGATCTGGTGGGACACGGGGCCGGAGCGGCCGCGCAGGGACGGGTCGATGGTGACCAGGAAGTTCTTCTTGTCCCAGTTCTGGCGGATGGTGAAGCCGTTGGTCACGACGTCGCCGGGCACGGTGCCGACGAACACGATGAGGTCGGTCTCCTCGAGCATGTCGTAGGTCGGCTTCGGGCGGCCGTAGCCGATCGGGCCCACGTAGGACGGCGAGGAGAACGGCACGGTGCCCTCGCAGCGCCACTCGGCGGCGGCGGGGATCTTGTGCTCCTCGAGCCACGTCGTCAGGGTCTGCGCGCCCTCGTCCGTCCAGTCGTTGCCACCGGTGATGAACAGCGGCTTGTTGGACTCCTTGAGGGCGGCGTGCAGGGACTTCCAGTCCTCCACGGTCATGCCGCCCGGGGCCACGGGGATCTGCGGGTGCAGGTGCGCGTCGATCTCCTGGCGGATCACATCCTCCGGCAGGCCGACGACGACGGGCCCGGGCCGGCCCGAGCTGGCGGCGAACATGGCCTCGGCCACGATCTCGGAGGCGCGCTCCGGGTGGTCCAGGACCATCACGCGCTTCGCACCGGTGCCGAACCAGGCGTGCGGGTCGAACTCCTGGAAGGCCTCGCGGTCGCGGTGCTCGAACGGGATCAGGCCGACGAACAGCACGAGTGCCGTCGAGTCCTGCCACGCGGTGTGCAGGCCGACGTGGGCGTTCGCGGCGCCCGGGCCGCGCGTCACCATGGCGACGCCGGGGACCTCGTTCATCTTGCCGTCGGCCTCGGCCATGTACGTGGCGCCGCCCTCGTGGCGGCAGACCACGTTCTCGATGCCCGAGTCGTGCAGGCCGTCCAGGACGTCCAGGTAGGACTCGCCCGGCACGGAGTAGACGCGCTTCACGCCGTGGGACTCGAGGGTCTTGACGATGACGTGCCCGGCGGAGAGGCGACCGGTCGCCTGGGAGGTCTGGGACATGGAGGTCTCCTGTGCTGGTTCGGGGGCCCCTCCGGCCCCGTGGGTGCACCCCGCCGCGCAGACGGGGTCCGTGGGGGTCAGGGTACTGGACGGGACGGCGCCGGAGGCGACCCGATACGCGGCGTGAAGCCGGTGACGCGAGGGCGGGCCCGCCGTACGCTTTCCCCATGCTCTCCGCGCCGACGCTCTCCCGCCTCGCCTCCCTGGCCGCGTTCCTGAACACCGCCCCCGGCCTGCGGGGCGGTCAGCCGGCCGACGAGCGGTTCACCGCCGCCACGCAGCTGCCCTCTCTCGTCCCTGAGCTCCAGGAGGACGAGGTCCGCCTCCGCCTGGCCGCCGCCGCGGCCGTGCGCGGCCGCGAGCTCCGCGGCCGTCTGGCCGAGGTCTGGGCCCTCGCCGCCGGGGACGAGGCGGCCGCCGTGGAGCGCGTGAACGCCCTCCTCGCCACGGCCGGCCCGCTGCGGCTGACGGCCGGGGGCGACGTCGTCGGGCTGGCCCCGGCACAGGTCCCCGCCGACGCGGTGGAGCGGCTGGCCGCGATGGCCGCCCTCGCGCTGGCGGAGACCGCGATGGACGGCGAGCTGGCCCGCCTGCGCGTGTGCGAGGGCGAGGACTGCGAGAACGCGCTCGTGGACGCCAGCCGGAACCGGTCCAAGCGTTTCTGCGACGAGGCCAACTGCGCCAACCGCACCCACGTGCGCTCCTACCGGGCACGCTTGGCCGAGGCGGCGGAGGCCGCGCCCGCGACGGATCCGGCCGGTCCGGAGGAGGCGGAGGCGCCGGAGACCGTCGTGGACTCCGAGGCACCCGCCGACGAGCCCCGCCAGGAGACCGAGAAGGAGAAGAAGGCCCGGAAGAAGGCGGAGAAGAAGGCCCGCAAGAAGGCGGAGAAGATGTCCGGCAAGAAGAAGTCGGACAAGAAGAAGGACTGACCCGGCCCTGCCCGCCGGTGACCCGCCGCTGAACATCGGGGACGGGGCGGCCTCTGGTTCCGTCGGCCGGCCGGACACCCCTAGCCTGCGAGGCATGAGCGAGCACACCCCTGCCCACTCCCCCGCGACCCTCGGACCCGCCCACCGCAAGGTCGGCGTCGTGGGGGCCGGCGGCGTCGGCACGGCGATCTGCTATGCGGCGCTGATCCGCGGCGTCGCCCGCGAGGTCGCCCTGTACGACATCGACGAGCCCAAGGTCCGCGCCGAGGTCCTCGACCTGGCCCACGGCACCCCGTTCACCTCCGCGTCGGCGATGACCGGCGGCGCGGACCCGGACGTCCTGGCCGGCTGCGAGGTCGTGGTGATCACGGCCGGCGCCAAGCAGAAGCCGGGGCAGACCCGCCTCGACCTCGGCGCGCACAACGTGGAGATCCTGCGCGGCCTGCTGCCCCAGGTGCAGGCGCACGCGCCGGAGGCGCTGATCGTGCTCGTCACCAATCCCGTGGACGTCCTCACGCTGGTGGCCCAGCGCCTCACCGGTCTGCCTGCCGGCCGGGTGATCGGCTCGGGCACCCTCCTGGACACGTCCCGCCTGCGGTGGCTGCTGGCGTCGCGGGCGCAGGTCCACCCGTCGTCGGTGCACGCGGCCATCCTCGGCGAGCACGGGGACACGGAGTTCCCCGCGTGGAGCTCGGCGCGCATCGGCCCGACGCCCATCCTGGAGTGGCCGACGCCGGTCGACCCGCTGTTCACCCGCGCCGACCTGGACGAGGTGGCGGACACCGTGGTGCACGCCGCGTACGAGGTGATCCAGGGCAAGGGCGCCACCACGTACGCGGTCGGCGTGGCCACGACCCGCCTGCTCGAGGCGATCCTGCGCGACCAGCACGCCATTCTGCCGGTCTCCACCGTGCTCGACGGCGTCCACGGGCTCTCGGACGTCGCCCTGTCCATGCCGTCCGTGGTGGGGCGCGACGGCGTCACCCGCGTGATCCAGCCCGAGCTGGACGACGCGGAGATGCGGGCGCTGCACGCCTCGGCGGACGCGCTGCGGCGGGAGGCACGCAGCCTCGGGTTCTGAGGCGCCGGGCTCAGGCGCGGGGGGCGTCGCCTCCGGTGCCGCCCTGCTCGCGGCGCTCGGCGGCGGCCTGGGCGCGGCGGTCGGCGGCGGCCTTGCGGAACATCTCCTCGGAGGAGCGGTTCACACCGGAGCCCTGGGAGAGGTGGTCCGGGTTCTCGCGCGCGGCGAGCTGCAGCATGGCCACCACCACGAGCGAGGTCATGAAGAAGACGCCGAAGGCGATCAGCGCGATGTCGACGCGCAGTGGATTCTGGGTGCCGCCGGAGGCGGTGATGCCGGCGATCACCCCGCCGATCAGGCCGAGCACGGCGGAGAAGACGAGCGGGCCCTTGACCGTGGTGCGCAGACCGCCGCGTGCCGGGCGGCCGGATCCGGCGCGATCGGCGGACGGGCGGGGGGACGGTGCGCTCACGGCGGGACTCCTGACGGCTGGGGGCGGCTGGGGCGACACGGCCCGCGCAGGCGCCCGGGGCTGAGGCCCTCGGGGCGCGGCGGACCGGAGCCAGTCTACGCGTCCGGCCGACGGGTGGCCCCTCGGGGCCCCGAGGTCCTCCCCCGGCGAACGTCCGCCCCGCGGGTCAGGACGGCGACGTCGGTCCGGTTCAGAGGCCCCTGGCCGTGCCGCGGTCCCGGCGCACCTCGTGGTGGAAGCCGAGCCCGGAGACCATCAGGAGCACGCCGATCAGGATCGCCCCGCCGCCGGCGATGCCGAGCAGGGCGTGCGGGCCGAAGCCCTGCAGGGCGGCCACGACCACGCCGCCCCCGGAGAGCAGGCCCACGAGTCCGGTCCACAGCTGGTCCCGCGCGGGGATGAACTCGCGGCGGTGGCGGGCCCACGCCACGAGCTCGGCGACGCCGCCGAGCACGAGGGCGGCGCCGGCCGCCACGCCCACCGCCGCCGGGGACCCCAGGAACAGCAGCACGATCACGCCGAGCATCCACGCGGCCGCCGCCAGGGACAGCGGGGAGCGCATGGCCACGGGCACCGGGTCGCGGCGCAGGTACTCCCACATCGCCGAACCGGAGAACGCCAGGTACAGCGCGAACATGACCTTCATCCACGTCAGGCCCGGCTCGGCGACGAACACGGTGGTCAGACCGAACGCCAGCGCCACCACGGCGCGGATCAGGATCGGCTTGAACACCACGGACGAGATCTCGAGGGGGGTCTGCACGGTAGCCACCGCCCCAGTCTAGGAGCCGTGCGGCCGCGGCCCGGCCCGCGCGTCACCGCCCGGACGCGCTCACACGACGCCGAGCCGCATCCAGTCGTCGCGCCGGGCCCGCCAGCCGAGGGTGAGCGCCCGCATCCCCATGTAGACCCCTGCGAAGCCGAGCCAGAGCAGGCCCAGCTGCACGCCGGCGTCGGGCACGGCGGCGTTCGGTCCGGGCCAGGCCGCGGTCCAGCCGAATCCGCCCGTGGCGAGCTGCGCGAGCACCCAGAGCGCCGGCGCGTAGACCACGAGGTTCACGAGGCCGGCGAGGGCGAGGTAGCGGGCGTCGCCGGCGCCGATCAGCACGCCGTCCAGCACGAACACGTACCCGGCCACCGGCTGCCCGGCGGCCAGCACCCACAGGCCCACGGTGGCGGCGGCCTGCACGGTCGGGTCCGTGGTGAACAGCCCCGGCAGCACCGGTGCCGCCAGGGCCAGCACGGCCCCGGTCACGACGCCGAAGCCCAGCCCCCAGCGCACCATCGTCCGGGTGAGGCGACGGGCGGCGTCGGGCCGGGCGGCCCCGAGCTCGGCGCCGATCAGGGCCTGCGCGGCGATCGCGAGGGCGTCGAGGGCGAACGCCAGCGTGGAGAACAGCGTGAAGACGAGCTGGTGCGCGGCGAGGGTGAGGTCGCCCGCGCCGGCGGCGGCCATGACGGTGATGAGGATGGCCGCGCGCAGGCTCGCGGTGCGCAGCAGCAGCCACGAGCCCACCTGGGCGGTGGCCCGCGTGCCCGACGCGCGGGGCGCCCACGCCGTGCCCGAGCGGCGGAAGCGCGGGGCCAGCACGAACAGGTACGTCACGAGCATCGCCCACTGCACCACGGACGTGCCGACGGCCGAGCCGGCCACGCCCCAGCCCAGCCCGTACACCAGGGCCACGTTCAGCCCGATGTTCGCGCCGAAGCCCACACCCGCCACCACGAGCGGCGTCACGGTGTCCTGGAGGCCGCGGAGCACCCCGGTGGCCGCGAGTACGGCCAGCAGGGCCGGCAGCCCCGGCATGGACCAGCGCAGGTAGGCGACGGCGTGGGCCTGCACCTCGCCCGTCGCGCCGAGGGCCGCCGTCAGCGCGGGGGCCGCGAGCCAGCCGAGGACGGCCAGCACCGCGCCGAGCAGCAGGCCCAGCCAGATGCCGTCGCGGCCGCGGTCCATCGCGGCGGCTGGGTTCCCCGCCCCGATCAGCCGGGCCACCGCCGGGGTGGTGGCGTAGGCCAGGAAGATCATGAGGCCGGTGAGCGTGTGCAGGATGGTGGTGCCGATCCCGACGCCGGCCAGCTGGGCCGTGCCCAGGTGCCCGATGATCGCGGTGTCGGCCAGCAGGAACAGCGGCTCCGCGATGAGCGCGCCGAACGCGGGGACCGCGAGCGCGAGGATGCGCCGCGTGAGGGCGCGCGCGTCCTGCGGGGCGGGCGCCGCCGTCGAGCCGGAGGGTCCTGCCATCTCAGCCCAGCAGGGCCAGCAGCGGGGCCAGCGCCGTGGTCGGGGCAGTGGGGCCGGGCAGCGTGTCCGGCAGCAGGGGGGCCACGAGGTAGAGCATCGCGATGGCGATGCCGTTGTTCACCATGTGCAGCAGCACCGCGTACCCGAACGAGCGGCCCATCAGGATGTAGGACACCGTGATCGCCACCGCGAGGGTCAGGTACGGAATGGTCTCCACGAGCCGGAAGTCGCCGCCGGTGCCGAGGAAGTGCAGGAGGGTGAACGCGAGCACGGAGACCACGGCGCACACCCACACGTTGATCCAGCGGGAGAGCTTGCCGATCAGCAGGTGGCGGAACAGGTACTCCTCCACGAGCGGGGCGGCCACCACGGTCATGAGGATCATGAGCACGGGCGGGGCCTGCGTGGTCATCTCCTCGAGCGCGGCCTGGTTGGCGCTGGTCTGCGCCTCTCCGATGAGGCTCAGCACGATCACGTTCACGACGATGCATGCCAGCCACGTGGCGGGCAGCAGCAACAGCTTCCACCACGTGCCCGTGCGGAACACCCGCAGCGACGTCACGAGGGGTCGCCAGGCCACGGCCAGCACGAGCACCACGAGGATCGCGTAGCTGACGATGTTCACCGTGAACCCGTCGCGGACCAGGTCGAACGCCTCGAGGTCACCGGGGACCAGGCCGAGCGACACCGCCAGCCACAGCCCCAGCCCGAGCACCATGAGCGCCACGTACACGAGCACCACGACGGCGTCGCCCCAGTGGAACCGACCCGGGGTCCAGTCCGGCGCGGTGCGGGCCGCAGGCCGGCGGCCGGGCCAGCCGGCGGGGACGCCACCGGGGGCGCCGGGGTGCCCGTGCAGGCTCGGGGCGACGGCGGCGCGGCGGGCGGACGGCCGGCCCGACGGCGGCCAGCCGGCGGGCGGACCGGCCGGCGGGCCGGAGGGAGGAACGCTCATGGCGGCCACGCTACCAACGGGGGCGGACGCGCCAGGCCGCGGGCGCCGTCGTCGGGAGCGGCTCCGTGGCCCACGCCACGCCCGCGCGCCCGCGACACGCGCGCGGTGGCGGCGGGCCGAACGCCTCGTCTACGGTGCTCCCCATGGCCTTGTTCTCCCAGCCGGTGTTCATCAACCTCCCGACGACGGACACCGAGCGGATCCGTGAGTTCTGGACGACCCTGGGCGCCACCGCGATGGACGACTACTCGGACGAGCACTCGGTGTGCATCGAGCTCACCGAGTCGACGTACGCGATGTACCTCAGCCCCGGCTACTACACCGACTTCATCGGCAACCGTGAGATCGCCGACTGCCTCACCACCAACTCCGCCCTCATGGCGCTGACCGTCGGCGACGCCGCGGCGGTGGACGCCCTGGCGGACCGGGCGATCGAGCTCGGCGCCGCCGAGGTGCCCCTGCCCGAGGACCTGCGCGAGGAGATGGCCGACTCCGGCATGCACTCCCGCGAGATCGTCGACCCGGACGGGCACCAGTGGGAGTTCGTCACCGCCTGAGCCCGCCGGCTCAGGTGCCGAGCCGCCCGGTGAGGCGCGCGTGCATCTCCGCGGAGGCCTCGTTCAGCCCCGTCACCTCGGCGTGGATCCCGTGCTGGGCGTACTTGGTCAGCACCGAGTCGAGCGCGGCCACAGTGGAGGCGTCCCACACGTGCGCGGCACCCATGTCGATCACGACGCACGGCGGATCGAGGGCGTACTCGAACTGCGAGTAGAGGTCGTTCGAGGACGCGAAGAACAGGGCGCCGTGCACGCGATACGTGACGGCGTCGCCGTCGTCGTGGACCTCGCGGGCCACCGTGACCAGACGCGAGACGCGCTGGGCGAAGAGCACCAGCGCAGTGAGCACACCCACACCCACGCCGATCGCGAGGTTGTGAGTGAGCACCGTGGCCGCCACGGTCACGACCATGACGGCGGTCTCCGAGCGCGGCATCGCGCGCAGGGTGGCGGGGCGCACCGAATGCCAATCGAAGGTGGCGGCGGCCACGAACATCATCACGCCCACGAGCGCGGCCATGGGGATCTGCGCCACGAACTCGCCGAGGGCCACCACGAGGACCAACAGGAACACGCCCGCGAGGAACGTGGAGATCCGGGTGCGGGCGCCGTTCGCCTTGACGTTCATCATGGTCTGCCCCACCACTGCACAGCCGCCCATCCCGCCGAACAGCCCGGAGACCACGTTCGCGACCCCCTGCCCCCAGGACTCGCGCGTCTTGTCCGAGCGGGTGTCCGTGATGTCGTCCACCAGCTTCGCGGTGAGCAGGGACTCGAGCAGCCCCACGAACGCCATGCCGATGCTGAACGGCAGGATCAGCCACAGCGTCTCCCACGTCAGCGGGACGTCCGGCAGGCCGAGCGCGGGCAACGCGTCCGGCAGCGCGCCCCGGTCCCCCACGCGCGGCACGGCCAGGCCGGCGGCCATCCCCAGGGCGGTGACCACGACGACGGCCACGAGCGTCGCAGGCACCGCCGTGGTGAGCCGCGGCAACAGCACCACGATCGCCAGGGCCAACGCCGTGAGCGGGTACACGAGCCACGGGACGCCGATCAGCTCGGGCAGCTGCGAGGTGAACACGAGGATGGCCAACGCGTTGACGAACCCCACCATCACCGAGCGCGGGACGAACCGCATGAGCCGGGCCACACCGAACACGCCGAGCAGGATCTGGATGACGCCGCCGAGGATGATCGCGGCAAGCAGGTGCCCCACCCCGTACGCGTGGGACAGCGGTGCGACGACGAGCGCCACCGCCCCCGTGGCCGCGGAGATCATGGCGGGCCGTCCGCCCACGATCGCCGTGGTCACCGCCATGGTGAAGGACGCGAACAGCCCGACGCGCGGATCCACGCCCGCGATGATCGAGAACGCGATGGCCTCCGGGATCAGCGCGAGCGCCACCACGACGGCGGCCAGCACCTCCGTGCCCAGCAGCCGAGGGCTGCGCAGGGTGCGCAGGACGGACTGCCGCTGGAGCGGCGTGAGGGCAGGCGGGGGCGCGGCGGGTAAGGCGGGCATGCTCCCGAGGGTAGCGGTGCGCGGGCGGGGTGCCCGCCGGTGAGCGGGCCCGCCCGCCACCCCTCACGCCGTCCGCATCACCCGCACGGGGTCGCGGAACGCGGCGAACGCCGCCGGGGCGAGGCTGGCCAGCAGCGCGGTGAGGGCGGCCAGCACGGCCACCGCCGCCACGAAGTCCACCCCCAGCGTCCCGCCCTGGCCGGCGACGACGGCGTACCCGGCTCCGGAGCCCAGCACGGCGCCCAGCAGCGCAGGCACGGCGGTGCGCACGGCCACGAGCAGGATCAGGTCTCCGCGGCCGATGCCGAGGGTGCGGCGGCGGCCGAGGTCGCGGCGGCGGATGAGGACGTCGGCGAGCACCACGATGGACACGAAGAACGCGCCGGCTCCGAGGATCAGCAGCAGCAGGGAGCGTCCGAGCCCGGCGAGCTCGCCGGTGATCACCTGGTTGCCGGCGGAGAGGGCACGGGCGGTCTGGATGGAGGAGGCGCGCGGGTCGGGGTCGATCACGGCGAGCGCGGCCTCCTGCATGGCGCGGGTGCCGGCGGTGTCGGCGGCGAGGACGCGGACCTGCTGCATCACGAGGGCGTCCGGGGCGGCGGGGACGGTGAGGGCGTAGCCGTCGAGGTCCTGGAAGGGGTCCTGGGCCTGGAACGCCCCGACGACGGCCCACTGGCCGCCGTCCGTGGCCTCGATCGCTCCGGAGGGCTGGGCGAGGCCGAGCTCGGCGAGCTTGGCCTCGGGGACCACCACCTCGCCGGGGGCGGGCAGGCGGCCGCGGGTCAGCACGATGCCACGGTCCAGGGTGCCGACCACGTTCGTCACGGCCACGCGGGCGCCGCCCCGGCCGATCCCGGTGTTCACGGCGTCCATGGGCGAGTCCCGGGCGAGGGCGGCCTCGGCGGTGTCGAGTCCGGCGAGGGTGGCCGCGGTGGCGCCGGTGAGGAAACCGGTGCCGCCGGTGTCGGTGACGGTGAGCACGCGGGCGCCGGGGCCGGAGAGCTCTGCGGCGACGGCCGCCTCGGTGGCGGCCTGCCTGCCCACGGTGGCCACGGCGGCGAAGCACATGGCGGCCACCACGAGCAGCACGAGGGCGGAGGGCACGGGAGAGGTGCGTGCGGCGGTGACGGCTTCACGCAGCAGGGTGCGCAGGTTCATGGGCGGTCCTCCCGGTTCACAGCCGCACCACCTCGTCGGCGCGGGCGACGACGGCGGGGTCGTGGGTGGCGACCACCACGGTGCGCCCCTCGGCGGCGGCATCGGCGAGGGCGTCCATGACGAGGCCGGCGTTGTCCGGGTCGAGGTTGCCCGTGGGCTCGTCCGCGAGGACGACGACGGGCGCGTTCACGAGGGCGCGGCACACGGCCACCCGCTGCGCCTGCCCGCCGGAGACCTGCCCGGGCCGGTGGTCGGCGCGGTGGGCGAGGCCGAAGCGCTCGAGCAGCGCCCGTGCCCGGTCCTCGAGCGTCTGGCGCTCCAACCCGGCGTAGAGGCCGGGCTCCACCACGGAGTCCAGGATGGGGCGGGACGGGTCCAGCTCCGAGTCCTGGAACACGAATCCCACGGAGGTGGCGCGCAGGCGGGAGCGCTCCCGGTCCGGGCGGGTGGAGGCGTCGACGTCGCCGAGGCGCACCACTCCGGAGGTGGGCGTGAGCATGAGCCCGAGCACGTACAGGAGGGTGGACTTGCCGCGCCCGGAGGGCCCGGTGAGGGCGGTGACGGCGCCCGGCGTGAACGCGTGGGTGAGGCCGTCGAACAGCTCCTCGGCGGCGCGGGTATAGGCGAAGCGCAGGTCCTCGACGGCGAGGGCGGCGGGGACGACGGGGGCGGCGGGCGTGCCCGGGGTGGCGGGCCCCGTCATCGGGTGCCGTTCAGCACGCGCACCTGCTCGCCGGCGTCCACGCCGTCCACGACGGCGAGGCCGTCGGCGGAGCCGAGGACGGTGACGGTGCGGTCCTCCGCGGCGCCGTCCCGGACCACCGTGACCGTCGCGGCGCCGTCTGGCTGGGTGCGCAGGGCGGACACGGGGACCACGGGCCCGGAGACGGGCGGGACCACGCTGACCTGGGAGAGCAGGGAGGTGGTGGCGTCGGCGGGCAGGGTGTCGCAGTCCTCGCCGCAGACCACGCCGCCGTCCGGGGCGGTGAGGGTGATGCGGATCAGGCCCTGCTCGTCGGAGGTGGACTCGCCGGCGACGGCCTTCCATTCGTGTTCGCCGTGGGGCACGGTGACCTGGGTGCCGGCCGGGATGAGGGCGGCCTGCTCCTGGTTGACCTCGAGGGCGAAGTCCGGTTGGTCGCCGGGGCGGGCCACCACGTTCTCGCCGCCGGCGAGGGTGGTGCCGACGGCGGTGGTCTTCGCGTCCACGCTGAGGGGCGCGGGGAGGGCGTCGAGGACCACGAGCTGGCCGAGCTCCACGG
The DNA here is from genome assembly GCF_001595485.1 of Micrococcus sp. CH7. Classification (NCBI taxonomy): domain Bacteria; kingdom Bacillati; phylum Actinomycetota; class Actinomycetes; order Micrococcales; family Micrococcaceae; genus Micrococcus; species Micrococcus sp. CH7. The sequence goes on from NZ_LOSQ01000029.1 coordinate 72,000, forward strand.
TGTCCGCGGCGGGGTAGCCGCGTTCGGTGAGCCAGTCGTCCCAGGCGTCCGCGGTGGCCTCGTCCCACGTGCCGGTGGCCTCCACCTTCGCGCCGGTGGCGGCGAGCATGCGCTGGAACGCGGCGACGTCGTCGCCGGAAGTGCCCTCCCCGAGAGGGCGCCACTGGGGAAGCTCGCCCTGGAGGACGAGCACGGGCTTCTGGGCGACGGCGTACAGCACCTCCCCGGCAGCCACCTCGCCGGACTCTCCGGCCCGGGTGACGACGCCGGTCAGCGCGTTCACCGCCGCCGGCGTCTGCTCGCGCGACACGGAGACGCCGAGGGTGATGACGCGGCCGAGCTCCTGCTCGGCGACGGTGACGAGGGCGCTCGCGGCCGGACGCTGCTCGGCCTGAGCCGGAGGGGTGAGCGTGACCCGGCCGGCCCAGAAGGCGAGCGCGGCGACGGCCACGAGCGCAAGGACGAGGGCGGCCCAGCGGGCGGGGCGATTCATCCGGATGACCCCCAGAAGACATCCTGCGGCGGAAGCTCCGGGCATGTCTGCGCGACCTCGGCCTGGCGTTCTGCCGACACGCCCCTCATGCTGTCCGCGAAGGGCCACCACTGGTGGCGGCCTGGAGTGTAGAACGCGGAGACGAATGCCTCTTTGGAGGGGCGCGCGGAGGTGTCGACCGTGTAGCCGTAGGCCTCGAGACACGGGATGAGGTATTGGTCCCAGTAGTCATAGACGAGGCGGAGCTGCGGATCGGTCCAGTCCTGGGTGTAGCTCGGATCCACCGGGTGCTGTGCGTAGCAGGTCACGTAGGCCGCCTCGAAAGCAGACCTCTGGGACTCAGGTGGGGTGTCGATCTGAATTCCCCCGGTCGGACCGACCGAGTTCGGCCACCCGGCCTCGGCCAGGCATGTGGACACCATGCGGTCCGACTCGAGGGACGTGGCGTACCACCCGGAGCGCTCCACCTGAGGCGGCGCGGGCATTCCCGCCCCCTGAGCGTGCCGCGCGACTTGCTCACGGTAGGCGCGCTCCTTCTCCGCCTCCGTCGTCAGGAGGGGTTCGATCCTCTCGGTGGGAACCCACTGCGAGGCGTCCCAGGTCTTCTCGGCCGTCGCGGTGGGGGGAGCGGCGACCGTGGATGAACCGCCGAGGCCCGCAGACTCCCGACCGACGCAGCCGGTGAGGGTCAGGGCGACGGCCGCCACCAGGGCGGCCGTCGCAGGAATGCGTAATGAAGTCATCGGTGCCGGCGAGTCAGTACGGGTAGTAGCAGTAGCCGTAGGTGCCCGACAGGAGGAGTCCTGCGCTGCAGTCCTGCCGACCGGAGTCCGTCAGCGCCTGCGCTGGCACCGCACCGGAGACGGCCAACGGTCCAGCGACGGCCACGCCGGCACCGACCTTAGAAATCCGCTGCTTCATACCCATGTCGCTCCTCTTTATGGTTCACGCTCAGTCGTGATCTACATCACACTCTATGAAGGTGCTCGCCCTGTGTCCAGAGAATTCTCGGTCGGTCCACAGACGTGCCCCACCAGGGAGTCAAGAGGGTCCTGCGCGTGACGGATGCGCAATCTCAGGGGACGAATGAGCGCGGCCACACCGGCAGGGGTGGCCCGACGATCGGGTTTCGATACTCCCGTCACCGCCGCGCGCCCTAGCCCCGTACACCTCCGGCTCCGGAGAGGTGCGGGCTCGTGAAACTCACCGGCACCTGGATCGAGAAGGTCATCGGGTGGTCCCGTGTCGCAGCGACGCCAGCGGCCAGTGGCTGGGCGCCGGCGCCATCCAGCCCCGGCCTCAGCGGGCGTCCTCGCGCGCGGCGGGCGCGCCGTCGTCGTCCTGCTCCTCCGCCTGTTCCCCGCCCTGGAACTGGCTCCTGTACAGCCGGAAGTACGCGCCGCGAGCGGCCAGCAGCTGATCGTGCGAGCCCTGCTCCACGATGTCGCCGTCCTCCATCACGAGGATGACGTCCGCGTCCCGGATGGTGGAGAGGCGGTGGGCGATCACGAAGCTCGTGCGGTCCGAGCGCAGCGCCGCCATCGCGCCCTGGACCAGCACCTCGGTGCGGGTGTCCACGGAGGAGGTGGCCTCGTCCAGGATCAGGAGCGAGGGCTGGGCCAGGAACGCACGGGCGATGGTGATGAGCTGCCGCTCGCCCGCGGACACGTTGGCGGCGTCCTGCTCGATCACGGTGTCGTAGCCGTCGGGCAGGGTGTGCACGAAACGGTCCACGTAGGTGGCCTTCGCCGCCGCGACGACCTCCTCGTCCGTGGCGTCGAGTCGGCCGTAGCGGATGTTCTCCCGGATGGTCCCGCCGAAGAGCACGGCGTCCTGGAGCACCATGCCGGTGGCGGCGCGCAGCTCGCCGCGGCTGACCGTGCGGGTGTCCACGCCGTCCAGCAGGATCCGCCCGCCGTCCACCTCGTAGAACCGCATGATCAGGTTGACCAGGGTGGTCTTGCCGGCACCGGTCGGCCCGACGATCGCGACCGTCTGCCCCGGCTCCGCCACGAAGTTCAGGTCCGTGATGAGCGGCTTCTCCGGCGTGTAGGAGAAGCGCACATGCTCGAACTCCACGCGACCGCGCAGCGGGCGCGGGAGGTGGGCGACGCCGTCGGGCCCGGGGATGGCGGAGGGCGCCGTTTCCCGAACGAAAGCGCTCTCGGAGGGCGCCGTTTCCCAAACGAAAGTGCCGTCGGGGGTGCGGGCGGGGGTGCCGTCGGGGGTCTCCTCCGGCTCGTCGAGGAGCTCGAAGATGCGCTCGGCCGACGCCACGCCGGAGATCAGCATGTTGGACATGCCGGCGATCTGCCCAAGCGGCTGGTTGAACTCGCGCGAGTACTGGATGAACGCGGTCACGGCGCCGAGGGTCATCTGCCCGTTGGCCACGCGCAGGCCGCCGACCACCGCGATGCCCACGTAGCCCAGCCAGTTCACCCACTGCATGATCGGCATGATCATCCCCGAGTAGAACTGCGCCGTGAACGCGGCCTCGTACAGCTCCTCGTTGCGCTCGTCGAAGCGCGCGGCCATGTCCCGCTGACGGCCGAACACGGTCACCAGCTCGTGCCCCGTGAACGACTCCTCGATGTGCCCGTTGAGCCGGCCCGTCTCCCGCCACTGCGCGGAGAAGAGCGCCTGGGACTTCTTGCCGATCACGCCCACCACCACACCGGCCACCGGCAGGGCGACCAGGGCGATGAGCGCGAGCTGCCAGGACAGCCAGAACATCATGCCGACGATGCCGATCACGGTCAGCACCGAGTACACGAGCGAGGCGAACGCCTGCTGGAGGGCCTGCTGGACGTTGTCCACGTCGTTGGTGGCGCGGGAGAGCAGGTCGCCGCGCTGCCCGCGGTCGAAGTAACTCAGCGGCAGCCGGTTGATCTTGGCCTCGATCTCCTCGCGCAGGCGGAAGACGATGCGCATGACGATGTCATTGAGCACGCGGCCCTGCAGCCACATGAAGGTCTGCGCCACCAGGTACATGCCCAGGACGATGAGGATCAGCCGGCCCAGCTCGGTGAAGTCGATCCCCTCGCCCGGCGTGAACGCCATGCCGGAGAGCATCTCTGCGGCCTGGTCCTCGCCCTGGGCGCGCAGCCCGTCGATGACCTGCTCGCGGCTCAGCCCGCCGGGCATCTGCGCGGAGACCACGCCGCCGAAGATCACGTCCATCGCCCGGCCCAGGACGTGCGGGGCCCACACGTTGAGCACGACGGCGACCAGCACCATCAGCGCGACCACCACCAGGCCCAGCTTCTCCGTGCGGAACAGGCTCATGAGCCGCTTCGCGGACGGCCAGAACGCCTTGGCCTTGCGGGCCGGCCCGCCGCCCCAGTCGTCGGTGGCGCCCTGCTCCTGGATCTCGAGGATCTCCTCGTCCGTCAGGTGCTCGCTCATGCCACGTCCTCCGCGGTCAGCTGGGAGTCCACGATCTCCCGGTAGGTCTGGTTGTCCGCCAGCAGCTCGGCGTGGGTGCCGCGGCCGACCACGCGGCCCTCGTCCAGCACGATGATCTGGTCGGCGTCGGTGATGGTGGCCACCCGCTGGGCGACGACGATCCGGGTCACCCCGGCCGCCGCGCGGTCGAGCGCCGCCCGCAGCCGCGCGTCGGTGGTGACGTCCAGGGCGGAGAATGAGTCGTCGAACACGAGGACCCGCGGCTCGGCCACGAGGGCACGCGCGATGGACAGGCGCTGGCGCTGGCCGCCCGAGACGTCCGTGCCGCCCTGAGACAGCCGCGAGTCCAGACCGGAAGCCGCCGCCTCTCCCTTGCCGGTGGTGCGGGCGCGCACGAAGTCGGCGGCCTGGGCCGTCTCGAGGGCCGCCCAGATGCGCTCGTCCGAGGCGTCCGGGGCCCCGAACTGCATGTTCTCCCGCACGGTGCCGGAGAACAGGTACGGCTTCTGCGGCACGAGGGCCACGGCCTCGGTCAGCTCGGCCCGGGCCAGGTCGGTCACCGGCACGCCGTCCACGAGCACCTCGCCGGACGTCGCGTCGTACAGCCGCGGCAGCAGACTGATCAGCGTGGACTTGCCGGAGCCGGTCGAGCCGATGATCGCCGTCGTGGTGCCGGGGGCGACGGCGAAGCTCACGTCGTCGAGCACCGGCGCCTCGGCGCCGGGGTACTGGAAGGTGACGTGGCGCAGCTCCACGGCGCCGTCGCGACGCGCGGGGGTCACCGGGCGGACCGGCTCACCGAGCGTGGGGACGGTGTCCAGGACCTCGCCGATGCGGCCCGCGGAGATCACGGCGCGCGGGAGCATCATCATCATGAAGGTGCCCATCATCACCGCCATGAGGATCTGCAGCAGGTACTGCATGAACGCGGTGAGCGCGCCGACCTGCACGAGCCCCGCGTCCACGCGCTCGCCGCCGAACCACAGGACGGCGGCGGTGGCGAGGTGGAGGATCATCGTGATGACCGGGCCGAGCAGCACGAACAGCCGGCCGATCCGCACGGAGGTCTCCGTCAGGGCGGCGTTGGCGTCCGTGAACCGGCGTGTCTCGTGGCGCTCGCGCACGAACGCGCGGACCACGCGGATGCCCTGGATCTGCTCGCGCAGCACGCCGTTGACGTCGTCGATGTTGTCCTGCATCCGCTGGAACAGCGGCATGAGACGGGCGACGATCCACGCCACGATCACCAGCAGCACCGGCACGGAGACCCACACGAGCCAGGACAGGCCCGGGTCCTCGCGGATGGCCATGATGATGCCGCCGACCGCCATGATCGGCACGGCCACCATGAAGTTCAGGGCCATGAGGGTGAGCATCTGGACCTGGTTGACGTCGTCGGTGCCGCGCGTGATGAGGGTCGCGGCGCCGAAGCGGCCGAGCTCCTCCGCGGAGAACGCGTCCACGCGGGTGTAGACGGCGCGGCGCAGGTCCCGGCCGACGCCCATCGAGGCCTTCGCCCCGAACCACACGGCGGCGATCGCGGCGACCACCTGCACCAGCGCGACGCCGAGCATCACGAGGCCGATGTCCCAGATGCGGGCGGTGTCGCCGCGGGCTACGCCCTCGTCGATGATGCGGGCATTGAGGCTGGGCAGGTACAGCATGGCCAGCGTGCTGATCAGCTGCAGCACGACGACGGCCGCGACGGCGCCGCGATAGCGCCGGCCGTGACGGCGGAGCAGGGTCCAGAGCATGGGGCTCCCAGGGAGTCGGGATGGGCGCGCGGCCGCGTGGGCTGCAGTGAGGTGGGCCGAAGGGGGCCGGGCTCATTGTGCCCCAGCCGCGGGAGGGCGCGGGCAGCAGCCGTCGTCGAGGGGACGCGGGCGCACCCCGGACAGCCGGCTGCCGAACCACCCGCTGGCGGACCCGTACGAGGACTGAGCGACGCCAGACGGGGGGCGTGAGCCAGACGTTTCCGCGGCTGAGGGTCCCTCAGAACAGCACGAACATCTGGCTCACGCCCCCGGAACGCCTGGCTCAGCGCCCGAAGAGCCTCGCGAAGAACCTTGCGGCCCCGGCACGGCCCGCGCGGGCTGCGTCGCGCTCGGCATCAGGGTGACGGCCATCGCACCACTGCGCCGCGGGGACGACGGCCTTGAGGGACTCGACGTGCCGGCCGCATCCGGCCCAGGTGGCCCTGCGGCAGACGGGTCAGCGCGCCGGACGGCACATGAGGGATCCTTTCGGCGAGGGGGCTTCGGGGTGGCCGGTCAGGCCAGGGTCATGAAGAGCTTCTCGAGCTCGGCGACGGTGAGCTTCTCCTCGTCCTCCGCCTTCTCGGGGTCGGCGAGGCAATACTGCATGGCGGATGAGACGACCGCGAAGCCGGCGCGATCCAGCGCGGTGGAGACGGCGGAGAGCTGCGTGACCACGTCCTTGCAGCGACCCTCGCCCTCGACCTCGCGGATGACGGCGTCCAGCTGGCCGCGGGCCCGCTTGAGGCGGTTGAGGATCTTGCGCTGGGTCTCGGCGTCGGCGGTGCGCACGGCGACCTCCTTTGTCACGGTGGCGGGGAGGGGAATCATATCCCCAGGGGTATCCGGCGACGTCGCCGGATGTCACACGAGGAGACCGATGAGCTCCCGGACGAGGATCACCAGGCCCATGGCCAGCACGAACCAGCCGAAGCCCTTCTTCAGCGCCTTCTCCGGGACCCGCTTCATGAGCGGAACGCCGATCAGCGCACCGACCACGGCCACACCGGTGACCCACAGCAGCAGGTCCCACGGCAGCGTCACGCTGGTCAGGTAGCCGCCGAGGCCCGCGAAGGACTTCATGGCGATCACCAGCAGGGACGTGCCCACCGCAGCGGACATCGGCAGGCCGCCGAGCAGGACCAGCGCAGGGACCACGAGGAACCCGCCGCCGGCGCCGACGATGCCCGTGACGAAGCCGACGACGACGCCCTCCAGCAGGATCTTCCCGAGCGGGTGGCGGCGGGGCTCGACGTCAGCCGAGGCCTCCACTGAGGGGGCGGCCGCCGGCTGCGTCTTCTTGGGCCGGATCATGGCCCACGCCGTGAAGAGCATCATCACCGCGAAGGCGATCAGCAGCAGGGTCCCCGGCAGGAAGCCGCCGACGACGCCGCCCAGGAGGGCACCCACCATCGAGGCCGCGCCGAAGATCAGGCCGGTGCGCCACCGGACGGTGCCGTGCCGCGAGTGCAGCAGCACTGAGACCAGCGAGGTCACACCCACCACGAACAGGGAGCCCGCGATGGCCTGCTTCGGCTCGAGGCCGGCCACGTACGTCAGCAGGGGCACCATCAGGATCGACCCGCCGCCACCCATGAGGCCGAGCAGCAGGCCGACCACGAGGGCCAGGGCGAGGACGATCCACATCACGGGTCAGCTCCGCTTCCCCGCGCCGGTGGGGATGCGGCCGATCACGTCGCCCGCGGAGCGCTCCTGCGCGGGGCGGTTCCACGGCATCTTGGCCAGCACGGACGCCATGGCGCACGTGTTGGACACGGCGGAGAAGGACAGGCCCGCGCCGATCGCGGCGGGGATGAGGCCGAACCGCTTCGAGCCGACCTGGGAGGCCACGGCCCCGACCAGCGCGATGGACCCGGCGGTCATGCGGACCTGACGGTCCATGGACCAGCGGTTGCCGCTGCGGACGACCTCGCCGCCGGCCTCGGCGTAGGCGGAGATGCCGCCCTGCAGGACGCGCGCGGAGGTGAAGCCGGCCTGGGCCAGACGGTCCTGGGCGGTGCCGGCCCGGCTGCCGGACTGGCAGACGAGCACCGCGGTGCCGTCCAGGCGGGCGGCGACCTCGTCCGCGTGCTCCTGGAGCAGGTCCAGCGGCACGTTGTAGGAGCCGGCGATGTGCTCGGTCTCGAACTCGCCGGGGGTGCGCACGTCCAGCACGACGGCGTCGGGGCGGGCGGCCAGCTCGGCCTTCAGGTCGCGCGGGGCGACGGGGGACAGGGTGACGCTCATGGGAGGGGCTCCTCGGGGTTGGTCTGGGGGTGTGTCAGGACTGCTGCCAGGCGGCGTAGCTGCCCTCGAGCTCGATCACGTCGAACCCGGCGCGGCGCAGCGCCTGGGCGGCCACGATGTTGCGCAGGCCGGACTGGCAGAAGGTCACCAGGGTCTTGTCCTTCGGCAGCTCCTCCTGGTGGAAGAGCACCTTGCCGGCGTTCAGCTGCCGGGCGTCCGCCACGGTGCCGTGGGAGAACTCGGTCTTGTTGCGCACGTCCACCAGCACGGTGTCCTGCTCCGCGCCGACCTCGCCGGCCTCGATGCGGGACCGCAGCTCGTCGGCCTGCACGGTGGGCACCGGCTCCAACGTGAGGCCGTCCACGGAGGTGGTGAACGCGGCGGCGGCGTCGACGCCCACGCGGATCATGTGGTCGCGCATCGTGTGCGCGTCCTCGCGGTCCTCGGCGAGCAGGACGAGGGCGGCGTCGTCGCTCTCCGGGTCGTAGGCCCAGCCGGCGTGCGTGGCGACCTTGCCGCGGGACGGAAAGGCCAGCGCGCCCGGCACGGTGCCGGCGAGGATCTCGTCCACACCGCGGGTGTCCGCGAACACGGCGCCCTCGGCGAGCGTCGCCTGCACGCCCCCGGCGTCCAGCTCCTCGAGCTCGGGCAGCTCGCCCAGGATGGCTGGCCCCTGCTTGTTCTGGCGCTTCATGCGGGCGAAGTAGGCGTGGGCGTCGGGCTGGCCGTCGAGCAGCTCGTCGATGAAGCCCTGCTCGTCGTCGTTCTTCAGGTAGTCGGACCACCACGCGTACTTGCGCTCGTAGCCGACCGTGGTGGAGGGCAGCGCGCCGAGTGCCTTGCCGCAGGCGGAGCCGGCGCCGTGGGCCGGGAACACCTGCACGTGGTCCGGGAGGGTCAGGAACTTCGCCTTGAGGGAGGCGAAGAGCTGCTGGGCGCCCTCGAAGCGGGTGTCGACGCCGCCGGCGGCCTCGTCCAGCAGGTCCGGGCGGCCGAGGTCGCCGGAGAACACGAAGTCGCCGGTGAGCATGTAGCCCGGGGCGTCCGCGAAGGCGCCGTCGGTGACGAGGAAGGACAGGTGCTCGGGGGTGTGGCCCGGGGTGTGCACGGCCTCGACGGTGATGTTGCCGAGCGTCACCGTGTCGCCGTCCTTGAGGAGGTTGCCCTCGAAGCCGTAGGCCCAGTCCTCGCCGCCCTCGCCGGACAGGTGGATCTGGGCGCCGGTGGCGTGGGCCAGCTCGCGGGTGCCGGAGAGGTAGTCCGCGTGGATGTGGGTCTCGGTCACGTGGGTGATGGTCATGCCGTTCTTGGCGGCCAGGTCCAGGTACACCTGGATGTCGCGGCGGGGGTCCACCACCATCGCCTCGTTCTTCGCCTGGCAGCCGGTCACGTAGCTGGCCTGGGCGAGGTCCTCGTCGTAGATGCGCTCGAGCAGCATGGTTCTCCTCCGGGTCGGGGGGTCTCGATGTCCATCCGATACCCCCTGGGGTATGTCGAGAACGAGCGTAGGGTATACCCCCAGGGGTATGCAAGAGAGAGGGTGAGCCCGGGCGGCGACGGGAAGGGACGGCACGGTCGGGAGACGTCGCCAGGGGGCGTGAGCCAGATGATTCCGCTGCGGATCGGGCGTCAGAACGGCAGAAACGTCTGGCTCACGCGGCGGGGGGCGTGAGCCAGATGATTCCGCTGCGGATCGGGCGTCAGAACTGCAGAAACGTCTGGCTCAGCGCCCGGGGTCCTCAGAGCAGGGGACGCAGTGGTACCAGCAGGGCCTCGACCACGCGGGCGAGGCCGTGACGGTCCTCCCAGCGCGGGGTGTCGATCCGGACGGCCCGCTGGGCGTCGAGAGCGAAGATCTCCTCCATCCGGGCGGCGAAGTCGCGGTCCACGACCACCACGTTGGACTCGTAGTTGAAGCCCAGGGAGAGGCGGTCGACGTTGGCCGAGCCCACGGTGGACCAGATGCCGTCCACGGTGGCGGTCTTCGCGTGGATCATGCTGGCCCTGTACAGCAGGATCGTGATGCCGGCCTCGAGCATCTTCCCGAAGAAGCCGCGCGAGGCCCAGTCCGCCACGATGTGGTTGGAGTCCTCCGGCACCATCACCTGCACGTCCACCCCGCGCCGGGCCGCGTGCAGCAGCGCCTCGAGGACCTGCTGGTCCGGGATGAAGTACGGCGTGTTGATGAGGATGCGGTGCTGCGCCCGCTGGATGGCGTCGAGGTAGCTCAGCCGGATCGGGTAGACCAGGAGCGGCGGCTGGTTCGCGGCCACGGTGACGCGCGGGTCCCACGTGTCCGGGGGGCGCCAGGACATCTGCTCGCCCGCGCGGTGGTGGGCGTTCCACTTGATGGAGATCGACTGGCCCAGCGCCCACACCGCCGGGCCGCGCTCACGCACGTGGGTGTCCCGCCACAGGCGGGCGTAGTCGTCGCCGATGTTGAAGCCGCCGGCGAAGCCGACCTCGTCGTCCACCACCATGATCTTCGAGTGGTTGAACCCGCTGTGCCGGACCACGCCTCGCCAGATCGGGCGGGCGAAGGCCGGCAGCCGGAACACGTGGATGCGCGGGTCCAGCTGACGGTAGAAGCGGGGCGGGACCACGAGGTTCCCGAACCCGTCGTAGGAGACGTAGACCTCCACGCCGCGCGCGGCCGCCCGGTTGAAGGCGTCCATGAACCGCTGGCCCGTGGGGTCGCCCTTCCAGATGAAGGTCTCGAACTTGATGATCCGCTGCGCTCCGTCGATCGCGGCGATCATCTCCTTGTAGAGGTCCTCACCCGAGGTGAAGATGCGCAGCTCGGAGCCCTCCACGTGGGCGTCAAACACGCCGGGGTTCGGCGCGGGTCGGCGCACTCGGCCGCCGCGCTTGACCATGTCCACGCCGGTGAGCCCGGCGGCGACCGTCAGCGGCAGTCCCACGAGACCGACGCCCGCGGCCACGGCCGCTCCCCGGAGGAGACGACGGACCGGCAGGCGGGACAGGGACGGCAGGGACGGTCGACGCATTCGCTCAGTCTACTCAGGGCCCCGTCAGCGCGGATCGGTCGAGCGGCGCATCTCGGTCCAGGCCGCGCTCACCTCGGAGCGCATGCGCACGAGTTCGATCGCCGTCTCCTGCAGCCTCCGGGCGCTCTCGCTCTCGGGGATGTACTGCCGCACCCGCTGGGCCTGGTCCTCCGCGGAGACGTCCACCATGACGGCGATCGAGTGCGCCACCAGGCGGGACTCCGCCCCGGTGCGTCGGCTCGCGTAGACGCGCAGCGCCACATGCATGGACCGCTCCGTGGTGTTCACCAGGAGGGCCTCCACGCGCACGAGGTCGCCCACGTGGATGTTCCGCACGAAGCGCACACCGCCGCCGAACACCGCGACCACGGATTCATGTCCGGTCCAGCGGGCGGCGCAGACGGCGGCCGCCTCGTCCACCCAGCGCAGGATCGCGCCCGCGTTGATGGTGCCGCCCACGGTGGCCTCCGCGTTGGGGGCCAGGAACGCGAGGGTGCTCATCTCCTCGGGGGCCTCCCCGGGCGCGGGGAACGGCAGTCGGGCCATGCCGCGCTCGACGGCGCGGCGGGCCACGGTGGAGCGGCGGGCCTGTTCGTCGCGCTCGATCTGGCCGGGGGTCGAGGGCTCCCAGACCGGCACGGTCACGGGCACCCCGCCCTCCTCCGCGGCGTAGACCACGAGGGACGAGGTGGCGACCACGGGGTCGCCGTCGTCGTCGCGGATCTCCGGCAGCAGCAGGCGGGTCTGGACGTGCACCTCGGCGCCGTCCGTGTGGACCACGCGCGCCTGCACCACAGCGCGGCGGTCCACCGGCACGGGGTGCCGGAACTGGGTGTGCCCCATGTAGCGGGCACGCACGAACGTCCCGGCCCAACTCGCCGCGACGGCGTAGCCGGCCTTCTCGATCCAGGAGATGACGGTGCCGGCGTCCACCAGGCCGGTGGGATGATCGAAGCTGTCCGCCCGGAATTCGAGGGCGAGGGCTCCGGGGGGTCTCATGCCGTCGAACGTATCACCCGAGTCCGGGCCCTGTGCGGCCGGTCACGCCCCGTCCAGGAGTCTGCGGGGAACCTCCCGGCCGCGCCCCAGGCGGGTCCGCGCACGGGGGACAATGGACCCATGACCGCCTTCGACCGTCTCCCCCTGCCCGCGGAGCCCCAGACTCCGCACGACCGCCTGCGCCGCCGCACCGAGGCCGCCGTCGCCGAGCGCGGGGAGGCCGCCGTCGCCGGGCTGGCGGTGCGCCTGATGACCGGCGCGGCCACTCCCGATGACGTCACCTCGGGCGCCGCCCGCGCCCTCACCGGCGACGACGGCGACCTCAGCCCCGCCGCGACCGGCGCCCTGGCCCTGATGCACGCGTGGCACCGCAGCGCGCTGCCCGCCCTGACCGGGGCGCTCACCGCCCCCGAGGCGGACGTCCGCTCGGCGGCCCACCTCGTGCTCGCCTCCCGCGCCGGCTCGCTGCGCCGCGATGCCGCCGTCGACCGCACCCTCGTGGACGCGGTGCGGGCCGGCTGTGCCGACCCGGACCCGGAGGTCCGCGCGTCGGCCGCGTCCGCGCTGGGCGCCCTCGCCCGCCCCGAGGACCTCGAGTCCGCCCTGCCCGTGCTCACCGGCATGGTGATGGACGTGGACGCGGACCTGGCCGCGGCCGCCGAGCTGGCCCTCGAGCAGCTCGCGATCCGCCTGGACCGGCCCGGCCTGCGGGTCAGCCTCGAGGGCTGAGGCGACGCCCGTGCAGTGCCCCCACTTCGACGTCGGCGAGTGCCGTTCCTGCCCGCTGATGGGCGTGCCGTACGCCCGGCAGCTCGCGGACAAGCAGGCCGCGGTCCTGGCCGCCCTGGCGGACGCGGTCGACGCGGACACGGTCGTGGCCGAGCCGTTCGCCTCCGCGGAGGCCGGATTCCGGAACAAGGCGAAGCTCGTGGTCACGGGGTCGGCGGCGGCGCCGCGGCTGGGCATCCTGGACCCGCGCCAGCACCCCCGGCATCACGACGGCGCCGGCGTGGACCTGCGCGACTGCGGCCTGTACGAGGCCGGCATGGAAGGCGTGTTCGACGCGTGCGCGGCGGCGGTGACGGCGGCCGGGCTGGAGCCCTACGACGTCGCCGCCCGCACGGGCGAGCTGAAGAACGTGATCGTGACGCTCTCCCCCGACCGGGAGGCGATGGTCCGGTTCGTGCTGCGCTCCGCCGACCGGCTGGACGCGCTGCGCGCGGCGGTGCCGGGGCTGCTGGACGACCTCGCGGCGCGCGGGACACCCGCCGCCGTGGTGAGCGCGAACCTGCTGCCCGAGCACGTGGCCCTGCCCGAGGGCGACGAGGAGATCGTGCTCGCCGGCGGGCCGACCCTGCGGATGGAACTGAACGGGATCGGCCTGCGGCTGCGCCCGCAGGGGTTCTTCCAGACGAACACCGCGGTGACCGAGGGGCTGTACGCGACGGCGGCGGCGTGGGTCGCCGAGGGCGGTGTGCCGGCGTCGGCGTGGGACCTGTACTGCGGGGTGGGCGGGTTCGCGTTCCACCTGGCCCGGGCCGGCGTGCGCGACGTGTGGGGCATGGAGTCCTCCGCCGAGGCGGTGGCCGCGGCCCGGGAGACGGCCGCGGAGCTCGGCCTGGCCGACCGGGCGCGCTTCTCCGACGGCGACGCCACCTCCGCGCTTTCGTTCGAGAAACGGCGGGCTCCGGAGGCGCTTTCGTCCAAGAAACGGCGGCCCCGCCCGGACGCCGTCGTCGTGAATCCGCCGCGGCGGGGCATCGGCGCCGAGCTGGCGGACGCGCTGGAGGACTCGGGTGTGCCCACCGTCCTGTACTCCAGCTGCAACCCGGCGACGCTCGCGCAGGACCTGGCCCGGATGCCGAGCTATCGGGTGGCGCGGGTGCAGGTGTTCGACATGTTCCCCCAGACCCGGCACGCGGAGGTGCTCACGCTGCTGACCCGGCGGTGACGGAAGCCGGGGCGCGTCACCGCGGGCTCCCCGCCCGACGGTTCCGCTTCTTCAACTCGACGAAGACCTGCAGCAGCGTCAGAGCCGACGGCGCGAGCGCGGGTTGCGTGAGCACGAGCGGTTGCGCACGGGTCAACCCGCCACCCTGCAACGGCCGTCCCGAGTCCCACCGGTTGGCCTTGCGCAGACCACCCTCGTTCCACAGCCGCTCGTCCACCTTGAGCGCCACCTTCATCGTGTGCTCCGACTCTGGCGCCACAGCACGGACTTCCTTCACGTCCGCCCAGTCCACGGACCAGTCCCGCGTCCACACCCGTCGCTCATCGAACGTGACATGCCGAGGCAGGAACAGACCCATCGTCGCGGCGGGAAGCACCGCCAACGCCAGCGCCAACCCGATGAACGACGCCACACGCCACACCCCGAACCCGGCCGAGACATCCTCCGGCGGCCGGAAGATCACCCACACGAACACCGCGATGCACACCACGACGATCAGCCACAGGAGCAACCACCGCGCCGGACGCACCCGCGCCTGCACCGGCAGACTCGCCAGGATCTCCTCCCGCGTCGCCTTCTTCCGCAACCGCGTCGGCTTCGCATCCATCACTTGCTCATCATCCAGTTCATGAGCCCTTCGCCCCCCGGCCATCTCCGCCGAGTGTGTCCTGCTCGTTCCCGGGCCACGCTTCCGGCGCGCGGGGGCACACGTCCGCCCCGTCGGCACGACCCTATTCCCGGAACCCACCGCGCCGCAGCGACATCACCGCAGCTGAGAACCGCTGTGATGTCGCTGCGGTGCGGTCGGCCGGAACGACGGCGCGCTCGCTGCGGTGAACATCGCCGCGGCACTCCCCGTGCGGCCCCACTTCCCCGCCCGTAGGCTGGTTCCCATGTCGCAGACGCTCACCCCCGCCGCTCCGCAGGACCTGAACGCCCGCCGTCACCGGCTCCGCCGCTACCGCGCCGTCATCTTCGACATGGACGGGGTCATCACGGACACCGCCGGCGTGCACGCGCAGGCGTGGAAGGAGCTCTTCGACGGGGCGCTGCCCGCCGTGGGCGCGCTGCCCGCCAACGCCGCCGTCGTCGCCGCGGACCCGGACGTGCTGCGTCCCTTCGACGCCGCCGCCGACTACCTGCACCACGTGGACGGGCGCCCCCGCGAGGACGGGGTCCGCACGTTCTTCGCCTCCCGCGGCCTGAGGGTGCCGGAGGCCGACGCCCCCGAGGCGGACGCCGCCCCGGAGCTGACCGTCCTCGCCCTCGCCGAGCGCAAGCAGGGCTACTTCGAGCAGGTCCTCGAGCGCGACGGCGTCCGCGTGTTCCCGGAGGCCCAGGACCTCCTCGAGCGGCTGCGGGCCAAGGGTGTGCCGGTCGCACTGGTCACCAGCTCCAAGAACTCCCGCGCCGTGCTCACGGCCGGCGGCGTGCTGGACTTCTTCCCCGTGATCGTGGACGGGAACACCGCCGTCGAGCGCGGGCTGCCGGGCAAGCCGGACCCGGCGATGTTCTGGGAGGCCGCCCGCGAGCTGGGCGTCGACGTCGCGGACGCGATGGTCCTCGAGGACGCCGTCTCCGGCGTGAAGGCCGCCTCGGACGGCCGCTTCGGCCTCGTGATCGGCGTGGACCGCGAGCCCGAGCTCGGCAAGGGCCGACTCAAGGCGGCCGGCGCCCACCTGGTGGTCCAGGACTACGGGACCCTGCATCTGGAGGACCGCACCACCACCCCGTTCGACCCCGCGTGGGTGCTGCGCTGGGACCGCTTCGACCCGGCCTCCGAGGGCACGCGCGAGGTGCTGTGCACCCTGGCCAACGGGTACTGGGGCACCCGCGGCGCTGTGCCCGGCACGCACATCTCCTCCGTCCACTACCCCGGCACCTACATGGCCGGGGTGTTCAACCGGCTGACCTCGATGGTCCAGGGCCGGGTCGTGGAGACCGAGCACATGGTCAACATCCAGGACTGGACCCCGCTCGTGGTGACCCCGCGCCACGGCCGCCCGCTGCTGCCGGGTGAGGAGAACCTCGTGGAGTACGGCCAGGAGATGGACCTGCGCCGCGGCGTGCTCTCCCGCACCATGACCTTCGAGGACGAGCAGGGCCGGCGCACCACGGTCCACACCCGACAGTTCACCTCGCTGGCCAACCGGCACCTCGCCGCGATCGAGCTGACCGTCGTGGCGGAGAACTGGTCCGGGGACCTCACGGTGCGCTCGAAGATCGAGGGCCGCGTGGCCAACCTCAACGTCTCCGACGACCGCACCCTCGCCAACCAGCACCTCGAGCCGGTCCAGGCCCGGGAGATCGACGGCGAGACCGTCCTGCTCGAGACCGCCACCAACCAGTCCGGCATCCACGTGGCCGTGGCCACCCGCACCCGCCAGGTGGCGCCGGTGGGCCACCACGAGCCCATCCGCCGCCCCGTGGACGGCTCGGACCTGGTGGTCGGCCAGGACATCCTCCTCCACGTGGACGAGGGCGTGCCGCTCGTGCTGGAGAAGATCGCCGCCGTCGCCACGAGCCACGACCACGCCAACGCCTCCGTGTGGGAGTCGGCGGTGAAGGACGTCCAGCGCGCCCAGAACTTCCGCAACCTGCTGACCCTGCACGAGCAGCGCTGGGGCACCAACTGGGACCGGTTCTCCGTGCGCATCGACCTGGCCGAGCCGTACCGGCATCAGCGCCGCTCCACGGCGGCGGAGGCCGGCGGCGAATACGCGCCGCCCGTCGTCGACGCCGGCCACTCGGCCCCGGTGGGGTCCGCGGTCCCGATGGGCAAGGACGGCGCGTCGCTGCGCCAGCAGCTCGCCCTGAACCTGCACACGTTCCACGTGCTCCAGACGGCCTACGGCCGCCGCCGGGACCTGGACGCCTCCGTGGGGGCACGCGGCCTGCACGGCGAGGGCTACCGCGGCCACATCTTCTGGGACGAGATCTACGTCTACCCGATGCTCACGCTGCGCCGCCCCGAGATCACCCGGGGCCTGCTGATGTACCGCTACCGGCGTCTCAACGAGGCCCGCGCCAACGCCCAGGCCGAGGGCTGGGCCGGTGCCATGTACCCGTGGCAGTCCGGGGCGGACGGCTCCGAGGAGACGCCCACCGAGCTGTGGAACCCGCGCTCGCGCATGTGGATGCCGGACAACTCCCACAACCAGCGGCACGTCTCCCTGGACATCGCCTACTCGGTGCTGCGGTACATCGAGATCACGAAGGACACGTCCTTCATCTCGGACTACGGCGCGGAGATGCTCGTGGAGATCTCCCGGTTCTTCATGTCCATGACCCTGCACAACGCCGTCACGGACCGCTACGAGATCCACGGCGTCATGGGCCCGGACGAGTTCCACGACGGCTATCCCGAGACCCCCGGCTCCGGCCTGCGCAACAACGCGTACACGAACGTGCTGACCTCGTGGGTGCTCGCGGAGACCGCCCGCCTGGTCCGCTGGCTGGACACGATCGACGACGGCCTGCCCGAGCTCATGGAGATCTCCGAGGAGGAGATCGAGCGCTGGGAGGAGGTCAGCACCCGTCTGACCGTGCCGTTCTTCGAGGAGGGCGAGGAGGCCGGCATCCTCGCCCAGTTCGAGGGCTACCAGGACCTGCTCGAGTTCGACTGGGAGGCCTACCGCGCCAAGTACGGGAACATCGGCCGCATGGACCTGATC
Organism: Micrococcus sp. CH7; assembly: GCF_001595485.1. Taxonomy (NCBI): domain Bacteria; kingdom Bacillati; phylum Actinomycetota; class Actinomycetes; order Micrococcales; family Micrococcaceae; genus Micrococcus; species Micrococcus sp. CH7. The sequence continues at coordinate 89,531 of NZ_LOSQ01000029.1, forward strand.
CTGCAGGCCGAGGGCGACGCCACCAACCGGTACAAGCTCTCCAAGCAGGCCGACACCCTCATGCTCGGATACCTGTTCTCCGCCGAGGAGCTGGACCGGATCCTGCGCCGCATGGGCTACGAGCTGCCCGAGGAGGCGTTCGAGCGGATGGTCACGTACTACGAGGCCCGCTCGACGCACGGCTCCACGCTCTCCCGGCTGGTGCACGCGTGGGTGTCGGCCCGCACGGACCCGGACCGGTCCTGGGACCTGTTCACGGAGGCCCTCGAGTCGGACCTCTCGGACACGCAGGGCGGCACCACGAAGGAGGGCATCCACCTGGGCCTGATGGCGGGCACCGTGGACACGGTGATCCGCTGCTACGCGGGCCTCGAGACGCGCGACGACGTCGTCCGGCTGCACCCCCGCATGCCCGCCCAGCTGCCCGGCGCCCGGTTCACCATCCGGTTCCGCCAGCAGCCCGTGGTCATCCAGATGACCCAGCGGGAGGTGACGGTGGCCGCGGGCGAGGGCATGTGGCACGACGTGCCGATGATCATCGCCGGCCGCGAGCACACCCTGTCCCCCGGCGAGAAGCTGACGGTCCCGCTGGGCTGAGGGCCGCCGTCGTCGGCCACCCCACCCCGTCCCTTTGGGGGCGAAAGTGGGCGGTATCCCGCGCGGATACCGCCCACTTTCGCCCCCGGACGCGGGAGGACGCGGGAGGACGCGGCTGCCGCCCCGGCTCAGCGCAGCGGCAGCTCGGCGCGGACCACCCAGCAGCCGCCCAGCGGGCCGGCCGTGAGGGTGCCGCCGAACACGGCCACGCGCTCGCGCATGCCGGCCAGGCCGAAGCCGCTGGCCATCGCGACCACCACGCGGTCGCGGCGGGGCTCGCCCTCGTCCATGGGGCTGGCGATGCACAGCACGAGGCGGTCCGCGCCCTCGAGCTGCGAGGTCAGGCGCACCGTGCCGCGGCGCGGGGCGTGCTTGAGGATGTTCGTCACCGACTCCTGCACCACACGCAGCACGGTCAGCTCCAGGGAGCGCGGCAGCTCGTCCAGCTCGGTCAGCGAGCGCTCGACCGCGAACCCGGCCGCGTGCAGCTGGGCCTCGAACTCGTCGAGGCGGGCCGGCAGGTCCACGACGGCGTCCCCCTCCGCCGTCTGCGCGTTGCGGGAGGAGCCGCGCAGCGCGGTGAGCATGCGGCGCAGGTCCACGAGGGACTGCCGGGCGGCCTCCTCGATGGCCTTCTCCGCGGCGGCCCGTTTGTCCGGGTCCCTCTGGGTGGGCAGCATGGCGGCCTGCATCGAGATCACGGTGAGCCCGTGCGCGACGACGTCGTGCAGCTCCGCCGCGATCCGCTGCCGCTCGGCCTCCGCGGCGCAGGCGGCGGCCTCCTCGGCCCGGCGCAGGGCCGCCTCGCGGTCCCGGGCCCGATGCCGGGATCGGCGGATCATGAAGGCCGGCACCGCCACGCACAGCGCGACGATGAGCGTGATGACCATGACGCCCTTGAGGCTGTCCTCGTCCGCCCACGTGCCGTCGGTGAGGACCTCGCCCGCGACGGTGAGCAGGATGAGGGCGCCCAGGGCGAACCAGACGAACACCCGGTGCGAGTACCGCGTCACCATGGCCGCGCCCAGGACGACCCCGCCACTGAACGCCTGCGGGGTGAGGTGCGCGTGGTCCGCCTCCACGAGGCCCACCAGACCGAACGTGCACCCGAGCAGCACGAACACCGCCGCGAGGGTGGGCTGCCACCCGAACAGCAGCGTGACCAGCACGCTCGCCAGGAACAGGACCCAGCGCAGGAGCGGCTCCCGCCCCTCACCCGTCAGCCCGCCGTCCTCCTCGAGGATGCCCGCGAGTTCGGGGTCGGCGCTCAGCCCGGCGGCCACCGTGGGCCCCAGCATCAGGGTGAGGATCTCCCCCAGCACCATGAGCCCGACGATCACATAGAGGACGATCCGCGTGTGCCGGGAGACGGGTTCCGTGCGCAGGATCGCCGGCAGGCGGGAGCCCAGGGGAGACTCGGCAGGCGGGGGCGACGTCGCCGTCGTCGTCCGAGCCGGGGCGGGCGCCGCGATGCTCATCCGATGTCCACGAGGCCCGCGCGGGCGGCGCGGATGAGGATCTGCACGCGGTCACGGACCTGCCACTTGTCCAGGACCTTGCCGATGTGGGACTTCACCGTGGCCTCCGCGAGGAACAGGGCGCCGGCGATCTCCGCGTTGGAGGCGCCCTTGGCGAGCTCGCGGACCACGTCCAGCTCGCGCTCGGTGAGGCGCTCGTGCGGGGCGAGGGGCTCGGCCGGGCAGGGGGCGGTGTGCTCGGGGGCCGCGGTGACGGCCTCCACCAGGTCCGCGGCCACGCGGGCGGAGAACACGGCGTCCCCGGCATGGACGCGGCGGATGGCGTCCACCACCTCGGCCGGCGGGGCGTCCTTCACGAGGTAGCCGGCGGCGCCGGCGCGCAAGGCGGGCACGAGGTACTGCTCGGAGGAGAAGGTGGTGATCGCCAGGACGCGCACGCCGGGGGCCTCGGCGGAGATGCGCGCGGTGGCCTCGACGCCGTCCATGCGGGGCATCTGCATGTCCATCAGCACGACGTCGGGGGCCAGCGTGCGGGCCGCCTCGAGGGCCTGGACCCCGTCCTCGGCGGAGCCGACCACCTCGAGGTCCTCGGCCTGGGCCACGAAGTGCTCGAGGGCGGTGCGCATCAACGCCTGGTCGTCGGCCACGACTACTCGGATCATGGCGCCCAGCCTAGGAGGCGCACAGGCCGCCGCGCGTCCACCGAAGGTCGACGTCGGCCCCCGCCTCGGGGCGGACCGGGCCGGCTCCCGCGCCCGGCCGGCCACCGCAGTCCCGGCGCCTCCGTGGGCAGAACCCACAACCCCATCGCCTCCGTGGGCAGAAGAGAGGGCACTTCTGCCCACGGAACGCTCTGGCCTGCCGCTTCCGCCCACGGAACCGGGCCGCCCCACCCGGGCCCCGCTCCACCCCCCGCGCGTCACCGCGGCAGCAGGAACCAGCCCATCACGGCCATGCCGAGGATCCCGGCGAGCATGGCCGGCAGCAGCACCACGAACAGGTTCCGCCGCGTCACGGCCCAGCCGGGCATCTGCGGCGACTGCGCCCCCGCGGCCATGCCGTGGGCCACCTGGATGCGAGCGGGCCCGGCGACGATGCCCCAGCCCGCGGCCGCGTTGTGCAGGCCGTTGGACCAGGGCGGGGGGACGCCCAGGGCGGCGCCTGTGTCCATCTGCAGGGGGCCGATCAGGGCCATGGCCCCGGTGTTCGAGGCCGTGATGAAGCCTGCGAACGCACCGAGGAACGGCATCGCCACCAGGTAGGACTCCCCCATCCCGCTGAGCGCGCCCGCGAGCGCCTGCGAGACCCCGCCGGCGGAGAGGATGAGCCCGAACGCCACGTAGAGCGCGTTGGGGATGGCGGTGCCCACCCACAGCTTCCCGGCCTCGCGGGGGACGCGGCGGCGGGCGGCGGCGTCGAGGTGGAGCAGCTGCACGCCCACGCCCACCGCCACGAACGCCCACAGCGCCGGCGTCCCCACGAGGGCCGCCGCCCCCTCGAGTCCGAACGCGCCCTTCACGGTGGTGCCCAGCACGGTGCCGGCCATGAGCGTCAGGTACGGCACCACGTCCCGCCCCGGCCCGGGCAGCAGCCGGCCGCCGCGGATCACGAGCAGCCAGGCCACGGTGAGCACGAACGTGGCGACGGCGCCCGCCGGCGCGGTGCCGACCACGAGGTTCGCCCCCAGGATCAGCGCCCACTGGGCGACCCCGGAGAGCACGGCGACGCCGAGCCAGGGCAGTGTCCGGGCCGGGCCGACGTCGACTCGCATGCCGCGCGCCCCGCGCAGCAGCAGCACCGTGGCCACGCCCGCCACCAGGCAGGCCGGCAGGTTGAACACCGCGGCGGTGACCCCGATCTCCCGGAAGTCCAGGCCGAACAGGCGGGCGCCCATGAGCGTGCCCGGCGCCATGGACCCCCACGGGCCGATGGTGAGCGCGAGGACGGAGATCAGCGCGGACCGGAACGCCGTGTAGCCCAGACCCAGCAGCAGCGGCACACCCACGATCAGGGAGACGCCGAACCCGGTCACGGTCTCGAGGAACGGGATGACGCCGTGCACCATGAGCAGCGCGGTCGCGATCGTGGGGCCGTTGCCCGCCGACAGCCACGCGGCCAGGCGCGCGTGCCCGCCCGAGTACTCCATGACGCGGGACAGGGTGATACCGCCAGCGATGATCGCCAGGATCTCGAGCAGCGTGGGCACGCCGGCGCCGACCGCGCCGCCCAGGTCGCCCGGGGCCACGCCGAAGACCGTGAGGGCCAGCAGCACGGCCACGGCCGTCCCGGCGGCCGGGGCCACCCACGCGGGCAGCCGGGTGAGCAGCAGCACGAGGGTGAGCAGGATGGGTGAGAGCGCGAGCAGCACCTCCACGGCGCACCCCCTCTCCTCGTGTACTGCGCCCCACTGTAGGCGCGGGGTGGGGCCGACACCCCTCCCCTTACTCTGGGGGTCATGACGCAGCCATCCCACCCCGACGACGTCACCCGCGCCCGCCTGATCCCGCCCGTGCCCGTGGCGGTGGCCCCGATGGCCGGCGGCCCCTCGACCCCGGAGCTGGTCGCCGCCGTCGTCGGCGCAGGCGGCGGCGGGTTCCTCGCCGGCGGCATGCGGACGGCCGCGCAGATGCGCGCGCAGGTGGACGCGCTGCGCGCGCTGCTGGGCGCGGAGGGGCCGGACCGCTGGGGCGTGAACCTGTTCGTGCCGGACGCGGTGAACACGGCCATCCCGGACGCGGCGCGCACGGAGGCGGCACGGTCGGCGCGGGCGGCGGCCGTCGCCGCGTACCGGGCGGACCTGACGGCCGACGGCGCCGCCGACCTGCCCACGGCCGCGGACGTGGTCCCGGACCCCGACGCCGAACGGGCCGACTTCGACGCCCTGCTCACCGCCGCCGAGGAGCAGGCGTGGCCGCTGGTCTCCTTCACGTTCGGCCTGCCGGCCGCGGACGTGTTCGCCCGGCTGGCCGCCGCGGGCATCCCGGCCGGGGCCACCGTGACGGACGCGACCGAGGCGCGGGCCGCCCTCGAGCACGGGGCCGCGTTCCTCGTGGTGCAGGGCCACCGCGCCGGCGGGCACCGGGGCACGTCGGACCCGGCCGCGGAGCCGCCCCGCGCCGAGCTGCCGGCGGTGTTGCCGGCGGTGCGCGACGTCGTCGGGACGGGGGCCACGAGCGCCGTGCCCGTGGTGGCCGCCGGCGGCGTGGGCACCGCCGAGGACGTGCGCGCCCTGCTGACCGCCGGCGCGGACGCCGTCTCGGCCGGCACCGCGTTCCTCCTCACCCCGGAGGCGGGCACCTCGGCGGCGCACCGGGCCGCCGTCGCGGCGTGTGCGGCCGGGACACGCTTCTCCGCTGACGACGGCCGGGCCCGCACCGGCCTGACCCGCGCCTACACGGGGCGGTGGGCGCGGTCGCTGGCCACCGCGTTCATGGCGGAGCACCCGGACGCCCCCGCCGCGTACCCCGAGGTCAACGTCCTGACGAAGGGGCTGCGCGCCGCCGCCGCGGCCGCCGGCGACCTCGAACGCGTCCACCTGTGGGCCGGCACCGAGGCGCACCGGGTCCGGGAGGCGCCGGCCGTCGACGTCCTCGCCTCCCTCACGCCCTGAGGACCGCCCCGGATCATCCCGCGGGCTGACGCCGGCCCCTCCGCCTGCGGCCTAGGCTGGCCCGCGTGAACCCCCTGCGCCGCCTCGACCAGTGGACGCGCCTGCACCCCGTGCGCACCGACGTGATGGCCGCCGCGGCACTGTTCACCGTGCTCGTGGCGCTCCCGTGGATCGCGCTCGGGCCGATGGTCGCCCCGGACCCCCAGGGCAGGCAGACGGCCGTCTCCCTCCTGGCCGGGGCCGGCATGGTCCTGCCGTGGGCCGTGCGTCGGGTGCGCCCGGTGGCCTCGGCCGCCGTCGTGACGGCCGCGGCCGTCCTGCACCTGCTCGCCGGGCCCGAGTTCAGCATGTCCCTGCTGATGGTGCCGCTCACCGTCTACAACCTCGCCGCGAACGCGCCCCGGAGCATCTCCGTGGCCGGGCTCCTCACGGGGCTGGCCGGCGGCGTGGCCAACGGGGTGAAGGTGTGGCTGTTCCCGGCGCAGTTCGTCACGCCCGACGGCCTCACCGTCCGCTCCCCCGCGGAGCCGCTGGCCATGGTCATCATGGCGATCGGCTGCGGGCTCATGGTGCTCACCGCGTGGGCGTTCGGCGACGTCGTGCGCAACCGCCGCCTCACCGTGCGCGCCCTCGAGGACCGCGCCCACCGCCTCGAGGTGCAGTCCCGGCAGGAGCGCGAGCTCGCCGCCGCCGACGAGCGCAGCCACATCGCCCGGGAGATGCACGACATCGTCGCCCACTCCCTGCAGGTGGTCATCTCCCAGGCCGACGGCGCCCGGTACGCCGCCGCCGCCAAGCCCGCGCTCGCGGTCACCGCGCTCGAGACCATCGGCCAGACCGGCCGCTCCGCGCTCGCGGACATGCGCCAGCTGCTCGGCGTGCTCCGCGAGACCGGCGAGACCGTGGCCGGGGTGCCCGGCGTGACGGACGACGACGCCCGGCGGCCCGCCGCCGACGCCTCCCCCGACGGCCGCGGCACCCGCCTACCCCCGGGCCGCCGACCCCAGCCGCGGCTCGCGGACCTGCCCGCGCTCGTGGAGACGATGCGGCTGTCCGGACTCGAGGTGTCCCTGCTGGAGACCGGCACGCCCCGCCGTGCGCTGCCGGCGGGCGGCGAGCTGGCCGCGTACCGGATCGTGCAGGAGGCGCTGACCAACACGCTGCGCCACGGCGGGCCGGACGCGGACGCGTTCGTCACGCTCGCCTGGACGGCGCGCGGCCTGGACCTGCAGATCGACGACGACGGCTGCGGCGCCGCCGCCGACCCCGCCACCCGGGGAAGCGGCCAGGGTCTGCGGGGGGCCGCCGAGCGGGCGGCCCTGTTCGGCGGGACGCTCGAGTCGGGGCCGCGCGTGGGGGCCGGGTACCGCGTGTCCGCCCACCTGCCGTACTCGGCGGTGTGAGGGGTGGCCGCCCCCGCCCGACTTGAGAGGATGACCCCATGAGCTCCGAGGAGACCGCCCCCGTCCGCGTGGCCCTGGTGGACGACCAGGCGTTGATCCGGTCCGGGCTGGCCATGCTCGTGGACTCGCAGCCGGACCTGACGGTCGTGGCGGAGGCGGGCAGCGGGCGCGAGGCGGTGGCGTCGGTGTCCGTGGCGGGCGCCGACGTCGTGCTGATGGACGTGCGCATGCCGGAGATGGACGGCATCGAGGCCACCCGCGCGCTGCTGCGCCGGCCGGACGCCCCGCGCGTCGTGGTGCTGACCACCTTCGACCTGGACGAGTACGCCTTCGACGCGATCGAGGCGGGCGCCAGCGGCTTCCTGCTCAAGGACGCCCCGCCCGAGGAGCTGCTCGCCGCGATCCGCACGGTGCACCGGGGCGACGCCGTGATCGCCCCGTCCACGACGCGCCGGCTCCTGACGCACATGGCCCCGCGTCTGCGCTCGGACCAGGTCCGCAGCGCGGAGTGCGAGGAGCAGCAGGCGGCGGTGGCGTCGCTGACCCCGCGCGAGCGCGAGGTGCTGGTGCTCATGGCGCAGGGCGCCGCGAATCTGGAGATCGCCGCCGAGCTCGTGCTCTCCGAGGCGACGGTGAAGACGCACGTGGGCCGGGTGTTGGCCAAGCTCGGCGCCCGCGACCGCGTGCAGGCCGTGCTCATCGCCCACCGCGCGGGCCTCGTGCAGTTCTGACCCGCCGTTCCGGCACGCCCTGCAGCCCCCGCCCTAGCCCCTGCCCCACCCCTCGTCGAGGCCCGCAGACGCGCCGCTACGCCGTCGTCGTAGCGGCGTGTCTGCGGGCCTGGGCGGCGGGCCTCAACGGCCGGCCTCAACGGCCGGCCTCAGCGGTCGGCCGGGGCGGCGGGGCCCTTCCCTGAGCCACTCCCCAGGCACCTGCCAGCACAATCACAGGTCATACCTGGGTATGAGTCGGACGCCCCGAGGTTCATCCTCATGGCCCTGCCGGTGCGCCCACCCCCTCCGCGATGCTGGACGCAGGCCCCGCAGCGGGTCCGCCGCCGGGGTGCACGCGCCGATGGCCGCCCCGGCCCGACGCGCACTGGAGGAGAGGCACCATGACCGGCAGCATCCTGGACCACCCCACCCCGACGACGTCCCGCGCCTCCGACCCAGCCGCCGAGCAGGCGCAGCGGGACAGTGAATGCGTGGCCTTCTTCGTGGCGCTGGTGACGGCCGCCGTCGTGATGCTGGGCCTGAGCCTGTTCACGGGGGTCGAGGGGCTGCTCCGCCTGGCACTCACCGCGGGCGCCGGCCTGCTCGCCGGCGCCGTCGCGTGGGCCACCGCCCGCCCCGTCCTGGAGGACGACGCCCCGGGCGACTGACCCGGCTGCGCCCTCAGGGCCGCAGGCCGCGCAGGTACGTGTCCAGCAGCCAGCCCCGCTGGCCCGGGCCGTGGCCCAGCAGCTCGCACTCCGGCGACCGGGTGACCATGAGCAGGCCGAACAGGTAGTCCGCCCCGGTCACGTCCGGGCCCACGAGCCCGGCCCGCCGCGCCCCGGCCACCACCTGGTCCGCGAGCTCGAGGATCACACGCTCGGCCTCGGCGATGAGGGCCTCCGGCGGCCGGTCGGCTGGGTCGAAGTCGTCCCGGGCCGCCGCGAGCGAGGCCAGGTTCACGGCCCCCAGGTCCTCGGCGAGCCGCCGCCACCGCGCCTCGGCCCCGCCGTCGCGCTCGTCCCCGGCCGCCCCGTCGAGGAAGGCCTGCAGGATCCCTCCGGTGCGGGCCACGACGTCCTCGAGCACGGCGTCCAGCAGATCCCGACGCGTGGGGAAGTGCCCGTACAGCGTGCCCACGCCGACCCCGGCCTCCTGCGCCACCCCGCGGAGGGACATCGCGGCCCCCTGGGTGGCGATGAGACGGCCGGCGGCCGCCAGCAGGTCCTGGCGGTTGGCGCGGGCGTCGGCTCTCATGTCCCCATCATCCCACTCCGCCCGGCACCGCCCGGCGGCGGGGACCTGACGCCCTCGGGTCCACGCCTCGCCGGCCCGCCTCATCCCCGGGCATGACCCGCCGCCCGCGGAGGTGGTCCCCTCCTCCGATCCGCCCCGCCGGGTCCGCGCGGGAGAGTGGCCGCCATGGACACCTCTTCCCCCGCACACCCCTTCTCCCCCACGACCCCCGGCCCCGTCGCGCCGGGGCCGGGCACGCCGTCGTCGTCCGCCACCACGACGACGGCGCCCGCCGTCTGCGCCCGCGGCCTCACCCGCGCCTACGGGCGCGGTGACGCGCAGGTGCACGCCCTGCGCGGGGTGGACGTGGACTTCGCCTCGGGCGCGTTCACCGCGATCATGGGGCCCTCGGGGTCGGGCAAGTCGACGCTCCTGCACTGCCTGGCCGGGCTGGACGCGCGGACCTCGGGCTCCGTGAGGATCGGCGGCACGGAGATCACAGGACTGGACGACACCGCCCTGACCCGCCTGCGCCACCGCCCGCACGAGCTCTCGGGCGGTCAGCAGCAGCGCGTCGCCGTCGCCCGCGCCCTGCTCACCCGACCGGGCGTCGTGTTCGGGGACGAGCCCACCGGCAACCTGGACACCGCCACCTCCACCGAGGTGTGAGCAGGCGGGGCGCGGTGCGTGCGAGCCGCGCCCCACAGCTCGGCGCCGGTCCGCGGCCCCGGCGACGCGCCCGAGACCTCGTGACGGGGTCCCGGGCGCGCCCTACGCTGAGCCGCATGAGCGAGACCCTCCTCGCTGCCCCTGCCGCCCCCGCCGGCTCCCCCGCCTGGATCGACTACACCGCCCCCGACTTCGCCCGCCAGCAGGCCTTCTACGAGGCCCTCTTCGGCTGGTCCTTCACCGACTCCGGCGAGGAGTTCGGCCACTACCGCATGATCACCAAGGACGGCGCCTCCGTGGGCGGCGCCATGGACGCCGACCAGCTCTCGCAGATGACCGGCGAGGACGCCCCGCCCGCCGCGTGGACCGTGTACCTGCGCACACAGGACATGGACGCCACCCTCACCGCCGTGCGGGAGAACGGCGGCGCCGTGCTCGTGGACGCGATGCCCGTCGGCGACCTCGGCGTGATGGCCGTGGCCGAGGGCCCGGGCCACGAGGTCGTGGGCTTCTGGCAGTCCGGCACCTTCTCCGGCCACGATCTGCCGCTCACCCCCGGCACCTCCGTGTGGTTCGAGCTCATGACCACCCGCTTCGACGAGTCCGCCGAGTTCTACCGCGCCGTGGCCGGCTGGCAGCCCACCCTGATGGGGGACGACGACGCCCCGGAGGACACGCAGACCGCGGCCGACGCCGAGGACGCGGTCCACGACGGCCCCCGCTACGCGACGAACCACCCGTTCGACCGCGCGACCGCGGGCCTGTGCGACGCGCGGGCCTGGCTGCCGCCGAACGCCGTGGGGTACTGGCGCATGTACATCGCCGTGGCGGACACGGACCGCGCGCTCGAGGTGATCCGCGAGCACGGCGGCACGGTCCTGGACGGTCCCCAGGCCTCCCCGTTCGGCCGCGTCACCACCGTGCAGGACCCCGCCGGGGCCACGTTCCAGATCAACGAGCCGCCGGCCGAGGGCTGACGGCCGCCGTCGTCGGCCGACGACCGTCGACCGTTCGGAATCGTCTGCGGAACTGACCCTTCCGGACGTCCGGTCCCGCCTCAGAAGGGTCAGTTCCGCAGACGATTCGCCGGGGCCGAGCCGGGGACGCCCGCGGCCCTGCGGCCGTCGGAGCGGCGGTAGGCCATGGCGAGCACGGCCCCGGAGAGGTTGTGCCAGATCGAGAACACGGCGCCCGGCAGGGCCGCCGCCGGCGAGATGTACTGCGCCGCGAGGCCCGCGGCGAGGCCCGAGTTCTGCATGCCGACCTCGATCGAGACCGTGCGCGCCACGGGCGTGGGCAGCCGGAACAGCTTCGCCGCGCCGTAGCCGAGCAGGTAGCCGAGCCCGTTGTGCAGCACCACCGCAGCGAACACCAGCAGGCCCGCCGACAGCACGCGCGAGGCGCTGTTCCCGACGACGGCGGCCACCACCAGCGCGATGAACACCACCGAGACCCACGGCAGGGCGGGCAGCACGCGGTCGACGACGCGGCGCAGCAGCAGGCGCACGACGAGTCCGCCCAGGACCGGCAGGAGCACGATGTTCACGATGGACTTCGCCATGGCGCCGCCGTCGACGGCCATGTACTGGCCGGCCAGCCACAGGGTGAGCAGCGGCGTGAGCAGCGGAGCCAGGAGCGTGGACACGGAGGTCATGGCCACGGAGAGGGCTGTGTCGGCGCGGGCGAGGTAGCTGACCACGTTCGAGGAGGTGCCGCCCGGGGCCGAGCCCACGAGGATCACGCCCGCCGCGAGCTCGGGCGGCAGCTGGAGCACGACGGCGACGCCGAGCCCCAGCAGCGGCATGATCGCGTACTGCGCCACCACGCCCAGCAGCACGGGCAGCGGCCGACGGGCGACGAGGCCGAAGTCCGGAAGGGTCAGCGTCAGGCCCATGCCGAACATGATGATCCCGAGGAACAGGTTCACCTGGGGCAGCAGCGTCTTCGCGGCGGTCGGGGCGAGGAAGCCCACGAGCGCGGCGGCGAGCACCAGCAGCGGGAAGACGGTGACGGCGATGCGCGCGGAGCGGTCTTCCGCGCGGCGGGCGTCGGTGGGGGCGGGATCCGGTGCGGTCATCCCGTCATGGTAGGAGCGCGACCGCGGTGCGTCGTCGCGTGACGCGGCGCCGTCGTCGCCCTTGCGGAATCTTCTGCGCCCCTGACCCTTCTGGACGTCCGCTCCTGCCCCAGAAGGGTCAGGTCCGCAGACGATCCTCCGCGCCACCGGCGTCGAGACCGCCACGCTCCGCGATCGCGGCCCGCACCAGCGCCACCGTCTCGACGAATCCCCGCCACCGGTCCGTCCCCGCCACCCGGATGGTGAGCCAGCCCTGACGCAGGAACACCGCGTCCCGGCGGGTGTCCTTGCCGACCTGCGCGGCGCCGTCGTGGGTCTTGCCCTCGTAGTGGATCGCGATCCGCCACCGCCGGTAGCCGAGGTCCGCGCTCGCGGGGTGCCACAGCGAGTAGTCGGGGTCCCAGAGCTCGATCTGCAGGTCCGGCTCAGGCAGCCCCGCGGCCATCAGCGCCAGGCGCAGCTCGGTCTCGGCCGGGGAGTCGGACCCGGTGCGCACGAGTGCCAGCGCCTCTCGCGCCCGCACGATCCCGGCCTCTCCCGTGTGCCGCTCGAGCGCGGCGTCGAGCTCGCGGCGGGTGGCCAGCGCGACCTTCCCCCGCCGCTCGTCCTCCCGTGCCAGGCGATCTCCGACCGCCACGAGCGCGTCCCGGTCCAGGACGGTGGCCAGGTGGAACCAGGTGTCGGCGTGCGAGGTCCACCGCAGCCCGTGCAGCCGGTCCCGCCGCACGAGGACGCGGTCCAGGTCCACGAGCCGGGTGCGTACGCCGGGCTCTCGCAGCACCCGGCGGGTGCGGGACCGCAGGACGGTGGGACGCACCCGGGCCTTCACGTCGTCCGGGAGGGGCCAGCCCAGCAGCCGGGCCACGGACTCTCCGGTCACCACGACGTCGGGACGCATCGCCGCCAGGTCCTGCAGCCGGGACATCTCGGTGGCGCGGGGACGCGCGGGCGGCGTCGCCCCCGTGACGGGGCCGATCCAGCGGTAGTGGCCGTGCGCGACGCGTTCGACGTCCCGGCTGCGCAGCCGCGACCCGGACACCCCGGCGGCCAGCGCCTGCGCCCGCGTGAACGGGGCGTCCTGGAGGTGGGCGGGGAAGGGTCCGGGCACGCGCATGGCCCCGATCCTGCTCGCTCCCGACGTCGGCGGGCCCGGTTGTCCACAGGCCCTGCGGAGGCGTCGGGCCGACGTCGTCGTGGACGTCCTGCCGCGCGCTGGGAATCCGTTGCACATCTGACCCTTCTGGGCCGCCGCGCAGCGCTCGGAAGGGTCGGATCCGCAGAAGATTCCGGGATCATCCGCTCAGCCCGTACTCCTTCAGCATCTTCCGGGCCTCCTGGGTGCCGGCCCTCTGCAGCTCGAGCAGCTGCGCGTAGATCCCGCCTGACTCGGCCAGCTCGGCCGGGGTCCCGATCTCCTGCACCTGCCCGCCGCGCAGCGTGACGATCCGGTCGACGGACGCGATCGTGCTCAGCCGGTGCGCCACGATCAGGCTCGACCGCCCCACCATCAGGTCCTCGAGGGCCGCCTGCACGAGCCGTTCGGACTTCGTGTCCAGTGCGGAGGTGGCCTCGTCCAGCACGAGGATCGGTGCGTCCTTGAGCACGGCCCGCGCCACCGCGATCCGCTGCCTCTGCCCGCCGGACAGCCGCAGCCCGCGCTCGCCGATCACCTGTTCGTAGCCGTCGTCGAACGCCTCCACGAACCGGTGCGCGTACGCGGCCTTGGCGGCGGCCCGGACGCGTTCGTTGGAGGCGCCGGCGTCCGCGTAGGCGATGTTCTCGCGCACCGTCCCGGAGAACAGGCTCGGCTCCTGGAACACGGTGGCGATCCGCCCGCGCAGCGCGGCCAGGTCCAGCCCGGCGACATCCTGTCCGAACACCTCGATGCGTCCGCTCGTCACCGGGTACAGACCCAGCAGCAGGTGCGCGATGGTCGACTTCCCGCCGCCCGACTCGCCCACGAGCGCCACCCTGGCACCCCGCGGGATGTCGAAGGACACGCGGTCCAGCACGGGGCGGGAGGCGTCGGCGTCGTAGGCGAAGGAGACCTCGTCGAAGCGCACGGCCGGCACGTCCGCGGGGACGCCCGGCGCACCCGGCACGACGTCGGCCCGCGGCTCCGCCGGCGTGCGCGGCGCCTCCGCACCCGCCACCGCGAGCGCCGCCCCGCCGGCCCGCTCGCGCTCCTCGGCGAGCACCTCGAAGTAGTCCTTCGACCCGGCGACGGCCCGCTGGGCGGAGTCCACGAGGAAGCTCATGGAGAAGATCGGCTGCCGGGCCATGTTCATCAGCTGCAGGAGGATCACCATGTCGCCCACGGAGAACAGGCCCTGCGCGGTGCGGACGAACACGATCAGGTACATCGCGCCGAAGGCCACGTTCAGGGCGAGCCGCCGCCCGGCGTCCATGCCGTGCCAGAACCGGGACTGCTGCCGGGTGATCCCCACGGTCCGCAGGAACCGGTCGCGGAACCCGGTGAGCTCGTGGTCCTGCCGGTTGTAGGCCCGCACCACGGACATCTGAGAGACCACCTCGGCGAACCGCCCCGAGGCGATGTCCACCTCCGTGTTCTTCTCCCCCTCCCACACCTGCCACTTCGCGGAGGTGCGGGCGGTGAGCCACATGTACACGGGGAAGACGACGGCCAGCAGGATCGCCAGCGGCCACCAGTAGAACGCGGTGATCACGAGCACCGCGGCGGTGGTGATGAGCATGGTGAACGCGTTGTTCGCGAAGAACTGCAGGAACTGGGTGAGCTCGTTGATGGTGCGGTTCAACCGGTTGACGACCCGCCCGGTGATCGCGGTGTCGAAGTACCGCTGGGGCAGGTGCAGCAGCTGCTCGAAGTACCGCGTGGAGAGGATGGTGCGCATGCGTGCGGCCATCACGTCGCCCCAGTAGCCGCCGACGCTCACCACCAGGGTGGTCGCCACCTCGACGGCGAGGAACGCGACCGCCAGCCAGGTCACCGCGGTGACGGCCTCGGCCACGTCGGTCTCCCCCGCGACGGCGGCGACGATCCGGTCCGTGGCCGCACCGATCAGGAACGGGGTGGCCAGGGCCAGCACCGCGGCCAGCACGGAGCTGACGGCGATGCCGAGGTAGAGGCGGTGGAGCTGGGGCGCAAGGCGCAGGATGCGGAGCAGCGACGTCACCGGGCCAGGCTAGTGGCCGGGGCGGACATCAGCGCGGGCCGGCCGGCCCGCCAGGACGTCAGAACGGGGGCGTGGCGGCGACGGCGGCCAGCACGGGGTGCAGCAGCGGGGCCACGCCGTGCCCGCCCGGTGCGGCCGGGGCGGCGGGGTCCATCCAGTGCAGCTCGACGATCTCGTCCGTCGGCTCGGGGACCTCGTGCCGGGCGACGGGCCGCCACAGCGCGAACACCTCCGAGTGCAGGGCGGCACCGGGCTCGTTGGCCGCGGCGGTGTCCCACGCACCGAGGCGGGTCAGCTCGTCCGGGCGCAGGCGCAACCCGGTCTCCTCGGCCACCTCGCGGACGGCGGTGTCCACGGCGGCCTCGCCGGGCAGGTGCTTGCCGCCGGGGAACATGAACATGGCGGTGCCGGCCTTGCGGACGGTCAGCACGCGGCGGTCCGGGCGGGCCAGCACGACGGCGGAGACGCGGATGACCTCCCCGCCCGCGACGGTCGGCGTGCGGGCGGAGTCGGAGGGGGAAGGACTCATGCCCCCATCATCCTCCCCGGGCGGCTCAGAGGAGCGTGAGCCCCACCTTCACGGCGATTCCCAGCATGAGCACGCCCACCACGGCGTCCACGATCCGCCACGTCCGCGCCGAGTCCATGGACGGGGCGAGCTTGGTGCCGCCCCAGCCGAGCGCGGTGAACCAGACGAGCGAGGCCGCCACCGCGCCGCCCACGTACACCCACTTCGCCGCCCCGAACGTCTGCGCGAAGGTGCCCATCATCACCACGGTGTCGAGGATGGCGTGCGGGTTCACCAGGGAGACGGACAGCGCCAGCAGGATGATCCGCGGCAGCGGCGTCTGCGGGCGGTCCAGCGCCACGCGGCGCGGCTGCACGCGCTGCCGCACCGCCACCGACCCGCCGCCCGAGGGGGCGCCGAAGCCGGGCGCGCCGTCGTCGTGACGGCCGACGCCGGCCCCGGCCGGCTCGCGATCGGCCAGGCGGCCGGTCGCCGGGTCGATCAGCGGCAGCTCGCCGGTGAGGACCGCGAGGTCGATGCGGTCAGGGCCGTGCCCGGTCCCCTCGACGTCCGCGGCCGCGGTGGTGAGGGTCCGGTCCCCGCGCCAGGCGGAGCGCAGCGCGCCCACGGCGAACGCGAGGAGGTAGACCACGCCGGCCACGGTCAGCGCGGGCACGAGCCACGGCCAGCGTTCGGCCACCACGCCCACGCCGCCGGCGCCGAGCACGAGCAGCGCCACATCGGCCACGAAGCACACGGTCAGGACGGTCCACACGCGGTCGCGTCGGACGATCTGGCGCAGCAGGAACAGGGTCTGCGCGCCGATGGCGACGATGAGGGCGAGGTAGGTCAGGAATCCGGTGGCGAAGATGGTCACCGAGCGAGGATAGGAGCCGTCCCACGTCCGTGCCATCGCGATCTTCTTCAAGATCTGAAGACATCCTTCATGACCACCCCTACCCTGGACCGCATGAACTCCGACCACCTGCGCGCCCTCGTCGCGGCCGTCGACCACGGCACCTTCGACGCCGCCGCGGACTCCCTGCGGATCTCCGGCTCGGCCTTCTCGCAGCGGATCAAGGCCCTCGAGCGGCAGGTGGGCCAGGTGCTCCTGGCCCGCACCGTCCCCGTCCGGCCGACCGCGGCCGGAGAGCGCCTGCTCCGTCTCGCCCGGCAGACCCTCGCACTCGAGGACGAGGCGCTCGCCGCGCTCGGCCGCGGCGACGGAGGCCGCGTGCCGCTGCGCGTGGCCCTCAACGCGGACTCCCTCGACACGTGGTGGGAGCCCGTGCTGCGCGAGGCGGCGACGTGGGACGACGTCGTCCTGCAGATGCAGTCCGAGGATCAGGAGCACACCGCCGTCCTGCTGCGGGACGGCGCGGTCGTGGCCGCCGTGACGGACGACCCCACGCCCGTGGCCGGGTGCACCTCCACCCCGCTGGGCACGATGCGCTATCACGCGGTGTGCGCGTCCTTCCTGCTGGAGCTGCACCGCGACGCGCGGGGCCGGGTGGACTTCGGCTCGCTGCCGATCGTGGACTACGGCCCCCGTGACGGCCTGCAGCACACGGTGCTGCGCCGCGTCACCCGCGGCCGGCCCGTGGCCGACCCGCCGACCCACCTCGTGCCGTCCGTGCACGCGTATCTGCGGGCGGTGGAGCTCGGGCTGGGCTGGGGCATGCTCCCCTCGGTGCAGATCCCGCCGGGCGTGCTCGAGGGCCGGCACCCCGACCTCGAGCCGATCCCGGCCCTCGGCGCGGCCGACGTGCACCTGCACTGGCAGCGCTGGACGGCCGGGACCGCGGCTC
Source organism: Micrococcus sp. CH7 (assembly GCF_001595485.1). Classification (NCBI taxonomy): domain Bacteria; kingdom Bacillati; phylum Actinomycetota; class Actinomycetes; order Micrococcales; family Micrococcaceae; genus Micrococcus; species Micrococcus sp. CH7. Next base: position 106,785 of record NZ_LOSQ01000029.1, read on the forward strand.
TGGACCGCCTCACGGACGCGGTGCTGCGCGCCGCGCCCTCGGCGGGGGACACCGCGGACTGACGGGCGCATTCGAGACTCTCCCGGACACACCGCGACCCCCGCCGGAGGGGCGGGGGTCGCGGTCACGGGCCGCTCGGGGCGGCCGGGGTCGGGTCAGCGGGCGTCGCCGGTGCCCGGGCGGCGGGTGGCGTCGCCCAGGGTGCCGTCGGCCTCGCGACGGCGGGCGTCCGCGCCCTCGGTGCGCACGTCGCCGGCGCGGTCGTCCACGCGGTGCACGTCGTGGTCACGGTGCGCGCCGGCCACGTGGTGGTCGCGGCGCACGGGCTCGGCGTGCACCTCACGCTTGCGGCGACCGGCCAGGCCCGCGAGGCCCAGCAGGCCGGCCAGGCCCCACAGGCCCCAGTTGCCGTTGTCGTCCTTCTCCTCCTCCTGGGGGGCGGGCGACTCGGAGGCCGGTGCCGTGGTGGCGGTCTCGGTGGCCGGGGCCGTGGTCTGCGCGACGGCGGCGGGGGCACCGAGGCCGGTGACGACGGCGGCGCCGAGGGTCAGGGCGGTGGCGGTGCGGCGGATGTCAGTCATGATCGTGCTCCTCTCACCGGCGGCCTGCGCCGACCGGCGTCGGGGTGGATCGGCCGGAAGTCCCGGACGACCCTGTCGGTCATACACAGGCACCGTACGCATAGGGGGGTGGGGATACGTCAACGGTTGCCGTCCCGGGGTCAGGGCCGGCCGGCCCGGGCGGAGCCGCAGCAGGAGCCCGCAGCCCCCGGCCCGGCGCGCCCCGGGGTGCAGGGCACGACGACGTCGAAACGCGTCCACCCGCCCTCGGACGCCACGGTCACGTCCCCGCCGTGGCTGCGCGCGATCGAGCGCACGATGGCCAGACCCAGACCCGTGGACGGCTCCGTGCCCGGGGGGCCCGTCCGGCCCTTCCCGGGGCCGCGGACGAAGCGGTGGAAGAGGGTGGCGTGTCGGTCGGCCGGGATGCCGCCGCCGTCGTCGTGGACGCTGACGAGCATGAAGCCGGGCCGGGGCTGGTCCTGCCGCACGGAGGCCGTGACGGTGGTCCCGACGGGGGTGTGCTTGGCCGCGTTGGAGAGCAGGTTGCCGACCACGCGGGCCAGCTGCGACCGGTCACCGGTGACGGACCGCTGGGTGCCCGGCTCCACCCCCTCGGGCAGGTCCACCACCCACGTGTGGTCCGGCCACGCCGCGCGGGCGTCCATCACCCCCTCGAGGACCACCTCGGACAGATCCACCCGTTCGGCCAGCGCCACCTCCTCGGAGGGCTCCAGGCCCATGGCCCGGCCGCGCGAGACGGACTCGAGCCGTTCGAGCAGGAGCATGTCGTCCACGAGGGCGGCCATCCGGTCGGCCTGGAACAGCACCCGGTCGAGCGACCGCCGGCCGGCCGCGGAGAGCTCCTCCGTCATCGCGATCATCTCGGCGTAGCCGCGCACCGAGGCGAGCGGCGTGCGCAGCTCGTGGGAGGCGTCCGCCATGAACCGGCGCATCTGCTGCTCCTGCACGCGGCGCTGCTCCAGGGCCGCCTCGACCGAGCCGGTGAACCGTTCGAGCGCCTGGGCGACGACGGCCACCTCGTCCGGCCCCTGCAGGAGCCGAGGCGGCATGCGTGAGTCCTCCGGATCGAGCCCGGCGCGGGCCATGTCCACCTGGGCGACCCGCTCGGCGACGGCGGCGACCTCGCGCAGCGGGGCCAGTCCCCGACGCAGCCACAGGGTCACCAGGATCGCGGTGGTGAGGACGGTGACGGACAGTCCGACGGCGACCGCGAGCAGCGCCTGCCGTGTGACGTCGGACATGGCGCCCGTCGGCGCCCCCACCACGAGCACCTGGTCCGCGGCCACCCAGGGGCCCGGCGCGGTCAGGGTCTGGGCCTGGACGCGATAGGAGACGTCGCCGACGACGGCGTCCAGCATCGGCCCGCCCGGCCGGTCCCGGAGGGCGTGCAGAAGGTCGTGGGCCTCCCGCGCCGTGAGCGGCACGGACTCCCCGGCGTCACCGACCCGGTGCCCGATGAGGGCGTCCTGCTGATGCTCCTCCAGACCGGAGAGCGGGACGAGCGCGACCACCGTGCCCTCGGGCTGGCCGAGGGTGCCCGGCACGCGGAGGTCCCCCTGCCCCGGGCCGCCGTCGCCCCCTCCGCCCGGCGAGGGGGCCGTCAGCTGCTCCGAGGCGCGGATCCATGCTTCGGAGGCGTCCCGGGAGGCGGATTCGGTCAGCAGGGCCTTCGTGATGCCGGCCGCGTAGAACGAGTAGGCCAGGATGGTGGCCATCAGGATCAGAAGGACGCCGGCGCCGATGCGTCGGGCCAGCGACGTGGGCCGCCTGCGGCGGGTGCTGCCGTGCCCCGACGGGACCGCGGCGGTCTCAGGCAGGCCGGATGACATACCCGGCGCCGCGGATGGTGTGGATCATGGGATCCCGGTCCGCGTCGATCTTCTTCCGCAGGTAGGAGATGTACAGCTCGACGATGTTCGCGCGGCCGCCGAAGTCGTAGCCCCAGACGTCCTGCAGGATGCGCTCCTTGGAGAGCACCGTGCGGACGTTGGCCATGAGGAACTTCAGCAGGTTGTACTGCGTGGCCGTCAGCTCGATCTCGTCGCCGCCGCGGGTCACCTCGTGGGTGCGGGTGTTCATCACCAGGTCGCCGACCACGAGCACCTCGGAGCCGCCCGAGACCACGCCGGAGCGCTGCACGAGCCGGTGCGCGCGGATGAGCACCTCCTCCATGGAGAAGGGCTTGGTCACGTAGTCGTCGCTGCCGGCGGCCAGGCCCGCCACGCGGTCCTCGGTCGCGTCCTTGGCGGTGAGGAACATGGCGGGCATCTCCGACCAGTGGGCGCGCAGGCGATCCAGGACGTCCAGGCCGTCCATGTCCGGCAGCATGACGTCCAGGATCGCCAGGTCCGGACGGCCGGCGGTGCCCAGCTCGGCGGCGGTCGCGCCGTCGTGGGCCACGATCACCTCCCAGCCGCAGAGGGTGAAGCCCATGGAGAGCAGGTCGGCGATCATCGGCTCGTCGTCCACGACGAGCACCCGCACCGGCGCGCCGTCCGGGTGCGAGAGCTCGGGCAGGACCTTCTTCAGCTCCGCCATGGATGACGGGCCGGTGGTGCTCTGGATGGGGCTCACAAGGTTCCTCTACGTTCAAGAGACGGTTCACGGTGCCCACGCGGACGTCGCGGGCTGCGGGGGACGAGCGCCTCGCGACGGAGGGGCGACGCCGTTCCGGGGGATGGCGGACGGGCGGCGACCGGAGGCCGGGGGGTGCGCGGATCCCCCCTCGACGGAGCCCCATGCTACGCGGATCAGCCGGGTCGGCCCAGAGTCTTCTCGGATTGCGGACATCAGCGTGACTCGTCACAGCCCTGACGCATCCGGCGGCGCCACCGGGGCCGCCCTGTGCTGACGCCGCGCCGCGTGGCCCGCGTCAGTCGACCGGCTTCATGGCCCAGTGCGTGGCCAGGGTGCCGAACATGTGGGTCTCGTGCCCGATGTTCACGAAGCCGGCCTCGGCGAAGAGGTCCGCGACCTCGTCCGGCGTGTGGAACGCCTTCGTCGAGGAGGACAGGTACGCGTAGGCCTCCGGCCGGTCGGCGATCAGCTTCGCCAGCTGTGGCATCACCCGGTGGATGTAGAAGGAGGAGAAGGGCTTGAGCACGTTGTCCGGCGCCGGCGACGTCTCGAGGGCCGCGACCCAGCCGCCCGGGCGCAGCACACGGAACTGCTCGGCGAGGGTCGCCGGGATGTCCGCGACGTTGCGCAGCAGGTAGCCGTGGGTCACGGCGTCGAACGAGCCGGCCTCGAACGGCAGGTCCGTGGCGTCCGCGACGACCCACTCGATGCGGTCCCCGCCCGCGCGGGCACGGCCGACCTCCATCATCTCGGCGGCGATGTCGGCGCCCACCACCTGCGCGTCGGGGTGCTGCTTGAGCACCTCGAACGCGAGGTCCCCGGTGCCGGTGGCCAGGTCGAGCACGCGGGCCTGCGCGGGGATGTTGGCCCGCGCCACCGTGCGGCGCACCAGGCGCGGCTCCTGACCCCATGTCATGACGGCGTTCATCAGGTCGTAGCGGCCGGCGATGGCGTCGAACATCGCGGAGACCCGGTCGTGGTGGTCGGCGGCGCCGCGCTGCGCGTCGCCGCGCGGGGCGGGGAGGGGGTTCTGGCTCACCAGGCCACCGTATCCCGCCCACCTCCCCCGACGACGCCCCTCACCGGGATTGCACAGGGGAGTTAGGTTGCCCTAATCTTCCAGAGTTACCTCACGTCGGTGTTTGCTAATACCGGCCCGGCAGGGCCGACGCATCCTCCGACCGCAGACCCGACCCCCTCCGCCCGGCGCCCGCGCGTCGCGACCGTGAAAGGCCACCACCATGGCACCGTCCCCCCTGTCCCGCCGCTCCCTCCTCGCCAGCGGGGGAGTCGGGCTCACCCTCCTGCTCGCCGCGTGCTCCACCGGCCCGGCCGGAGGCTCGGCCTCGTCCTCGTCGGCCGGTGCGTCGTCGTCAGACGCCGCGGGCGGGGACGCCGCGTTCCCGCGCAGCATCGAGCACGTCTACGGCACCACCGAGATCCCGCAGCGCCCGGCCCGCGTGGCCACCGTGTCCTGGGTGAACCAGGACGTGGCCCTCGCCCTCGGGGTGGTGCCGGTGGGCGTGGCCGCCGTGGAGTTCGGCGGGAACGCGGAGAAGTCCACCGACTGGTTCGACGCGAAGCTCGCCGAGACCGAGGGCGCCCAGAAGCCCGTGCAGTGGTCCGAGGCCTCCGGCATCGACGCCGAGGCGATCGCCGCCGTGAAGCCGGACGTCATCCTCGCCGTCTACTCCGGCATCACGCAGGAGGACTACGACCGCCTCTCGAAGATCGCCCCCACAGTGGCCTACCCGAAGGACGTCCCCGCCTACGGCACCTCGTGGCAGCAGTCCACGGAGGTCATCGGCCGCGTGCTCGGCAAGGAGCAGGAGGCGGAGGAGCTCATCGCGGACCTCGAGCAGCAGATCAAGGACGCCGGCGAGAAGCACGCGGGCCTCCAGGGCGCGTCCTTCGTCTACGGCACCATCGACCCCGCCGCCGCGGACCAGATCAGCATCTACACGGACGTGGACAACCGCCCGAAGTTCCTCGAGCTGCTCGGCATGGAGCAGGCGCCGGTGGTGACGGAGAACTCCCCGGAGGACCAGGCGTTCTTCTTCACGTGGTCGCCCGAGCGCGCGGACGAGCTGGAGTCGGACGTGTTCGTCTCCTGGGCCGCCCAGGACTCGGTCCGCGAGGCCATCGAGTCCGACCCCCTGCTGGGCTCGATCCCGGCCGTGAAGGCCGGCGCCCTCGTCCTGCAGACGGACGAGCAGGAGGTCCTCTCCGTCTCCGCGATCTCCCCGCTGTCCATCCCGTTCGCGCTCGAGAAGGTCGTCCCGCCGATCGCCGAGGCCGCGAAGACCGCGCAGGGCTGATCCCTCCCCATGCCGTCCACGGCCCTGGCCTCCCCGGCCCGCGTCCGCGCGGGCGTGCTGATGGGCGCCCTGCCCGCGGCGCTGCTGCTGGCGGCGCTCGTGGCCGGCGTCGCCCTCGGCGCGCGCACCGTGCCGGCGACGACGGCGCTCGACACCCTGGGCGCGGTCCTCACCGGGCACCCCGTGCCGGAGGGCATCGAGGCGGCGGCCGTGGCCTCCCGCGTGCCCCGCGTGGTGACGGGGGCGCTGGTGGGGGCGGCGCTGGCCGTGGCCGGCGCCGCCCTGCAGGGGGCCACCCGCAACCCGCTCGGCGACCCGGGGCTGCTCGGGCTCTCCGCCGGCGCGGGGCTGGCCGTGGCGGCGGGCATGGCGCTCGGCGTCGCCGGCTCCACGTTCGGGGTGCTGGCGCTGGCCGCCGTCGGGACGCTGGTCGCGGCGGCGCTCGGCTACGCGGTGGCGGCGGCCGCCACGCGGAGGGGCCGGACGACACCCGGCGCCCCCTCCCCCATGGCGCTCGTGCTGGCCGGCGCCGCGATCACCGCCGGCGCCACCGCCGGCACCACGGCGCTGCTCGTGCTCTCCCCCACGGTCCAGGACCGACTGCGCTTCTGGGCCGTGGGCACGGTGGCCCGCGCCGACCTCGGCGAGGCGCTCGCCCTGGCGCCCGTGATCGCCGTCGGGCTGCTCGCCGCCGTCGCCGTGGCCCCCGGGCTCGACGCCCTCGCCCTCGGCGACGACCTCGCGCACGGTCTGGGCGGGCGCCCGGAGCGGGTGCGCGCGGTGCTGCTGGGCGCGGTCGTGCTGCTCACGGCCGCGGCGGTGGCGCTGGCCGGGCCGGTCGGGTTCGTGGGGCTGCTCGTGCCCCACGCGCTGCGCCGTCTGCGGCCGCCGAGCACGCGAGCCCTGATGGCCGGCTGCGCCCTGTGGGGCGCCGTCCTCGTGATCCTCGCGGACCTCGCCGGGCGGCTCGTCGTGGCGCCCGGGGAGATCCACCTCGGGGTGACCACCGTCCTGCTCGGCGTGCCCGTGCTGCTGGCGCTGCTGCGCCGCCCGGGGGTGGCCGCATGAACCTCCAGCACACCGCCCCGGACGACGTCGTCGCCCGCCTGCGCCGCTCCGACCGGCGCCGCCTCGGACGGGCCTGCGCGGGCCTCGCCGTGGCCGTGCTGGTCCTCGCCCTGCTGCGCGTGGTGTGGGGCACGTACCAGGTGACCGTCCCGGACCTCGTGCGGATCCTGGGCGGGGAGACGATCCCGGGAGCGAGCTTCATCGTGCTGGAGGAGAAGCTGCCCCGCGCCGTGGCCGCAGTGCTCACCGGCGCCGCCCTGGGCGCGGCCGGCGCGCTCTACCGGCGCACGCTGCGCAACCCCCTGGCCTCGCCGGACATCCTGGGCGTCACCCAGGGCGCCGCGGCGGCGGTCGTGCTGGGGATGCTGGCGACCGCCGGGCAGACCGGCGGAGGATCGGACCTGATGCGCGCCGCCACGGCACTGATCGGCGGCCTTGTGGCGGTGGCCGCCGTGTTCGCCACGGCCCGCTCCGTGGGGGGCGAACGGTTCGTGGTGGCCGGCATCGCGGTGGCGGCGGCGGGCCAGGCCGTGGTGGCCGGGGCGATGCTCTCGCTGGCCCAGCACGACCTGCAGTCGGCCACCGTCTGGATCGCCGGCTCGCTCAACGGCGTCACGTGGGGCCGCATTGCGCTGCTCGCGGGCGTGCTCGCGGCCGCCCTGCCGCTGGCGGGGGCGCTCCACACGCAGCTGGCCCCGGCCGACGTCGGCCCGGACCTCGCACACGCCCTCGGCGCCCGAGCGCGCCCCACCTCGGCCGCGGCGCTGGGGCTCGGCGCAGTGCTGGCCGCCGTGGCGACCGCCGTCGTGGGGCCGCTGGCGTTCGTCGCGCTGCTGGCCACCCCGGTGGCGCGCGGGCTCACCCGCGGCCTGCCCTCCCTGCCCGCGGCGGCGCTCACGGGCGCCGCGCTCGTGCTGCTCGCGGACCTCGTGGCCGGCGAGGCCGTCCCCCTGCTCACCGGCGCCGCCCTGCCCACCGGTGTGCTCACCGGCGCCGCCGGCGCCCCGCTCATGCTCTGGCTGCTGCTGCGCCAGGGCCGGACCCCAGGAGGCGTGCGCCCCGCATGACCGCTCCCCCGCTCACCGTCCCGTCCCCCGCCGCACCGCGCGCCGGGGCCGCCGACGACGTCGCGATCCGCCTGCGCGGCCTGACGCTCGGCTACGGCCCGGCCTCGGCACCGCCGATCGTCGAGGACCTCGACCTGGACGTGCCCGCCGGGCGCGTCACCGCGATCATCGGCGCCAACGGCTGCGGCAAGTCCACGCTGCTGCGCGGCCTGACCCGCCAGCTCGCCCCGCGCGCCGGGAGCATCGAGGTGCTCGGCCGGGACGCCGCCCGCGTGTCCGCGCGCGACTACGCCCGCACCGTGGCGCTGCTGCCCCAGCATCCCGTGGCGCCCGAGGGCATGACGGTGGCGCAGCTCGTGGCGCGCGGCCGTCACCCGCACCGCGGGCTCCTGGGCGGCCGGGCCGCCGGCGACGACGCCGCGATCGCCTCGGCGCTCGAGCGCACCGACCTCGTGGAGCTCGCCGACCGCGAGGCCGGCACGCTCTCCGGCGGGCAGCGGCAGCGGGCGTGGCTCGCCCTCGTGCTCGCCCAGCAGACCCCGGTGGTGCTCCTCGACGAGCCCACGAGCTACCTCGACCTCAGCCATCAGGTGGAGGTGCTGGACCTGGTGCGCGCGCTCCCGGACCCGCGCGGCGGGGGCCGGGCGACCGTCGTCGCGGTGCTGCACGAGCTGAACCTGGCGGCGCGCAGCGCGGACCACATCGTGGCGATGGCCGCGGGCCGGGTGGTGGCGCAGGGCACGCCGGGCGAGGTGATCGTGCCGGAGGTGCTGGCCGAGGTGTTCGGCCTGGACGCGGACGTGGTGGCCGACCCGCTGCTGGGCCACCCCGTGGTGCTGCCGCGCGGGGACGGGGACCGCCGATGAGCGCCGACGGCATGATCGTGGCGCACACGCGCGTGGTGTCCGTGGAGCAGCCGTGCCGCGGATTGCGGCGGATCGTGCTGGCGGGGCCGGACCTGGAGGCCGCCAGCGGGGACCTGCTGGGACTGCTGCCGCCCGGCGTCGCCGACCTGCACGCCCTGTACCGGGGCGCGCGGCCGCGCCGGGACGCCTACGTGAAGCTGCTGATCCCCCCACCGGGCGGGACATCGGCGGACCCGGACCTGTCCGCCGGGTTCCGGGCCGGGTTCCTGGCCATCCCCGAGGAGGAGCGCGGCTGGATGCGCACGTACACGGTGCGCTCGGCCGGGCTCGTGCGGCTCGACGGGCGGCAGGTGCCCTCGCTGACCGTGGACGTGGTGCTGCACGGCGACCCGGACGACCCCGCCGACCCGCATCAGGGGCCGGGCCTGCGCTGGGCGCGCGCCGTCCAGGCGGGGGACGCGGTGAACGTGCTGGTGCCCTCGGCGGAGGCGCCGGCGTGGTCCGGCTGGCGGCAGACGGGGGCGCACCGTGTGCTGGCCGTGGGCGACGAGACCGCCGTCCCCGCCCTGGTGTCCGTGGCGGAGGAGCTCGCGGACCCGTTCGGCGGGTTCGACGGCGAGGCGGACCTCGTGCTCGAGCTGCCCCACGACGGGCAGGCCGCCGACCTCATCGCCGAGCGCCTGGCCGTCCCCGAGCCGTGGGACTGGCGGGCCGTGACGGAGCTGACGGACCGGGGCCGCGTGCGCCTGCACGTGGGCCGCCGGGCGCCGGGGGCGCCGTCGGGGTCCTGGGCGCACGCCCGCCTCGCCGCCCTGCTGGGCGTGGACCCCGACGACGCCGGCGGGCCGGTCGCGCCGCCCGCGGCCTCCGTCGAGCGCGAGTGGACCGTCGCCGCCCTCGAGGCCGACGAACGGCCCGAGGCCTACGTGTTCCTCGCCGGGGAGTCCGCGATGGTGCGCGCCCTGCGCCGGCTCAGCGTGGGCCCCGGCGGCGTGCCGAAGAAGCACGTCTCCTTCATGGGCTACTGGCGGCAGGGCCAGGCGGAGAGCTGAGGAGTGGGGTGGTGGAGCGCCGCTCCACCCTCGCACCGGCGTCGGGCTCTCCCTACTGTGGAAGTCCAGCACCCGATCGAACCGAAGGAGAGATCCCCATGACCCGCACCGTGATCATCGGCGGCCACGGCAAGGTGGCCCTCCTCGCCGCACCCCTGCTGGCGGAGGCCGGCCACGACGTCGTCTCGATCATCCGCAACCCCGACCACGCCGAGGACGTCCGCGCCGCCGGCGCCGAACCGCTCGTCCTGGACATCGAGAAGGCGGACCAGGAGGAGCTGCTCCACGCGCTGCGCGACGCGGACAACGTCGTGTTCTCCGCGGGCGCGGGCGGCGGGGACGCCCAGCGCACCCGGGCCGTGGACCACGACGCCGCCGTCGCCAGCATGCGCGCCGCCGAGGCCGCGGGCGTGCGGCGCTACGTGATGGTGTCCTACCTCGGCGCGTCCCTGCACCACGACGTGCCCGAGGACGACCCCTTCTACGCCTACGCGCAGGCCAAGGCCGAGGCGGACGAGGCGCTGCGGGACTCCGGGCTGGCCTGGACCATCCTCGGTCCCGGCACCCTGACCGATGAGGAGCCGTCCGGCCGCATCACCGTGGACCCGGATCTCTCCGACTCCGATGCCCCGCAGCGTGGGGCCAGCCGCGGCAACGTCGCCCGAGCGATCGTGGCCGTGCTCAACGAACCGGGCACGGTGGGCCGGAAGATCGACTTCGTGGACGGCGACGTGCCCGTGGCCGAGGCCGTCCGCGGCGACTGACGCGCCGTCAGCGCCGGGGACCGCCCCTCAGGCCAGGCCGAGGCGGCGGTCCACGGTGCCGAGCACACCCATGAGCCCGGTGAAGCCGGCCAGGATCCCGGCGAGTACGACGCCCACGCTGCGTCGGCCGAGCCGCGGCACGTCGAGGAACGGGTACGGGTACCAGTCGATGCGGGGCCCGCGCGCCATGGTCGCCGCCGCCCACATCAGCGGGATGACCGAGGCCAGCCCGGCGCGCCGCGGCGTGATCTGCCCGCGGGGGTCGAACAGCGCCCACACCGCCGGGGCGAGCACGGGGTTGACGATGTGCTGCAGCGCGTCGTTGAACCGGTAGAGGAAGGTGTCCTGTTCGCGGCCGCGCAGCACCGCGTTGTAGACGATCCCCGTGACCATCACCGAGCCGAGGCCGGCGGTGCGCACGGCCCAGAACGCGTCCGACGTGGGCGCCTCACGACGCGCGGCCAGCGTCAGCGACGTGCCCGCGACCAGCGCGTTGGACAGCCACGTGAAGTACGCCGGCTGGTTGAGGGCGTGGGACCAGCCCGCGGGGAAACCGCCCTGATAGCCGACGCCCGGGATCACCATGGAGTCCTTGGACATGCCGATGGGGAACGAGGTCAGGCACCCGATCAGCGGCAGTGCCCCCGAGACGTGCCACGCCAGGCGGCTCCGACGGTCCACCGGCGGCACGGGACGCGGCTGCAGCCGGGACACGACGGCGTGCGCGATCCGCTCACGGACCCCCTGCGGGGCGGGGCGGGTGCGGCGGAGGGAGGGCAGGCTGACGCGGAGGGTGGAAAGGGGCATGGGGGGTCGTCCTCGAACGGTGGAGTCAAGGGATGAGACCGCCCATTCTCACATGAACAGCAGTTGAACGAAAGGGAGCGAGACGGAGAACATCGCCGCGCCCCCCTCCTGCCCGCCCCGCCGCCTCAGTGGGCGCCGGCCTCCTCCAGCGGCAGGATGCGCTCCGGATCCTCGACCTCCACGCGCACGCCGTCGGCCTGCAGCCGGCGCACGCCCTCGGCGATCAGCCGTCGGCCGACGTCGTCGATCCGGTCCACCCGCGTGAGGTTGAGCACCACGGTGCGGATGGGCCCGTCGTTCTCGTCTTGGGCGGCCACGGCGGCGGCCTCGTACACCGCCCCGCCGCCGGTCGCGGCCGCGAGCGCCGCGCTGTCCGCCGCGGCCTCCTGCCACCGCGGGTAGACGGCGGCGTCCCAGCCGGTGCCGGGCTTCTCCGCACCGGTGCGCAGGTCCGTGAGCGCGTCCAGCACCGCCTCGGCGCCGCCGAACCGGATCACGCCCTGCAGGTGCAGGAACACGCGGTCACCCTCGCGTTCCACGAAGCGCACGGCGGTTCCGCCCAGGCTGTCGCCGTCCATGAGGTGCAGCCGGAAGTCCTCGGAGAGGCGGCGGCACGCCAGCACGCCGCGCGCCGAGTTGCCCACCTCGTCCAGGCGCGGCGAGAACACGCCGATCCCCACGCGGCCCGGCAGCGCGCCGAGCACACCGCCGGCCACCCCGGACTTGGCCGGGATCCCGACGTCGGCGAGCCACTGCCCGGCGGCGTCGTACATGCCGGAGGAGGTCATCACGGACACCACGCGCCGCGCCACGATGGACGGCAGCACGCGCTCACCCGTCATCGGATGGATGCCCCCGGTGGCCAGACACGCGCCCATCACGGCGAGGTCCTTGGCGGTGACGAGCACGGCGCACTGCGCCACGTACCCGGCCACGATCTCCTCGGCCGAGTCCTGCAGCACCCCGTAGCTGCGGAGCATGTGCCCCAGGGAGAGGTTGCGGTCCGAGACCGCCATCTCGGACTCGTACGTCTCCCGGTCCACCGCGAGCCGACGCCCGGCGAGCAGGGACATGATCTCCACGGCCCGGTCCAGCCGCTCCTTCCGGCTCGCCTCCGGCCCCACCAGCAGCTGGTGCACCGCGAGCGCGCCCGCGTTGATCATGGCGTTGTCCGGGCGGTGCGACTCCGCCTCGAGGGAGAGCTCGTTGAAGGCCTCGCCCGAGGGGTTCAGCCCCACCTGTCGGTCCACGGCGGCGAAGCCCCGGTCCACGAGCGCGGCCGCGTACGTGAACGGCTTGGACGCGGACTGGATGGTGAACTCCACGTCCGCGTCCCCCGCGGAGTGCAGCCGCCCGGTGGGGGTGGCCAGCGCGATGCCGAGGCGGTCCGGGTCCGCCTCCGCGAGCACGGGGATGTACTGGGCCGTCTCTCCCGGGTTCACGGCGCCGAGCTCGGTGATCAGGCTCGCCAGGTAGTCGGGGATCGGGTGTCTCATCTCAGGCCTCCCAGCGCAGGCAGGTCAGGGGCTCGCCCCCGGGCACGGGCACGTGGCCGGTCGCACGGAAGCCGAGCCGCTCATAGAACGGGACGGTGGCGGGCACGGACGCCTCGAGGTGCACGGGCAGACCCGACGCGCGGCGCTGGCCGTGGCGCACCAGCGCACTCGCCGCCCCGCGCCCGCGGGCGGACGGGACGGTGCCGACCTCCTCAAGGTACCAGTGCCGGCCTGCCGGGCGGGCACGCTCGCAGGCGGCCTGGATCCGCTTCAGGGCGAGGGTGTGGCGGCCGTGGACGGCGACCGCGGTGGGCAGCCCCGCCAGCAGGCCCGGCACGTCGACCCCGCGGGGGGCGGCGGGGGAGGTCCACACGGCGGCGCCGAGCAGCGTGCCGTCGGCCGCGTCCACGGCGACGTCCACGGCGCCCAGCGGGGCGCCGTCGGCCCCCGCGCGCAGCCCCTGGCGCACGGCGGCGGTGAACTTGCGCTCGAGGCGGGGCCCGCGCCGGTCCTCGGGCACGAGCCCGAGCGTGTACGGGTCCGTGGCGAAGGCCTCGGCGAGGACGGCGCCCACGCGGCGGGCGGTGTCCTCACGGGCTCCATCCGGGCGCAGGGTGAGCACGTGGACGCGGGGGCGCGGCGCAGCGGGGTCCGGGGAGGTCATGGCCGCCAGTCTAGGGACGGGGCCGGGCGCGTCATCGGACCGGCCGACGAGCGTTCCGTCCCGTGTGATCGGCGACACTGGTGGGCATGGACTTCTCCGCACCGCTCGCCCCGGCCGCACCGCTCGCCCCGGCCCCCGCCGCAGACGCCCCGCCCGCCGACGTCGTCGCCCGCCTGCAGGCGGAGCTGCCCGGCCGCGTGGACGTCTCCGCCGCCGCACTCCAGGCCGCCCGGGCGGACCGCTCGGGGCATCGCTCCCCCGCCGCGCCGCGGGCCGTGGTCCGCGCACGGACGGTGGAGGACGTGCAGGCCGCGTGCCGGATCGCGCACGGCACCCGCACCCCGCTGGTCACCCGCGGAGCGGGCACGGGGCTGGCCGGCGGCGCCGTCGCGGGGGCGGGCGAGATCGTCCTGGACATGACCGCGATGGACCGGATCCTGGAGGTCTCCCCCGCGGACCGCGTGGCCGTCGTCGAGCCGGGGATCCTCAACGGGGCGCTGAACGCCGCGCTCGCCGAGCACGGGCTGTGGTGGGCCCCGGATCCCGCGTCGAAGGACATCTCCACGGTGGGCGGCAACATCGCGATGAACGCCGGCGGGCTGCTGTGCGCCAAGTACGGCGTCACGCGCGAGGCGGTGCTGGGCCTGGACGTGGTGCTCGCGGACGGCACCCTGCTGCGGCTGGGCCACCGCACCGTCAAGGGGGTGACCGGCTACGACCTGGTCGCGCTGATGATCGGCTCGGAGGGCACGCTCGGCGTGATCGTGGGCGCGACGCTGGCGCTGCGGCCGGCCGTGCGCGGCGTGCCCGTGACGCTCGGCGGGTTCTTCCCGGACGTCGTCGCGGGCGCCGCCGCGGCCGAGGCGATCACCGGGGCCGGTCACGTGCCCGCCCTGATGGAGCTGATGGACGAGGCGACGCTCGCCGCGGTGCGCGCGCACGCGGGGCCCGAACGCGGGGCCGCCCTGCCCGAGTCCGGCGCGTTCCTGCTGGTGCAGGCCGACGGCGCCGGCGCCGAGGCGGACGGGGAGGCCATGGCCGCCCTCATGCGCGCCCACGGCGGGGACGTCACCGTGACCGTGGACCCCGCCGAGGGGGAGGCCCTCATGGCCCTGCGCCGCACCGCGTTCCCCGCGCTCGAGCGCCTCGGCACCCCGCTCGTGGAGGACGTGGCCGTCCCGCGCAGCCGCATGGCCGAGATGTTCGCGCGGATCCGTGAGATCGAGGCACGCACCGGCGTCGCCATCCCCACCACGGCCCATGCCGGGGACGGCAACCTGCACCCGATCCTGCTGTTCGGCGCGGCGGCGCAGGTGGGCGGCGCGGCCGAGGACGCCGCGTCGATCCCGGCGGACGTGTGGGAGGCCGCCGGCGAGCTGTTCCGCGCGGGCCTGGAACTCGGCGGCACGCTCACCGGCGAACACGGCGTGGGCCTGCTCAAGCGCGCGTTCCTGCGAGACGAGCTCGGCGACGCCCAGCACGACCTCCAGCAGCGCATCAAGGCCGTGTTCGACCCGCACGGCATCCTCAACCCAGGAAAGGTGTTCACCCCGTGACGCAGCCGACCACCCCCGAGACCCCCGCCGACGCCGGCACGCCGACCCCGTTCGAGGTCGGGCTGCAGCTGCGCTGGTCCGACGAAGACCGCTACGGCCACGTCAACAACGCCCGCCTGCTCACCCTCGCCGAGGAGGCGCGCGTGCGCGCCCTGGCCGCGTGGGCCACGACGACGGCGTCCCCGGACGTCCAGCGCGTCGTGCGGTCCATGGAGGTCCAGTACGAGGCGCCCGTGGTCTACGCCGGGCCCGAGGTGACGGCGCGGGTGTGGATCCTGCGGATCGGCCGGACGTCCTTCACGCTGCGCCACGAGCTGTGGCAGGACGGGCGGCGCTGCGTGCTGTGCGACGCCGTGTTCGTGCAGGTGGACCCGGCGGCCGGGCGGCCCGTGGCCGTCTCCGACGAGGAGCGCGCCGCCTTCGAGCGCGTGCTGATCCCCGCCGAGGACTGACGGGCCGCCGTCGGGCCTGTGGACGGCCTGCCGTCTCGCAGGATCCCGCCGTAGGCTCTGAGGCCATGGAGCAGGACCCTTCCCCGGACGCGCCCGCGCCCTCGGCGGACGTCGAGGCGCTGCGCGGCACCCCCGTGTCCGAGTTGACGCAGCTCACCCCCGCGGCGTCAGGGGCGCTGGAGCGGCTGCGCCGAGACGTCGAGCGCTTCGACCTCGAGTACCGCTCGGCCCTGCTCCAGGTGGAGGCGCGGCTCGAGGTGCTGCGGGACGAGTTCACGCACCTGCACGACTACAACCCCATCGAGCACATCGTCACGCGGGTGAAGTCGCCGGAGTCGATCCTGCGCAAGGCCTCCGCCCGCGGGCTGTCCCTGGACCTGGACGCGCTGCGCACCAACGTCACGGACATCGCCGGGGCGCGCGTGATCGTCAGCTTCGCCCGGGACGTGTACCGCGTGTTCCGCCAGTTCACGCAGCAGCCGGACATCCGGGTGCTCGAGGTGGAGGACTACATCTCCCGGCCCAAGCCCTCGGGCTACCGCAGCCTGCACTGCCTCGTGCAGGTGCCGATCCACCTGTCCACCGGCACGATCCCGGTGACCGTGGAGATGCAGTTCCGCACGAGCGCCATGGACTTCTGGGCCACGCTCGAGCACAAGATCAACTACAAGTTCGACGGCGGCGTGCCCCCGGACATCGCGACCGAGCTCGTGGCCGCCGCCCGCGTGGCCGCGGACCTGGACACCCGCATGGAGCGCCTGCACGACCAGGTGCAGGAGACCGACAGGGACGACGACGCCGCCGCGGCCTGGGAGGACGACGGCGGTCCCGTCTTCGAGGACGAGCCGGCGGCGGGGCCGGGCGAGGCGCGGCCGGGTGACGACGCGCCCGGCGCGTCCACCGTCTGAGCCCCTCCGTCCACACCCGGCGGGCCGCGTGCACAGGGTTCTCCACAGAGTTGTCCACAGGTGTGGATGAGTCACACGCGTGTGATCCAGCAAAGCAGAGCAGGGCGTGACCGCAGGCCAGGGAGGACATGCGGAGGGAGCGGCTGCCGGTAGCCTGAGCCGATGCCCTCCACCGCCGTGCCGCCGCGCGACTCCGGCGCCGCCTCCACCCTGCCCGCCCGCACAGGGCACCGCGGGGTGTCGATCCTGCGCACCGCCGCCCTCGTCCTCGTGGTGGCGGCGTTCGTGTGGCTGGCACTCACCGTGCGCCTGCCCGGCGTGGACGAGCTGCGCGCCCAGCTGGACGGCTTCGGCTGGTGGAGCTGGCTGGCGTTCACCGTGCTGTACGCGGCCGTGGCGCTCACCCCCATCCCCGTGACGATCATGGCGGTCACCGCCGGTGTGCTCTTCGGCGCGATCGAGGGGACGGTGCTGTCCGTCGTCGGAGCCCTGCTGGGCTCGCTCGGGGCGTACGGCATCGCGCGCGCGGTCGGACGCGAGGTGGTCCTGCGCGGGCTCGGCCGCCACGCCGAGACCGTGGAGCGGCGGCTCGAGGACACCGGGTTCCTCGCCCTGCTGGCCCTGCGCGTCGCCCCGGGGCTGCCGTACTGGCCCGTGAACTACGGGGCGGGCGCGCTCGCCGTGCCGCTGGGGATCTTCGCCGGCTCCACCGCGGTCGGCGTGATCCCCGGGCAGCTCTCCCTCGTGGCGATGGGGGCGTTCGCGGTGCGCCCGGGCGTCGTGAACGGCGTGCTGCTCGGGGTGGGCTGGCTCGCC
Organism: Micrococcus sp. CH7; assembly: GCF_001595485.1. NCBI lineage: Bacteria > Bacillati > Actinomycetota > Actinomycetes > Micrococcales > Micrococcaceae > Micrococcus > Micrococcus sp. CH7. The sequence continues at coordinate 123,780 of NZ_LOSQ01000029.1, forward strand.
GTGGGCGGTCTGACCCTGTGGGCGGTGCGGCGCTGGCGACGGGCAGCCCGGGCCGCGGAGGGGCCGGCGGGCTCGGAGGGGCCGGAAAGCCCGCGGAGTGGTCAGGACACGCCGTCTCCGCGTGCGCGACGCGGCGTGTCGTGACCACTCTGCGCCGGACGTCAGCCGAGGGTTGTGTACCGCACGCCGAACTTGCTGCTGACCTGCAGGAACACGAGCACGTCCGTGCCGCGCGCGTAGGCGGGCATGCCGTACCAGGTGCGGGGTTCGAGCTCCGGGGCCGCCTCCGTGACGATCCGGTGCACCCCCACCGCCATGGCGCGGTCCTGCTCGGGCATCTCCTCGATCTTCACCAGCAGGTCCTGCAGGGCGTCGGCCTTCTTCCTGCCGCCGCGCTGGGCGCGCAGCTCCTGCGCGCGCTCGGCGATCGCGGCCTGCTCCGCGGCGCTGAAACCGGTGGACTCGCTCACGGTGCCTCCTGGGGTGCGGGGACGGGTCCTGCCCTGGTCTCAGCCCCGACGGCCCAGGCGACCGAGCAGGCGGGTCTGCCGGTCGGCGTCGTCGGCCACGGGGACGGGCTCGCCCAGGATGCCGGGCGTGTAGGCGGCGTCGCCGAACAGTTCCAGCGACTCCTCCACGCAGTCGATCTCCGCGTCCGTGAACCGCGCGTCCACGCCCTGCGAGCGGGCCAGGTCCCAACGGTGCACGATCACGTCGAACGCGTGGAAGCGGATCAACGCCTCGCCCACGGGCATCTCCCCGAGCGCGGTCTTCATGGGCCGCATGATGAACTCCTCGTCACCGGCGAGGGCGGACATGGCGGCGGCGTGCTTGGCCCACTGGGTGGCCAGCTGCTGGCGGGACCCGTCGAAGAGGGGCACCTCCCGGCCCTGGCGGGCGGCGAAGTCGCGCTGGCCGGCGATCACGTGGTCCAGCAGGTCCAGCGCGTCCCAGCCCTCACACGGGGTGGCGGCGTCCCAGTCCCGCACCTCCCGGACGACGGCGGTGAACGGCTCGGCGGCCGCGTTCCAGCGGGCCTCGACCTCGGTGGCGGGGATGGACATGGTGCTCTCCTCAGGGTCGCGGGGTTCTCGGGGCCGCGGCGGGCGACGACGGCGCCGGGCTCGGCTTCTTCGGGCCGCGGATGGACTCGGGGCGGGCCGGGTCCAGGACGGACCGGGGGTCGAAGAACTCCTCCAGCACGGGCCGCTCGCCCGAGACGGCCGCGACGAGGCTGATGCCGTCCACGTTGATGCGCGAGCCGCGGTAGTAGCCGGGCTCGAGCTGGCCCCACGCCTTGGAGGTGCCGTCCACGAGGAAGAAGGAGCGGTAGCCGAGCTCGCGGAAGTAGCGGTACCGCTCGTTGTCCTCCGTGTACTTGCCGGGGCCGGTGACGTCCGCGCCGAACGGGTAGATGAGCATGTCCGTGGGGCCGAGGATCGGCTCGACCTCCTCGTGCCAGTGCCTCATGTCGAACTCGAGCTCCTCCATGGTCAGCTTCGGCACCGTCCGGTGGCCCCACGTGTGGGAGGCGAACTCCCAGCCGCTGTCCTTGAGCGCGTCGGCAACCTCGGTGGCGGCCGCGACGTCGGCGTCGAACGTGGGGCTGTCCCCGAACTCGCGGGCCGAGGTGCGGTAGCCGAACACGCCGTCGTAGCCGGTCATGGCGAGCACGCCGCGGGCGCCGTTGAGGCTGAAGTCCGGGTGCTCGGCGAGGAAGTCGTCCAGGCGCGGGACGACGTCGAACGCCCCGATGTGCGTGGTGCCCTCGGCGTCCGTGTACTCGTTGCGGACGCGGCCGTCCTCGGCCACGATCAGGCGGTCCGCGAAGCCGTCGCCGTCCATGTAGAGGTAGTACGAGCAGTCGTCCAGGGAGAGGATCAGCGGGGTGCGACCCTCGGGGACCATGAGGGTCTTCGGGCGGACGACGTCGTCCTCCCCCACCTCGTACAGCTCGTGCGGGGAGACCAGCACGTAGCCGCGCTCGTAGACCTGCCGGATGACGGCGTCGAACTCGTCCACCGTGACCATGAAGTCCAGGTAGCCGCCGGCCTTGTCGTCGCCATCGAAGGCGCGGGCCGGGTCCACCACGAGGGAGTGGAAGAACAGGTGCGGAACCCGGGCCACGTCCGGCCAGGCCACCGGTTCGCCGGCGGGCGGCGGTCCAGCGGGGGCGGCGGAGGTGGGCGCGGACGAGGTCGGCACGGACGACGACGCCGCGTCCTCCCCGTCCTGCCCGCAGGCGGCCAGCAGTCCCGATCCGAGCAGGGCGGAACCGGCCAGGAGCATCTGTCGGCGGGTCGGCTGCGGCACGGGCGGGGGCATCGGGCACCTTTCTCCGGGGGCACCCATCATCCCAAGGCCGCCCGGCCCGGGACCACCCCTGCCGGGCGGGCGGGCGGAGGTGGGAACCGGCCGGGCATGGGAGGCCGGCCGGCGGCGGGGCTCGATCCGCCGTAGACGGCCCAGAGTGGTCACGCGGACGACCCGAGCTCGGCGCGGACCGTGTTCGACCGCTTCGTGTTCAGCAACCACATCCGCAGCTTCAGCGTCGACTGAGCCCCGGCTGGGAGGCGCCTTCGACGCGCGCCGACGCACGCGCCCCTCGCGCCGTGCCGCGTGCCACACTGGCGAGCGTGACCCGACGTCCGGATGCACCGCCCCCGGCCGACCCGCGCACGCGTGCGGCCCTGCGCGCCGTGCTCACGGTCCTGGCCGTGATGGCGGTGCTGTTCGCCGCCGTCGTGCTGACGCTGGCCTACGGACCCGCCCGCTGAACCCGCCCTTCCCCGATCCAGGAGCAGCCATGTCCCCCGCGGACCCCACCGCCGACGTCGCGGCCCGACCGACCGGCCCCGCCGCGGTGGCCGAAGCCTTCGCGGCCGCCTGGAACGCCGCCGACGCCGACGCGCTCGCCGAGCTGTTCGCCGAGGACGCGGACTTCGTGAACGTGGTGGGCGTGTGGTGGAGGCGGCGTCGGCAGATCCGGGTGAACCACGCGCTCGGCTTCCGCTGGATGTTCCCGCACTCGCGGCTCGAGCTCGGGCGCGTGCGGGTGCGGGAGCTCGGGGACGTGGCAGTGGTGCACGCGCCGTGGACCATGACGGGGCAGACCGCGCCCGACGGCGACGAGGCCGGCGAGCGCACCGGCGTCCTGCTGCTCGTGGTGCGCCGCACCGAGACCGGGGCGTGGGAGGCGGTGGCCGGGCAGAACACGGATTCCGTGCCCGGGGCCCAGACCCACCTGGCCGACGACGAGGGGCTCGCCGCGGTGCACTATCACCCGTCCGCGTGGTTCGACCCCGACGAGGACCCGGACGGCCCGGAGGCCTGCTGAGCGGCGACCGGCTCACGCCACCGTCAGCAGCCGCACCCAGTCGTCCTCGACCCGCTCCCCGCCGACCACGAACTGCCGCGCCCCGACCGTCTCGAAGCCGAGGCGCTCGTAGAACCGGTTGGCCCGTGCGTTCTGCGCGTTCGTGCCGAGCCACACGTGCCGGAACCCCAGCCGCCGCAGCCGCTCGACGCCGTCGTGCACGAGGGCCTCGGCCAGCCCGGTGCCGCGCCCCTCGGCGAGCACGTACAGCTTCGAGAGGTGGCCGGCCGGCACGTCGCCGAGCCGCTCCGTGACGGGTGCCTCGGGGGCCGCGGCGGTCTCGTACATGGCGTAGCCGAGCAGGGTCTCCGGGGCGTCGGCCGCGGCGCCCACGAGCACGATCCGCTCCGGGTCCGCGATCCACGCGGCCACGGCGGCCTCACTCAGGTGCAACGCGATGTGCGCCTCCACCGCGGCACGCGGCAACGAGGCCGGGGAGGCGTCCGGGAAGGTGGCCGCGGCGATCGCGGCGATCGCGGGCGCGTCCTCGGGGCGGGCCGGACGGACGACGGCGGCGCGGGGTGCGGAAGTCATCCCCGCTCAGGCCTGCAGCGCGGGGTGCAGGTCCTTCATGCGGAACCGACGCCGGCGCCGCACCACGAGCACGTCCAGGGCGAGCGCCGCCGCCCCGATGCCCATCAGCACGACCACCGGCACCCAGAAGCGCTGGTCCGGACCGCCGGAGATCGCGTTGCGGAACGCCTCGATGGAGTAGCTCATCGGCATGAACGGGTGCAGCGCCTGGAAGAAGCCGGGCAGCACCTCGGCCGGGTAGGTGCCGCCGGTGGAGGCCAGCTGCAGGACCAGCAGGACCAGCAGCAGCGCCGAACCGGGGGTGCCGAGCGCCGTCTGCACCAGGTGCGCGATGAGGGAGAACACCACGGCCACGAGCACCGTCAGGGCCACGGCCCGCACCGGGTGCACGGGGGCCAGGCCCAGCGGCAGCGTCGCGGCGAGCATGAGCAGGCCGCCGCCCACGGCCACGATGCCCACGGGCAGCCACGCGGCCAGCGCGATCGCCACCGGGTTGCGGCGCCCGGCCAGCAGCCGCCCGCTGATGGGCCGCATGATGTTGAACGCGGCGATGCCGAACACCCACAGGGCGATGGAGAAGAACATCGGCGCCATGCCGCGGCCGTAGACCTCCGCGGAGTTGTCCACCTGCATCACGGCCTCCACGGGCCGGGACATCACCAGGGCGGCCTCGTCCCGCTCGTCCTCGGTCAGGGCGGGGACGCGGTCGACGCCGTCGGAGAGCCCGGAGGCGAGCTCGTGGGCGCCGTCGTCGAGGGTGCCGAGGCCGGCGCGCAGCTCCCCGGCGCCGTCCTGGAGCTGGGCCAGGCCGCCGTCGAGCTCGGTGGCGCCGGACTCCAGCTGGCCCGCACCGTCCTGCAGGGTCAGCGCCCCGTCGTGGAGCGCGGCGTTGCCCTCGGCGAGGGTGGTCGCCCCGTCCGTCAGCTCGCCGAGGCCGGACTGCAGCTCCCCGGCGCCGTCCTGGAGCTGGGCCAGGCCGCCGTCGAGCTCGGTCGCGCCGGAGCCCAGCTGCTCGAGGCCGTCCGCGAACTTCCCGGCGCCGTCGGCGAGGGAGTCGGCCCCGTCCTTCGCCTCACCGATCCCGCCCTGCAGCTTCTCCGCGCCCGCGGCCACGGCGTGGGCGCCGTCGTTGAGGTCCGTCAGATCCGCCTTGGCGGAGGCGGCGACGTCGTCCTCGACGAAGCCCTGGACGCGCTCGTTGGCGGCCGCGGAGGTCGCGGCGGCCTCCTCGGCGCGGCCGGCGACGGCGGTCACCCGCTCGTCCGCGCCGGTGAGCGCCTCCTGGAGCGCGGCGTACTGCTCGGACTCGGCGAGCGTCGGGTCCTCTTCGGCGAGCTCGGCCAGGGCGGCCTGCGCGTCGGCGATGCGGGCGCCCGCGCCGTCCTCGGCCGTGCCGGCCACCTCGGCGACGCGCTGGACGTCCTCGTCCACCGCGGCGACGTCGGCGGCCACCGCGTCCTGCCGCTCGATCACCTGGTCCAGGCCGGGGATCACCGTGTCGTAGAGCTGCTGGGTGCCGTCGGCCACCTGCGTGGCGCCGTCGGTGAGCTCGGCCGATCCGGTCTGCAGCTGGGCCAGCCCGTCGGAGAGGTCCGTGGCGCCCTGACGCAGGGCGGGGGCGTTCTCGGCGAGCTGCCCGGCACCGTCGGCGAGGGCCTGGGAGCCCCCGCGCGCCTGGTCGAGCCCGTCGGCCAGGCGCCCGGCCCCGTCCTGCGCGGACGCGGCGCCCTCGGCGAGTCGCTGGGCGCCGTCGTCGGCCTGGGCGGCGCCGTCCGCGAGGTCACCCGCACCCGTGGCGAGCTGGCCCGCGCCCTCGGCCAGCTTGCCCGAGCCGTCGTGGGCCTGGACGATCCCGTCCTCCAGCTGGCTCGCGCCGTCCTCCGCGGAGGCCGTGCCGTCGGCCAGCTGCGCGGCGCCGTCGGCGGCGTCCACCATGCCCGACCGCAGCTCGCCGAGGCTGGAGAAGACGGCCTCGAAGTACGCCTCGATCGCGGACCGGTTCACGGCGGCCTCGACCTTGGCCTGGCTCGCGTTCGTGACGGAGCCGATCACGAAGCCGTTGGCGTCGTCTCGGCGCAGGGTGATCTGCGCCTGCCGCGGTGTCCCGCCGCCCTCGGGGCTGACGAGGTCACGACTGAGCTCGGCGGGGATCTCCAGGACGAGGTAGTACCGGCCCTCCCGCAGTCCCTCCTCGGCCTCCTCGCGCGTGGTCTCGCGCCAGTCGAAGGCGCGGTCGTCCTTGAGGCGTTCGGTCATGTCCGCGCCGGTGCGCAGCGTGGTGTCGCCGCGCTGGACGGGTTCGTCCTCGTTGACGATCGCCACCGGCAGACGGTCCATGGCCCCGTAGGGGTCCCAGTTCGCGGACAGGTACAGAGCGCCGTAGATGGCGGGGACGAGGAAGATGAACAGCAGGGCGAGCAGGGGCAGGCCACGGCGGAAGCGTCGCAGCTCGTAGCGGAACAGCATCAGTTCTCCCGGACGGGGGGCAGGGTGAGGACGACGGCGTCGCGCGGCACGGGCGCGGAGGCCACGGCGCTCACCGCGAACGGGTGGCCGTGGTCCTTGAGGACGTCCAGGGCCGCGTGGAGCGCGACCAGCTCATCGATGGTCAGGGTGGCGTCCACGTCGTCGAAGGTGACGAGGCGGGCCGGGCGCAGGCAGGCGACGACGGCGGCCAGCAGCGCGCGATCGGGCGCGGACAGCTCCCGGACGACGGCCTCCGGCGCCACGGTCAGCCTCACCGCGTCCGCGAGGAGGGCGAAGCGTGCGCGGCCGGCGCGGCGGCGCACGCCGTCGGTGAGACAGCGCTCGTCCACGACCTCGGCCGCGGTCAGCGCCGGCTCGAGCTCCACCACGTCGGTGGTGTGGGCGACGGCGGTGCGGGCGCGCAGGGCGTGCGGGTGGCGCGCGGCGTCGATCGGGGGCCGGTACGCGCGGGCGGCGGGCCGCTCCGGCCCGTCCAGGGCGACGTCCACGGGGCCGCCGGTGAGCACGAGCTCGCCCCGCACGCCCTGCAGGCGCCCCGTGAGGGCGAGCAGCAGGGCCGAGCGGCCCGAGCCCTGGGTTCCGAGCACGGCCAGGTGGGTCTGCGGGGGCAGCACGAGGTCGAGGGAGCCGAACACCGGCCCGCGACTGCCGCGCAGGGTCAGACCGCGCGCCACGAGGGTGGCGGGCGGGAGGTCGTCGAGGTGCGCCGGGTCGGGGGCGGGCCCGGGGCCATGGTGATCGGCGTCGGTGGGAGTGGAAGACATGGGCCCTCTTTGCCGAGTCGAGGCGGATTCAATACCATCGGTATTCAATACCATCGGCATCGAGAGGGCAACATGGCGACCCGACCCCGCCGCGAGGATGTCCGCGCGGCCATCCTCGACCACGCGGCTCGGGTGTTCGGACGGGAGGGTTACGCGCGCTCCTCCCTCGCCCGCATCGCGGCGGAGGCCGGCTACACGAAGGGCGCCGTCTATTCCGGTTTCGCGGGGAAGCCGGACCTCTTCGCCGCCGCCTGCACCGTCCAGTTCGAGCGGGCGACCACCCGAGCCATGGACGGCGTCGCCGACGCCCTGGACGACCCCGACCTGCCGCGCGAGGACCTGGTGGCCCGCGTGGCGGAGGCCCTGGCCGACGTCGTGCTCGAGACCACGGGCTCCTGGCCCCTGCTCCTCCACGAGTTCCAGGCCGTGGGCCTGCGCGAGCCCGCCGTGGGGAGAGCCTACCGGACGCTGACCGTCCGGCGGCGGGACTTCCTGGCCGGCCTGCTGCGCGAGCACCGCGTGCTGGCCGACGTCCCGGACGAGCAGGTCACGCACACTGCGGCCATGCTCCTGATGCTCGTGCACACGCTGTCGGTCGAGCGGCACCTGGCCCCGGAGGACCTGACGGTGGACGACGTGCGGGACACGCTGGCCGCGGCCGTGCGCTCCCTCCTGCCCTGACGCCTGCGCGCCGGCCCCGCCTCAGCCCAGGGTGCCGGCCACACCGCGCACCAGCGCCAGCGTGCCCCCGACGCCGGCCAGGCAGATCGCGAGGACGCGCGCCTTCGCGGGGTCCACCCGGCGGGCCACCACCGAACCGGGCAGGACACCCAGCGGGCCGCCCACCACCACGGCGACCCACACCGGCCACGGCACGTGCAGCCCCGCGGGCACGGCCGCGCCGAACAGCGACTTGGTGACCAGCGAGGTGAGATTGGCCAGCAGGAACACGGGCTGGAGGGTGGCCGCCCACGAGCGCTGGTCCCACCGGCTCGCCACCGCGTAGACCGCGAGCGCCGGCCCGGCGATGCCCGCGGTGGTGTTCATGAACCCGGCCACGGCGCCGGAGGCGAACACGGCCCCGTTCCCCTGGGCGGTGAAGCGCTGCTGCAGGCCCAGGACGGCGGCCACGGCCACCAGCACGGAGGACCCCAGGAGGATCTCGAGGGCGTGGGCGTCCAGGACCCGCACGGCCCACGCCCCCGCGAACGAGCCGGCCACGAGCAGGGGTGCGAGGCGGACGAAGCGCGGCCAGTCCACGTGCCTGTGGAGCACCGCGAACAGCAGCACCGCGGACACCGAGGCGGCCACGTTGGACAGCGTCACCCCCGCCACCGGGCCCAGGAGCAGGGACAGCGTGGGTGCGGCGATCATGCCGACGCCCATGCCGCTCACCCGCTGGAGCGTGCCGCCCACGGTGATCGCGGCCAGCGCGACGACGGCCGGCAGCCACACCAGGGAGGGGTCCATGCGGGCAGTATGCCGGAGCCGGGGTGTCCGTCGGCCCTGGCTTCCGCCCGTGACGGGTGCGCATGCTGGCCGCATGGCCCAGCACAGCTCCACCCCGTTCCCGCTCGTGATCGTGGGCAGCGGCCCCGCCGGCGTCAGCGCCGCCCGCGCCTACGTCGACGCCGGGGGACCCGGCCCCGTCCTCATGCTCACCTCGGACGTGGACCACCCGTACGAGCGTCCGCCGCTGTCCAAGGAGCTCCTGCGCGGCACCGCCGAACCGGAGCCGACGGTGCTGGAGGACCTGCCGGACGCCGTCGAGCTGCGCCGGGGCGTGACCGTCACCCACGCGGACCTGGGTGCCCGGACGCTGCGGGTCGGCGAGGAGCCGGTCCGCTTCGAGCGCCTGATCCTCGCCCTCGGCGCGCACCCGAAGCCCCTGCCCGTCGCGGACGACGACGCCGAGGTGCACCTGCTGCGCTCTCTCGACCACGCCCGCCGCCTGGTGGCCTCCGCCGGGCACGCGCGCTCCGCCGTCGTGATCGGCTCGGGGTTCATCGGCTGCGAGGCGGCCGCCTCCCTGGCCCTGCGCGGGGTGGCCACCACGCTGGTCACCCCGGACGAGGTGCCGCAGCAGAAGCGGCTCGGCCGCGAGGCGGGCGATCGGATCGCGCAGTGGCTGATCGGCGCCGGCGTCGAGCTGCGCACCGGCGTGCGGGTGGGGCAGGTGCGCGCCCCGCGCACCGTCCACCTCGACGACGGCGCCACGCTCGCCCCGGACCTGATCCTCGCCGCGGTGGGGGTCGAGCCGGGGGGCGGGTGGCTCGAGGACTCCGAGCTGACCATGCACGAGGGGCGGATCGTGGCGGACGAGCACCTGGCGGCGGCGCCGGGCGTGTGGGTGGCCGGGGACGTGGCCCGCGCCCACCACGCCGTGGCCGGCCGGCCGATCCCCGTGGAGCACTGGGGCGACGCCCTCGGCATGGGCGAGGTCGCCGGGCACAACGCGGCCCGCACCGAGGTCGGCGTGCCGGGCGGCGCCGGCCAGGCCTCCGTGCTGGCCCACGCGGCGACGGCGGACCCGGAGTCCCTGCGGCGGTGGGAGGCCGTGCCCGGGTTCTGGAGCACCATCGGCGAGCACACGCTCAAGCACGCCGCGTGGGGCGACGGCCACGAGCAGGCCCGCATGGTGGAGCGCACCGGCGGGTTCACTCTCTGGTACATGGACGCGCAGGACCGCGTGGTGGGCGTGCTGACCTACAACGCGGACGAGGACTACGAGCGCGGGCGGGAGCTGGTGGCGGGCCGGGATGCCGTGGGCGAAGGCCGGGGCCGTCCCGACCCTGCATGACAGACTGAGGGGATGACCACCCCGACCCCCGGCGCCGGCTCCCCGGGCAGCGGTGTGGCCGGGGGCGTGCTGGCCGCAGTGGGGGCGCTGGCCCTGATCGCGACCGTCCTGGCGCTGGTCCTCGCGTTCGGTCCGGCCGGCCGGGACGACGCCGGCGCGGGCGCCGAGCGGCGGCGCTGGAACGGCGGCTTCACCCCCGCCCCGCCCACGGTGAACACGCAGGGGTACGCCGAGCCCGTGCAGGGCCGCGTGACCTCCCGCTTCGGGCCCCGCCCCAACCCGTTCGGCGAGGGCGTGGTGCCCTCGGGGGTGTCCGAGGAGGCCCTGACCCGCCACGACGGCGTGGACCTCGGCGGGGTGCCGGAGGGCACGCCCTTCCACTCGGTGTCCGACGGCCGAGTCCTGTTCGTGGAGGCCGGCGGGGACGCGGGCGGCAACCTGCTCGCCGTGGACGCCGGGGACGGCCACGTGTGGCGCTACCTGCACGCCGCCCCGGACTCCACCGTGGTGGACGCGGGCCAGCGCGTCTCCGCCGGGGACCACCTGGCCGGCGTCGGGCAGACCGGCGCCGCCACCGGCGTGCACCTGCACCTGGAGCTGCGCGTGGACGGCGAGCCGGTGGACCCGGAGGCCTACCTGGCCGAGCGGGGCGTGGAGCTCGGCGGCTCCTACCCGGAGCGGCGCCGCGGCCTCAGCCGGTGACCGGGCCGCCGCCGTCGTCCACGGACCCGGCCCAGCGGACCTCCCCGTCCACGACCTCGTCCGTCGGCGCCAGGCCGATCGCCTGGGCGACCCGCTGGGAGGCCGTGTGCTCGGGGTGGACATCCGCCACGAGGCGCCGCACCCCCCGGTCCCGCAGCTCGCCCTTGAGGAGGCCGGCGGCCTCCTTCGCCAGCCCGCGGCCCTGCCACGGCGTGCCGATCAGCCAGGCGATCTGCGTGGGTCCCCCGTCCACGGGGATGGTGGCCTGGACGTAGCCGACCGGCCGGCCCTCCGGCTCCAGCACCACGATCCAGTTGGCCCAGTCCTCCGCGCCGTCCTCGGAGCGACCGCGCGCGAGGATCGCGTACCGCTGCCGCAGCTCCTCCTCGCCCGGCGGCGTCCCGCCGGTGTACGTGTACAGGTCCGGGTCGGCGAGGACCGCGGCCATGGCCTCGGCGTCATCCACCCGCAACGGGCGCAGGGAGAGGGAATGCGGCATGGGCACAGTCGACCAGCCCGGCCCCGCGCAGACAAGAGGCGGGGCGCATCCGCCCGCCGCTAGCCTGGGCGCATGCCGCCCGCCCCCACCGCCCGTCTGCGCTTCCGCGAGATGGCCGACGCCGACCTCGACCACCTGGCCGGCCTCCTCGCCGATCCCGTGGTGATGCGCTTCTACCCCGCCCCGCGCACGCGCGCGGAGGCGGCGGCGTGGATCGCGGGCAACCGGCGCCGGTACGCGCAGGACGGGCACGGGCTGTGGATCATCGAGACCCACGACGACGGCGGGCCCGGCTTCGTGGGCGACTGCGGCCTGACGTGGCAGGAGGTCAACGGGGAGCCTCGCCTGGAGGTCGGCTACCACGTGCGGGCCGACCTGTGGGGGCGCGGCTACGCCACCGAAGCGGCCGCCGCCTGCCGGGACCACGCCCGGGACGTGCTGGGGCACCACGAGCTCGTGGCGATCATCCACCCGGAGAACACGGCCTCGCGCCGGGTGGCCGAGCGGATCGGGATGACCGTGGTGGGCGAGGACCGCACCGGCGCGCCCGAGGCCCGCGCGGCTCTGGGGCTCGAGGCGCGCACCGTGCTGGGGATGAGGCTCCGGCCGGGCGCGTGAGGCGCGGCCCGGCCGGACGTCTCAGCCCCGGTCGCTCACTTGGCGTGGCGGGCGAGCAGCTCGCGGGCGGCGTCCAGGCCGCCGGCCTCGACGTCGTAGGAGCCGGTGGACGCGTGGTGGGCCTCGACCGCGTCCGTGATCCGGTAGTGGTCCGGGTTGCCGGGCGGGTCGGAGGTCTCCAGCACGTGGATCAGGTAGGTCTCGCCGGCGGCCAGGGCCTGGCGGTCGTCGCGCTCGTGATGGGTCATGACGTCCTCTCGGGTCGGCGCCCGGCGGGTCTGTCCCACCGGGGCGTGCGCACCAGGGTGGCGCATCGACGGCGGCGGGGCACAGTCCTGCCCGCCCGCGGGCCGGATCCGGTCAGTAGGCGGGTCAGAGTCCGCTCAGGCCCCGACGTAGGAGCTGACGACGCTCCGCAGTGCCTCGGCGGATTCGTAGATGTCCTCCAAGTTCTCGAGGTCGGCCCGCGTCCTGTTCTTGTCCGCATCGAACAGCACCAGATATTTCACCTTCCCGTCGAAGTGAAGGCGCGCGATCGGCTTCCGATTGTTGTCGTCCAGGATGACGCTGCAGTACGAGGCTGCGTCGCGCATGTAGACGCGGTTCATCGGCACGATTCCGGCGAGAATCGCCTTGATGATGCGGAAACCCTCGATCTCCTCTTCGGTCGTCACCACGCCCGGCTTGAGCTGGCCCTCCTGACCGTTCTCCTCGTCGGACAGGACCGTCTGATCGCCGGTGGCCACGGGCTCAGCGGGAGCCGCCAGTACCGGAGCGACCTGGTCGCCCAGGGCAGTCTTCAGCCGCGCGTTGACGCGATCGTTGATGTACTGGCGCGCAGCCTCCTCGGTGAGCCGGGTGAAGGTCTCCACCGCCTTGGCGTTCATGTACCCGGAGTACACGCGCTTGGCGAGGACCTTCACCAACTCATCGCTCGGCGCAGCCATCTCGGCAGAAATCTCGCGCTTGATGGCCGATACGTACTTCAGCTCCTCGGCTGCGGCGATGACCGAGTCGAGATCGAAGGATCCCTTCGCCAGCTGCTCGAGCTTCGGCACGGTGACCGGGTCGATGTCCAGAAGATCGAGGACGAGGAACGGACGCTCGTCGAGGATGTTGGCCTTGTCGAGGTCCGTGTAGAAGTTCCACACCCGCCCGTTGGTGAGCACGCCGATCCGCGCTTCACTGGTGTGGAAGTAGCGCACCAGCTGGCTCGCGTGCGCCAGGGACAGCTCCGAGCCGACCTTCTTGGCCTCCACGAGGATGTTGACCTTCCCCTCCCGCATGATGGCGTAGTCGATCTTCTCCCCCTTCTTCAGGCCCAGATCTGCGACGAACTCCGGGACGACCTCCTGGGGATCGAACACGTCGTAGCCCAACACCTGCGAGATGAATGGCATGACGAGCGCGTTCTTCGTCGCCTCTTCCGTGTCCAGGGAGCTTGCGTAGTCGCGGGCTCGCCGAGCCACTTGCGCAAGCTTGTCCTCGAATTCAGTCATGCCGTTTCACCCATCCGTGAGTAGGAGCCGGACAGCCGGGAATCCGGCAGCCTCGCACGTCAGCGCCCGAAGGCCCGCCGCAGCTGTGTCGAAATATAACCCAGCTCACAAACACGCTACGGGGACCCTCGCAGGCGCTCCGTGGCCGGACCGCGGGATCGCCCGGAACGCGAGGCGGCCACGACGCGTCGCCTCTCACAGGAAGGAGACGGGGCGTCGTGGCCGCGTTCCGCGGGGGGCCGCCCTGTCAGGCGACGCCCGGCCGGCTCAGCGGTTGCCGGGGTGCTGCGGGTCGGCCGGGATGCCGCGGCTCAGGGGCTCCACGGGCGGGCCGCTCGTCTCCGGGGTCACGGGCGAGCCGGTGCGGGAGCCGCCGACCTCCGGGGTGTCCGGCACCTGATCGCCGGAGGGCTGGGCGCCGGAGCGCAGCGCCTCGAGCCGCGTCTCGAGGACCTGCACCACGGGCAGGCGGTCGCCGTGGGCGCGCTCGTAGGCGAGCAGCTGCTCCACCTGCGACTCGTCGAGGCCGGTGATCCGGGTCGGCAGCGTGCCGTTGGGGATGTGGTCGTAGTCCGGCAGGGGGAGCTCGTCGCGGTTCGGGGCGTTCGTCATGGCACTGTCCCTCTTCTCTCGTCGGGGTCCCTCGTCGGGATGCGTGGTCCACCCACGCTAGTGAAGGCCCCCGTCAGACGGCACCCCCTGCCGCCCCGCTCACCCGACCCCGTCCCGCCGCGCCCGCAGCACGATCTCCAGGTCGAACCGCGCGTCGGGGTCCTCGAGGGCCTCCCCGAACAGCTCGCGCAGCCGGCCCACCCGGTACCCCACGGTCTGGGGGTGCACGCCGAGCTCCGCGGCGATCGGCGCCCGCTGGCCCCAGTGCGTGAGCCAGGCGAGCAGGGTCTCCTCCAGCACCGCCCGCTTCGCCTCGCTCACCTCGTCCAGGGGCGCCAGCACGCGTTCGGCCAGCTGCGTCACGACGCGCGGCTCGGCCCCCAGCACCACGCGCGCCAGGTGGTCCGCGGCGAGGATCGGGGACGGGGCGCCGTCGTCGTCCTCCCCCTGCGCGGGCTCCGCCGTCCGGCCCGCCGCCTCCTGGACGGCCAGCGTGCGGGCCACCCGGTAGGAGTGGGGCACGAGCGGCCAGTCCACGGCCGGCCCGACGACGGCGGCCGTCCCCGCCAGCAGGCGCAGCATGCGCTCGCGGCGGCCCTGGGAGGGCGTCGCGTCGATCACGGCGACCACCTCCGAGTCCCGCTCCACCACGAGCCCGGCCCGGCCCAGCCTCTCCCGGACGGCGACGCCGGCGTCCGCGGGCAGCACCACCACCGCCAGCCGGCGCGGCAGCCGCCAGTCCGCGAGCGCGGCCAGCCGTTGCACCTCCTTCTCCTCGGTCCCGCCCCGGACCAGGGCGGTGGCGAGGGCGGCGCGGTGCAGCTCGAGCACGCCCGCCTGGGCGGACTGCGCCTCCGCGTACGCCTGGGCGCTGACCGAGGAGAGCTCGTCGATGTAGGCCCAGATGGACTCGCCGAGGTCGATCACCACGGACATGCCCATGCCGAGGTGGGCGCATTCGGCGGACAGGTCCCGGAACACGATCCGTGCGGAGGCCCGGTAAGCGCCGAGCAGGGCGTCCATCGTGCGGCCCTCCCGGAACTCCCCCGCGCCCAGGTAGGCCATGAGCGCCCGCGTCTCGGGGCTGAGCGCGGGACGGGCGGTGCCTGGCAGGCTCATCAGCTGCTCGAGCGCCGCGGTCACCCCGCGCGTCAGGTTCTCGCCGTAGCGGCCGTCCCGGGCGCTCACGTACGCCGGGATCTGCTCCGGCACCGTCTCGATGATGCGCTGCATGATGGCCGGGATCGCGGGGGCCAGCCGGCCGGGGAGGTCCGAAGGCAGGGACAGCCACGGCGGGTGCCAGTCGGTGCCGCGCGTCGGGGCGGGGGTTGAGGCCATGATCTTGTCTCCTCACGATGAATCCTGCGGGTCGATCGTACGTCCGACATGAAGAATCATGGCGCGCTGCGCCATAGCGTGGGGGCATGCCCGGCCCCTTCCTGCTCACCCGCCTGGTCACGACGCTCCTGCACCCGCTCACACCGCAGGACGTCCTCGGCCTGTTCGACCCCGTGCACTCCTCCCGCCAGCTGCGCGGGGTGGTCACCTCCGTCGCCCGCGCGACGCCCGGCGCCGTCACCATCGCGTTCCGTCCCGGACCGGGTTGGCGGGCCCACGACGCCGGCCAGTGGGCACGCATCGGCGTCGACGTGGACGGGGTGCGGCAGTGGCGCTCCTACTCGCTCTCCGCCCCCGCGGGCGCGGACCCGGAGATCACGGTGTCCGACATCGGCCTCGTCTCCGGCACGCTCGTGCGCCACACGAAGCCCGGCGACGTCCTCTTCCTCGACATCCCCGAGGGCGACTTCACCCTGCCGGACGAGCCGCGCCCGCTGCTCATGCTCACCGCCGGCTCAGGCCTGACCCCGGTGATGTCCATGATCCGCACGCTCGTGCCGACGCGCCGGGATGCCGACGTGGTGCTCATCCACTCCTCCCGCACCCCCGAGGACGCCCTGTTCCGCGAGGAGCTGGCCGAGCTGGCCGACCAGTTCCCGGGCCTGCGCGTGGTGCACCACCACACCGCGGAGGCGGGCCGCCTCGACCTCTCCTCCCCCGCGCAGCTCGAGGGCCTCTGCCCCGACTGGCGCGAGCGGGCCGCCTACGCGTGCGGGCCGGCCGGGTTCCTCGACGACGCCGAGGCCCTGTGGCGGCGCGAGGCGGCCGCGGACCTCACCATCGAGCGGTTCCAGGCCGACTTCGCCCCGGGCGTGGCGGGGGCCGGCGGCCGCGTGGTGTTCGAGCACGCCGACGTCGAGGTGGACGCCCCCGGCGACGTGCCGCTGCTCGTGGTGGCCGAGGACGCCGGCGTCGCCGCGCCCGCCGGCTGCCGCATGGGCATCTGCCACGCATGCCTCACGCCGCTGCGCTCGGGCCAGGTCACGGACCTGCGGACCGGACAGGTGCACGGCGAGCCCGGCGAACTGATCCAGACCTGCGTGAGCGCCGCCGCCGGCCCGCTGAGCCTCGGCCTGTGAACCTGACGCCCGGCCCGCGACCCGGGCCTCCCTGACCATCCCCGCCTCCCGCCCCCAGGAGCATCACATGACCCAGACCCCCACCGCCCCCGACCGCACCGGCGCCACCGCCCCGGACGATCTGGCCCTGGCCATCCCCGGCACCACCGTGCGCGGCCGCGCCGCCCGGGTCCTGCCGCAGGACCGCCCCGACACCACGAGCTGGGCTCCCCACACCGCCGAGTCCCGTGCCGCCACGTCCCGCTCCACCGCCGCCGCCACGACGCCGGGGCTGCCGGGCGTCGTCGGGAGCCCGGCGGTGCGCCCGCCCGGCGCCGCCCACCTGACGGACGCGCAGGTGGCCGAGCTGGGCCGTGAGCTGGACGCGATCCGCGACGACGTGCTCGCCCGCCGCGGCGCCTCCGATGCGGCCTACATCCGCCGCGTCATCCGCTGGCAGCGCCGGCTCGAGCTCGGCGGCCGCGCCCTCCTGCTCAACGCACGCCACCCCGCCGCGTTCGTGGCGGGCACAGCCATGCTCACGGTCGCGAAGATCGTGGAGAACATGGAGATCGGGCACAACGTGCTCCACGGCCAGTGGGACTGGATGCGCGACCCGGACATCCACTCCACCACGTGGGAGTGGGACTTCGTGACGCCGTCGCGGGCGTGGCAGAACACCCACAACGACCTGCACCACCGCTGGACCAACGTGGTGGGCAAGGACCGCGACGTGGGCTACAACGTCCTGCGCATGGACGAGTCCGAGCCGTGGCGGCCCCGCCACCTGCTCAACCCCGTGATCAATGCGGGGCTGGCGCCGATCTTCGAGTGGGGCATCGCCCTCTACGACCTCGAGCTGGACCGCGTGCAGAGCGGCGAGAAGTCCCGCGAGGAGCTGATGACGGATCTGCGCTCCGTGGGCGTCAAGGCGGCCCGGCAGTTCGCCAAGGACTACGTGGCCACGCCGGCCGTCGCCGAGGTGCTGACGGGCTCGGGCAAGGCCACGCTCGCGGGCACGCTGCTGGCCAACGGCCTGCGCAACATCTGGGCGCACGCGGTCATCTTCTGCGGGCACTTTCCGGAGGGTGCGGAGACGTTCTCCGAGGAGATGGTGGACGGCGAGACCCGCGGCGACTGGTACGTGCGGCAGATGATCGGCTCCGCGAACATCTCCGGTTCGAAGCTGATGCACTTCATGACCGGCAACCTCTCCCACCAGGTGGAGCACCACCTGTTCCCGGACCTGCCGTCCAGCCGGTACGCCGAGGTGGCGCCCAGGGTCCGCGAGATCTGCGCCCGCTACGGCCTGCCGTACACGACCGGCCCGCTGCTGCGGCAGGTGGGCTCCGCGTGGAAGAAGGTGTTCCGGCTGGCGCTGCCGTGAAGCGGCGCACGACGGGGCAGACCACGTCGGCACCGTCCCGCGCCCGGGCCGGGGCCGGGGCCGGGGCCGGATCTTCTGCGGATCTGACCCTTCTGGCCGCCGGTTCGGCCGTCAGAAGGGTCAGAACCGCAACGGATTCCGTATGAGCCGAGGCAGGCCGGTCAGCCCTGGCGCTCGGCCAGCTCCGCGAGCCGGTCGATCGACGCGCGGAGCTGCTCTTCGCCGGTCCGCAGCGCCTTCTGGATGCGCTTCGGGTCGGCGAGCCGCGTCCAGTCATAGGTGTGGGTGACGCGGCAGCCGCCGTCGTCGTCGCCGTCGACCTCCCACCGCCACAGCTGGCCGAACGGCTCCCCGCCGACCTCGGAGGGCTTCCAGGCGATGCGACGGCCCTCCTCGAACTCGACCACGTGGTTCGCGCGGTCCACGCCCTTCTGCAGGGTCATGACGAACACGTCCCCGACGGCGGTCACCCGCTGCCCGGGGGCGGCCTCGGCCAGGTTGTCGTTGCCGTCCCACTCGGGCTGGCGGGCCGGGTCCGCGATCAGCTCGAAGACGACGCCGGCCGGCGCGTCGACGTGACGGGTCGCGGACACGACGCGGTCCTCGGGGGCGGGCAGGGCGGTCTCGTCGATGTGCTCCATGGGGAGAGCGTAGACCCCGGTGCGCGCCCACCGAGAGCGCCGGCGGGGCTCGCGCCGGGGGCGGCCCGACCTCAGATCAGGCCCAGCGCGGTGAGCTTGGCCGCGGTCTCCTCGTTGGTCGGCTCCACCTGGTGGTCGCCGTCGGGGAACACGACCACGGGGATGTTCTTCCGGCCGGAGATCCGCTCGGCGGCATCGGCCTGGGCCGGGTCGGCGACGAGGTCCACGTAGTCGTAGGCGACGCCGAGCTCGTCGAGCTGGCGCTTGGTGCGCAGGCAGTCGCGGCACCAGTCGGCGCCGTAGACGGTGAGGACGTTCTGACTCATCCGTCCAGCGTACTGAGGGGTGGGATGCTGGGGGCATGCCCGCCCAGCCCTCCCCCTCCGGCCGCACCGTCCACCTGTCCACGTCGGGCGTGGACGCCCGCATCGCCCCCGACGAGTTCGGCGGGTTCGTCCTGGAGATCGGCGGGGCCGTCCAGTCCCACGTGGACCTGGCCGACCCCTTGCGCATTCGCTACGAGTACCTGCGCCGCATGGCCCACGTGCTCGACGGCGTCGCTCCGGCGGGCGCGCCGGTGCGGGTCCTGCACCTCGGCGCGGGCGCGCTGACCCTGCCGCGCTACCTCCAGGCGACCCGGCCCGGCTCGGAGCAGACGGTGGTCGACCTGGACCGGGAGCTCGTGTCCTTCGTGCTCGCCGAGCTGCCCCTGCCGGCGGGCACGGACCTCGTCTCCGTGGTCGCGGACGCGCGCCTGGCCGCCGTCGACCTCGCGCTGGACGGGGAGCGGTTCGACGCCGTCGTGCTGGACATCGGCACCGGCGAGGAGGGCGCCGAGCACCTGCGCGGCGCCGTGTTCTACGGGGAGCTGCTCGAGCTGCTGACGGCGGGCGGGGTGCTGCTGGTGAACATCGGCGACGACGCCGGCCTGCGCTTCCTGGGCGCCGAGCTGGGCGCCCTCGAGGAGGCGGCCGCCGAGGCCGGGGTGCCCGGCCCGTGGACGCTCGCGGACCAGGGGATGCTGGAGCGCCTGGACTGGGGCAACGTCGTGCTGGCCGCGGGGGCGCCGCTGGGAGAGGCCGGCTGCACGGAGCGCCTCGCCGCGGCGGGGCCGCATCCGGCGGCCGTGCTGGACCCGGCGGAGTCGGCCGCGCTGGCCGACCGCATCCGTCGCGCCTGAGGGCGGGCGCGGTGCTCAGAGCCGGGGGTCCTCCGCACCGGGGCCCGTCTGCGGTCGGGGCCACGGGTGGCCCCGGCGCTCCTCCGCCCCCTCGTTGAAACGCCGCAGGAGCCTGCTGAACTCGACGACGTCCTCGGCGGGCCAGGAGGAGACGATCTGCGCCACGTTGTCCGCGCGGGAGCTCAGCTCCGCGGCGAGGCGGGCGCGTCCCTCCTCCGTGGGACGGTGCAGCCGGGCGGAGCCGCCGTCGGGGTCCACCACCCGCTCGACGAGGCCGGCCTTCATGGCGGCGGCCACCTGCCGGTGGACGGTGGAGACGTCGAGGTCGAAGGCCTCGGCCAGCTCGGCGATGCTCATGGCCCCGCCCGCCTCCAGGCGGGCGAGCAGCACGGTGGCGCTGCGCTCCAGCGCGCTCGACCGGCCGTAGGGGGCCACCCCCTGCGTGGCCACCCGCAGCAGGAGCATGTGCTCGTACATGATCCCTTCGACCGGGTCGACCCACGCCCCCTCAGATGATTGCATCATGCAAACGATGCTACCTTTTGCATCATGCAAATCGCCGAGCAGGAACGCATCGCCTCCCCCACCTTCGTCCTCGCCTGGGTGGTCTCCTTCCTCCAGTTCCTCGCGTTCTACGCCCTCGTCACCACCATGGCCGTGTACGCGGTCCGGCAGTTCGCCGCCTCGGACGCCGGGGCGGGGCTGGCCTCGAGCGCCTTCGTCATCGGCGCCACCCTCAGCCGCGTGGTCACCGGCCACGTGGTGGACCGCTTCGGCAAGCGCCGCGTCCTGGTGGTGGCCCTGGTCGCCGTCGCGCTGTCCTGCACGCTCTACCTCGTCGCCTCCTCGCTGCCGGCCCTGGTGGCGGTGCGCATGCTCCACGGTGCCAGCTACGCCTTCGCCAGCACCGCCGTCATGGCCCTGGCCCAGGCGGCCATCCCCGACGGGCGACGCGCGGAGGCCACCGGCCACCTCGCGCTGGGCACCACCCTGGCCACCGCGATCGGCCCCGCCCTGGGGCTCTTCCTCGCCGGCTCCATCGGCTACGTGTGGCTGTTCCGGGCGACTCTGGGGATCACGGTGGTCAGCCTCGTGCTGGGCCTGCTGGTGCGCGAGGCGCCCGCCGCGGCGGGCGTCGACGGCGAGCGCGCCGCCGGCGAGGTCCCCCTGGAGCACCCCGCCCCCGCGGTGGGCTTCCGCCTGCGCTCCGTGCTGCACCCGGCGGTGCTGCCGATCAGTGGCTTCATGCTGCTGGTGGGCCTGAGCTACGCCGGGATCCTCACCTACCTGAACGCCTACTCGGTGGAGCGCGGGCTCACGGCCGGCGCCGGCCTCTTCTTCCTGGCCTACGCCGCGGCGATGCTCGTCATGCGCCTCACCCTGGGCACCCTGCAGGACCGCCGGGGGGACGACGCCGTCGTCTACCCCGCACTCCTCTGCTTCACGGCCGCGCTCCTGGTGCTGGCCTTCGCCACGCGCGACTGGCAGGTGGTGCTGGCCGGGGCGCTGAGCGGCCTCGGCTACGGCACGCTCATGCCCGCGGCCCAGGCGATCGCCGTGAACGCGGTGCCCTCCCACCAGCTCGGCGCCGGCATCTCCACCCTCATGCTGTTCGCGGACGTGGGGCTGGGCCTGGGCCCCGTGCTCCTCGGCGGACTCGTGGCCTCCGCCGGCTACGGCGCCATGTACGCGGCCCTGGCGGGTGTGCTGGTGATCGCCGCCGGGTACTACTTCGTGATGCACGGTCGCCGGCACGGGCGGCGGGGGACCGTGGCCCGCGCCTGAGTCCCGCGCGGTGACCGCGGGCTGTCGCCGCGGGCGGCGCTACCGGCGCCGCGCCGGCCAGGACGCAAGCGTGACGGCGGCGAGGGCGCCCAGGGTGCCCAGCACCGTCGTCGTGGTGACCGTGGATCCGTCGGTGGGGGCCACCAGGTCCACCATGAGGGAGCCCAGGAGGTTGCCCGAGACCAGGCCGAGGGTGGCGGCGAAGACGCCCAGGCGCGGGACGACCATGGCGCCCACCCCGATGAATACGCACCCCAGCGGGCCGCCGAAGTAGAGCCGCCAGTCGTGCGGCAGCGCGGGCATGCCGTGGCCGGAGGCCAGGACGATCCCGCCCCACACGATCCCGAGGAAGAGGACGCCGGCGGTGAAGTTGACCAGGGTCGCCGGGATGGCGGTGCCGTAGGCCGTGGCCTGACGGGCGTTGAACACCTGCTGTCCGGCGGTGGCCAGGCCGGCCAGCAGGGGCAGCAGGGCCAGCAGCGCCCAGCCGGGCCCGCCGCCGGCCTCGCCGAGCTTGGGCCACACCACGAGGGCGACCGCGGCCAGGGCGAGCGCCGCCCCCGTGAGGCGCCGCGGCGTCAGGCGCTGCACCCCGGCGGGGCTGAGCCCGAGCCGGTCCACGACCATCCCGCCGACCACCTGCCCGGTGACCACGGCGACCGTGAACACGGCCACGCCGAGGGGGCCGATCGTCGCGGACTGGGTGAGCACCAGGAGTCCGCCGATCACGCCCGCCACCGCGTACCACGGGCGCACGGACCCCGCGGCGAGGGCCGGGCGGATGCGGGCCAGGCCCCGGCGGCCCCGCGGCGTCAGCACGCTCACGAGCACCATGACGACCAGGCCCGCCGCGAAGGAGCACAGCGCGGCGAGGACGGGGTCGCCCGTCAGGTGGGCGAGGCGGGAGTTGATGCGGCCCTGCAGCGGCATCACGGAGCCGGCGGCCACCGCGAGCGCGAACAGCAGGGCGGTCGCCCGCGGGGAGGGGGCGTCCGGGCGGGCGGCGACGTCGGCCGGGTGGGGGCGGGCGGGTCCGCGCTCGGCGGACGGGGCAGAGGGTTCGGGTGGCATCCCCCCGTTGTACACCTCTAGGTGTTGTGGGGCATGAGGTTCTTGACATGGGTGCCGGGCTGAGATGAGACGAGCGGACCTCTCCCGCAGGATGGAAGTTCCTCAA